>JAIDSL010000097.1 GCA_029061255.1 Muribaculaceae bacterium
TCTTCTCTTTTCAAAGACTTTGACTGATGTGAATAGGTCGGTCCTTTAGGAGTGGCAGCTACTGCAGGAGACTGCTTTTCAAAATCATACATGTATCTTCCGGTGCTGTAAAAATCAAACAATAAAGTGGGGTCAACCGCCACTCCTCCTATCCTCGCTTCAAAATGAAGGTGGGGTCCCGTACTGTTTCCGGTATTCCCCCCGATTGCTAATGGTTGTCCGGAATAAATAAATTGCCCTTGGCTTACAAGTGCATATTGTAGATGGCCATATACTGTCTCCATCCCGTCCGGATGTGACATCACTACATAATGCCCATATCCATTCGGGTCAAATGATATCTGTTTAATGGTTCCGCTTAATGCGGCTCTTACTGTATCTCCAATGTTCAGGCTAAGATCAACGCCATGATGCACTCTTTGGAACTGCGGTCTCCATCCAAACTTTGACGTAATTATTCCGGTGACCGGACGAAAGAAATCTGCCCTTCCAAGCGTTGGCCTCATATATTCATTGTAAAGATATTCGTCATATTCCCCATCATCACGTCGCCGTTCCTGAAGGATCTGCCTATTCATGGATTTTAAGATGCCGTCAAGCAGATCGACATTCACATCATTTTTTGTTGGCTTGGGTGTGTATCTATGCTTGTTGGAGAAGGCAGGGGTCTTGATGTCTTTTGTAGTTCTCGTCTCATCAATTGATGCAGCGACAGCCGCCACAAGTTCCGACAATTCGTCAGCTCTTGTGGCGGAAGTGCCTGCGATAATAATCGCGAGAGAAAGGAGTATGGTCTTTAAGCTATTCAAATTATTTTGTCTCCTCTTCGTTTTTCTTTTTCTTCATCTCCTCAAGGAGAGGTTTTCCGTAGAGAATCCAAGCTGAGCACGCCACGAATGCTAAGAATACGAATCCTACCAGGATCAAAGGCTTGCGTGGTGATGTCGGCTTAATAGGCACGGTAGCCGGAGATACGGTAGCATATACCGGAGTGTTTTCCTGAACCTTGGCTTTTGCTACTTGCACCTGCTGTGCAGTCTGATTATAAAGGTTGAATGCCAAAGTAGCCTCATTTTGGAGGCGTTCGCGTGTGGTCTGCGCGGAATGGAGAATCACGCCGTTGTTGCGGTCAAGATAATCAGCATATTTTTGCTGTGCCTGATAGTAGTTGTCCTTGGCTTCCTTGTTGAGAAGTTCAGCATATTCAAGGTCTTTACGGGCCTTGTTGGTGCGGTAGTCAGTGATGTACGCTTGAAGGCGATTGACGACAGTGTCGGCCAGGGTAGCTGAGACAAGAGGATCCTGCATCATGACCGAAATGGTGATTACAGATGTCTTGGTGTCAACCGAAGCAGAAATTCTCGCTCTGAGAGCTTTCACAACGGCATCTTCGGGTCGCGTAAGTTGGAAAGTATCCGTAGGCTTATTAGTGTCGACTTCCTCTGCGTCTCCACTTCTTAGCAACCCAATCAGCTTAAACGGGAGTCCCATTATTGCGGACCACCAGGGTGCCTTAAGGTCTTCTTCCACATATTCCCTGACAGTTATTTTCTTTTCACCGTCGATGTCTTCTACCGGGACATTGAACAGCCCGACAAGAAACGGCACTGAGCTCACTACATCCGGATAAAGAGTGGGGCTTACGGCATCGCTGCCTGTCTGGCCACCTCCGATACCCACCATAGCTGCCATAGCTCCAAGACTTCCGCCGGCCTTTTGTCCGTTGCCCGCCTCCGGGGCTAACTTAACATCGGTAGTATACTCACGAGGAATGCTGAACGCTACAATCAGACCAACAATAGCGCCAATACAGCACCAGATGGCTATTTTCTTTTTCTGTCGCCATAGTTTTAAGGCGAGTTCCAGAAGATCGATTTCCTGTTCTTCATCTTGGGAGTTGATTTCCGGCTGATTATTGTCAGATGTGCGGAGTTTTATCTCGTCCCCATTTATATCTTTTTCTGTGGAGTTCATACTTGTTGAGTAATCTTGGTTATCTTCTGAATATTGCAGCTACTGCAGCCGTCATAGATGCAATAGAACCTAAAGTTGTAGCGATAGAGAGCACCTTTGTCCAATCAAATCCTTGGCCCTCAGGCTTGGTCGGGACAATAATCTGGCAACCGGGTTCAATTGCCACATTGCCTTTTGCTTTAGCAGCCGAACCGTTCATATAGACGATGAATGCCTTTCTCTTTTGTGCACGTTCTCCATATCCGCCTGCCTGCTCGATATAATATTTCAGTTTTTTCCCGGGCACGTATACCACAGTGTTTGGGAAAAGCACATCACCGGTGATGGAAACAGTACTTTGTTCCTCAGGAATAAAAATCTGGTCGCCGGGCTGGAGCGTGAAGTCCTCAATCGATCCGGGCGACTGAATAGCCTTCATGAGGTTGATGCCTACATAGAACTGGTCTGATGTGGCAGATGGATCGATATTGATGCTGTCTTCCGTCTGGTTGTGTGCATTGGCCAGACGCATGGTCTCATTGCGGAGCTCCCTTTGGTCGGCAGTGCGGAGACGCTTAAGATATGCGCCTTTCACATAAGCACTTTCAAGCAAGCCACCTGCGCGTCGGATCACATCTGATACTCTTTCATTGCGAGCTTCAATTACGTAGTTGCCCGGATAGAGCACCTCGCCATTGAGAGTGACTGTCTCCTGCTGGCTGTATGTCGGGCTTTTTCTTACCTGGACGAAGTCGTAAGGCTTCAGGACGAATTCTGCAGCTTTGCTCACGTCAAGGCCTTCCTCAATATTGACAGTGAAGGTTTCGGCAAGCTGGTTGGTGGCGTCGGTCGCATTCTGGTCGATGATGCGTCGAGAAATCTCCACACGTGCGGTAGAAGCACCTTCGCGAAGTCCTCCGGCCTGGAGAATAAGGTCCTTCAAAGTAGTGCCTTCAGCATATGGGTATGTGCCGGGAGCGAATACAAAACCTTGGATTGTGAATCCTCCACGTTCTGTGATGGCGTTGATGTTTATGATATTGATGATATCGTTTTTGCGAAGTTCAATGTCTGCCTCAGTCCCGTCCATAATATTGCCGAGGTTGATGGATAGCACTTCAAGCGAACGGTCCGGTTTTTCGCGATACATAAGAGCGCGTCCGAGGTATGCATCATCTGTAAGTCCGTCTGCAGTCTCTATAAGTTGGCGCAGTGTCTTGACGTTGTCGCTGATGGCATATGTGCCGGGACGATATACTGATCCGCCTATTTCTACCTTGTTGGTAAATACATCTGTGACAACTCCAATTGAAACTACATCGCCGTCTTTAAGATAGTATGATGAATACTCGTCCTTGTCTACGGTGTTGAGTTCCTTGTCGAGTCCGTTGAGGCGAAGCACGCGCACTACATCGCTGTATGCGTCTCCTGTAAATCCACCTGCGTATTCTATCAGTTTAGAAAGGCTTTCATTGTTCTTAAGCTCATAAAACATAGGACGCTTCACATTGCCTTCCACATGCACAAGCTCATTGTAGGGAGGCACGATGATGACATCTCCTTCCTGCAGACGTATGTTGCCGGCATCTTTACCCTTGAAAAGATAGTCATATACGTCGATTGAGGATATTTTCTTTCCATTTCTGACAATGTCGATATTTCTAACCGAACCTATGTCGTTGATGCCACCCGCATTGTAGAGGGCATGAAAAGCGTTTGAGAAGGGTGATATTCTAAAGGTACCGGGCCTGTTCACTTCGCCTAACACGTCAATCTGTATGGAACGAATCTGTCCCAAAGTCAGATTTATGTCTGTGTCGCTTCCAACACCGGAATATTTCTTTGCAAATATGTTTTTGAGTTGCTGGTTTGCTTCGTCGACAGTGAGTCCATTCAGATAGACGGGGCCTAACTGAGAAATCATTATTCGTCCGTCGGGGGAAATCTGCTGGCGTATATTGTCTTCGCTGACACCCCATATGTCGATTATTACTTCATCGCCGGGTCCGAGACGATAATTCTTAGGAGTGGCCATGTTGGAGTTTGGCTCGAAAGTGAGAGCACGGGAGTTGAAGATATCATGGCCGTAGATGGTTTTCCTGACATTCGTGCTTTCATCTACGTCTTCCACTGCTTGGTTGTCTTCTTCGCTTTCTGCCACTTCATCACGAAGCCTGTTTTGGAGTGCAGTTCCAGTTGTGGCATTGACTTGAGTGTTCTGTTCCTCCGCATATTGGGCGCGGATTCTACGGATTTGGTCGGCTGAGACGCCTTGTGCAAGCAGCTCCTTGGCAATCTGGTTTTGCGACTTGCCTGTGGCAGCCTCTGTCTTGATGTAGGTGATCACTTGCTCGTCGGTCAAAGCCATCGCCGGCAGGGCGCAGAGCAACATCAGCGGGACTAAAAAACGTGTTACCTTCATATCCTTGTTAAAGTTGTTTTCGTTGTAAGCGATAAAACGCTATAATTTCCGCAAAATTAATAAAAAATCCCGTTATAGCCAACAGTTATGTTTCTTTTTTTAATAAGTTAAACAAAAATCCCGATAGCCAACGGCTATCGGGACTTCGCGGTGAGGACGAGATTCGAACTCGTGGTAGGATTGCTCCTACGTCAGTTTAGCAAACTGGTGGTTTCAGCCACTCACCCACCTCACCATTAGAGGTTTCCTCTCATTTGCGGTGCAAAGTTAATAAGAAAAATTGAATCTGCCAAATTTTTTGCAAATTTTTTTGAAAATGACATCACGTTGGCTCTTTCCGGCATACCAATGGGGTGTTTTAGATCTGGATTCGGAGTCCCTCTTTGCCGAGGATGACATTTGGGAATATGCTTCGGGCTTCATCCAAAAAGAGAGTGTCGTCTTTGTAGCGAGATGAGTAGTGGCCCGTAAGCAGTCGCCCGGCTCCTGCATCCCTTGCAATGCGGGCAGCATCGGCTGCAGTGGAATGTCCTCTCTCTCTTGCCTTGTCGCTGTCAGGCGTAAGGTAAGTCGTCTCATGGAAGAGGAGGTCCACTCCTTTTATCTTTGAAGCCAAGTCGGGGATATAGGCAGTGTCGCTGATGTGCGCGTAGCTTCGTGGTGGATTCGGGTCTTTAGTGAGAATGGAATTGGCAATGACAGTGTCATCGGGCTTTATGAAGTCTTCTCCTGCCTTGATACGGTTAAAAGCCCATATCGGCACGCCGTGGAAGTCGCACATAGCCCTGTCGATATGTCGAAGGCTTGGCTTTTCCTCAAATACGTATCCTACGGCCGGAATCTTATGGCGTAGAGGCACAGTCCTCACCCGCAATGAATCATTTTCAAACACAATGGCTTCTTCCGGACGGATTACGTTGAACTTCACATCTATCGGGAGCCCCCGATTGAAATAGTCAAACATTGCAGACAAGATTTTCTTCCCATCCTCAAAAGTGTGGATTGTTATGTCGCCTTCGAGTCCGGAAAGCGCCATAGTGCCGATAAGCCCCGGCAACCCGAACACGTGGTCGCCATGTAGGTGGGTCAGGAAGATATGGTTGAGACGCGGAAGCTTAAGCCGCTGTCGTTGCAGCTCCTTTTGTGCCCCTTCGCCGCAATCGATCATAAACAGGTTTTCCCTGAAGTTGACGACAGTGCATGATGGATTGTGCACGGGCGATGGCTTAGCGCTTCCGCATCCTAATATGTTTATTTCAAATTTCACTGATTTTCAGTTCAAATTTTATGAGATGGGGTCTTACATTTCAAATTATTTCCTGAGCATCTGCTCATAGTCTTTGGCAAGTCCGCCGGTGCCGGTCTCCTTATAGAGCGATGGTAAGTCGTGCCCGGTCTCTTTCATCACTGTCACCAGTTTGTCAAACGATACACGGTGGCTTCCATCTGTAAATGAAGCGTAGATGTTGGCATCCAGGGCTCGTGCTGCGGCGTAGGCATTGCGTTCGATGCAGGGGATCTGCACGAGTCCGCACACCGGGTCGCAAGTCATGCCGAGGTGATGCTCCAATCCCATCTCAGCTGCATATTCTATCTGTGCGGGACTTCCGCCAAAGAGTTGTGTGGCAGCTGCCGCTGCCATGGCGCAAGCCACTCCGACTTCACCTTGGCAACCTACATCCGCACCTGCGATGGAAGCATTATGCTTCACTACATTGCCGAAAAGCCCTGCGGTAGCCAGCGCGTGTACCATTTGGGCATCGGCAAAATGGCGGCTTTCCCATAGGTGATAGAGCACACCCGGGATCACTCCGCTTGATCCGCATGTGGGAGCCGTGACGATCTCTCCGCCTGAGGCATTTTCTTCGCTTACGGCAAGGGCATATGCGAATACACGGCCACGGCTTTTGAGGTTGTCTTTGTATCCTCCGGCTTTCACAAAGTATGCGCAAGCCTTACGTTGAAGATTAAGAGGGCCCGGGAGTCGGCCTTCTCGATTAAGTCCTCGCTCCACGGCGTCTTTCATCACTTTCCATACTTCCAAAAGATAGTCCCATATCTCCGGGCCTTCGCATTGCTCCACATACTCCCAATATGTATGTCCGGTGCGTTCGCAATATGCCATGATGTCGGTGATGGTATTGAGCGGGTAAATTTCCCCCGATTCGGTGTGGGGCTTGCCCGGCTCCTCAAGAGCTCCGCCTCCGACGCTGAATACTGTCCATTCCCCTGTCTGGTTGCCGTCGGCGTCAAGGCTGCGAAATTTCATCCCGTTTGGGTGGAAATCGAGAAACGTGTCGGGGCGCCAGATGATTTCAGTCTCTTTTCCTGATTTTGAGAGTTCGTCAAGTATGGCCACGTCGGTCATGTGCCCTTTGCCGGTGGCGGCGAGGCTTCCATAAAGTGTCACTTCGAAATGGTCTGCTTCCGGATGCTGGTCGCGAAATGTTTGGGCCGCTTTTCGTGGTCCCATCGTATGCGATGAGGATGGCCCGGTTCCAATCCTGAATAATTCGCGTAAGGATTTCATGTGAAGGTATCTAAGGATGGTTTGTAAATGATAGGTGAGTTGTGGGAGAGGAGTATTTGTAATGAAAAAAGGCTCGCAGATAAATCAACGAGCCTTTGTGGTGGCGGAGAGAGAGGGATTCGAACCCCCGGAGGTGTTACCCTCAACGGTTTTCAAGACCGCCGCAATCGACCACTCTGCCATCTCTCCGAAAAAATATCTTGTAGCTTTTGCTCTCAAAAGTCTGTCGCGGAGTGAGCGAGATTCGAACTCGCGGTACGCTTTTGGCGTACACACGCTTTCCAGGCGTGCCTCTTCAGCCACTCGAGCATCACTCCAAAAAGAATTTGCAGCCGCTTATCCTGCGTTTGCGACTGCAAAGTTAGTAATAAATTTCGGTTCCGCAAAATATTTCGCGATTTTTTTCAAAAAATTTTTTAGAAACCGGGTTTCAGGATTGAGCAGCCCCTGAATGATACATTGCGGCCGTCGAGCTTATAGTTGATCGACACCTCAGTAAGGTCAGGCGAAGTCAGGTAAAAAGAGAAGTCTGTAGCTGCAAATCCCACTGAGTCTACCAAAGCTATCTGATTGTCTTTTTTGCCAAGGATTTTGGTCATTGGGGCTGGAGACTGAAGAGAGAAGCCCTCATGGGTAAATACCACCGGAATTTCACCAAAACGTATCACCTTAGGGAAAGACTTGTCTTGATTGGCAGAGAGCTCAGCATTATACACATATACACTGGCAGTTTTCTTTTCGAAGTCGATGATTGCTACATAGTCTGAGCCTTTGGTAGTGTGCGATTCTCCCGTAGTTGAAGACATTGTCTGTCCTCTGAACATGGCTGCCGGCCAGAAAGTCTGCACGCTATAGCGGTCGTTGAGCGTATAGCTCATGTCAAGACGCTGTACGATTGGGATATCGTAGACAGGGTTCAGGAGATTGCTCATAGCAGCATAGCCGTAGACGATAGTCCCTTTTAAGTCTCTTACGTTGCTTCCGATGCCGGCATTCCCGTATTTGGAGAAATATACGTTGTAGACATCTCCGAGGCCATCCACTTTAAATGATGTGGAGTGTAAGCCCATTGTGTCTGTCTCGAACGAATGCTTCTGGTTGTTGATGATGATATCGTTGGCTTTGACATCTACCACCTGCCTCGAAATATTGTTTTTGACCTCATATGTCACGTCAGAAGCTTGCGCCATCTGTGATGGATCTTGTGTGTCTATGATCAAATTGTATTCGCGGAAGTTGATGGTCTGATACGAGTCTTTTGTCTCTGTATTGCAGGAGGCAAGTGCAAGTGCCATTGCTGCAAACGGAATGATAGCTTTCTTCATTATGTTATTTTGTTAAGAGTTAGCGTTTAATGTGCTTGTTGATGAATCTTTTAGGGTTTATGATTTAAGGCGAAAGTCACTGTTATATCACTGCTCACCCTATTCCGGCTGCAAAATTAATAAAAAAACTTGTAGCACAATCATAAAAAAAGAAAATATAAGTGGTCTAATTCATAAAAAAACAAAATTTGTTAGATAATAGAATCTATCGTCGTTGCATGCCTTTCCCTATGCGAGATAATGCTTTTCGTCCAAAAACGGTTGATTTTTGAAAAATATTTCATATCTTTGCAGTTCAAACAACTTCTATTTTAAATCAGTCATGAAAAAAACTTTATTAGCGGCTTTCGTCGCGATTGTGGCTTCATCGGCATTTGCTGACGCCCCTTTGTGGTTAAGGGACGTTGCCATATCTCCCGATGGACAAACCATCGCCTTTACTTATAAGGGAGATGTGTATTCTGTCCCGGCAGCCGGAGGCCAAGCACGTCAACTTACGTCTGACAATGCATTCGACTCCAAACCCGTATGGACTCCTGATGGAAAAAGAATCGCTTTCCGCAGCGACCGCGAGGGTAGTGATGATATCTTCATTATGAACTCGAACGGGGGTGGCGTGAAGCGTCTCACTACTTCCAGCATAGCTGAAATGCCCCTTGCCTTTCTTAACGATTCCATTCTCCTCTTCTCTGCCAATGAGATGCCGGCCCGCAATTCAGCACAGGCCCCGATCTTGCCACAGACGTATTCTTTGAATGTGAACATGCCGGGCACTCGTCCGTCGATGTTCCTCTCGATGCCGATGCTGTTTTCTTCTTCCGGACGTGACGGTAAGATAATTTTCACAGACAAGAAAGGCTATGAAGATCCTTTCCGTAAGCATGAACGAAGCTCCGGCACAAACGATATCTGGCTTTACGACAATGGCAACTTCCGTCAGCTGACATCCTTCAATGGCCATGACCGCAATGCTGTCTGGGCTCCAAAGGGGGATTCCTTCTTCTTCCTTTCCGAAGAGGATGGGACTCTCAATGTATATGCAGCAGACCTTACAGGCAATAAAAGAAAGCTCACCTCTTTTGAAAAGCATCCTGTAAGAAACCTTTCAGTATCCGATGGGGGGCTGATGGCATTCAGCTGGGATGGCGAACTCTATACTCTCTCAGATGGGGGACAGCCGCAGAAAGTGCAGGTTGATATCGTGGCAGATGATTATGACGCCGACCTTGTGAAGCGCTACGTGTCAGGTGGGGCATCCTCTTTCTTCCCCGCGCCTAAAGGCAATGAGTTGGCCATAGTGATCAGGGGAGACGTATATGTCACCGATGCCAAATACAAGACCACCAAGAGAATCACTGACACTCCTGATCAAGAGCGCACCGTGAGTATCTCGCCTGATGGCAAGACCATGGTCTATGACAGTGACCGCGACGGATACTGGCAGCTTTTCACTGCCAAGATAAAGAATCCAAACGAAGAGCAATTCGCTTATGCCACTGAAATAGTAGAGGAACCTCTCTATAAGTGCGCTACGAGTGCAATGCAGCCTGTCATCAGCCCTGATGGAAAGAAAGTGGCGTTTCTCGAAAACAGGTCGACCCTTAAGGTCATAGACCTTGACACTAAGAAGGTGACCACAGCCCTTGATGGTAAGTATAACTATTCTTATTCCGACGGCGATCAGCAATTTGCCTGGAGTCCCGACAGCCAGTGGCTTATCATGAATTATATAGGTGTGGGTGGCTGGAACAATACTGACATTGCCCTTATAAAGGCTGATGGCAGTGAAGTGGTCGACCTCACCGAGAGCGGTTTCAGCGATGGCAATCCAAAATGGGTGCTCGGCGGAAAAGGCATTGCATATGAGTCCGGCAAATATGGCATGAAGAACACCGGAAGCTGGGGCAACCAAAGCGATATCATCCTTATGGTGCTCGACGGGGAGGCTTGGGACGACTTCAACATGACCGAAGAAGAAGCTGACCTCAAGGAAAAGAGCGGCAAAGATAAGGAAGAGGGAGAAGAAAAAGACAAAAAGGATAAAAAAGACAAGAAGGGAAAGAAAGACAAAAAGGATGTGAAGAAGGAGGATACTCCGAAATTTACACCAGACCTTGCCAACCGTCGATACCGCACAAAACGCCTTACCGGCAATTCTGCCCTTATCGGCGATTATTTCCTCACTCCTAAGGGCGACAAACTCTACTACACCGCATCCAGCACTGAAGGGAAACGTAACCTTTACTGTCGCGACATCAAGAAGGGGGATGTCTCAGTCGTTTCATCAGGTATATATGGTATGGAGCCGGATGCAAAAGGTGAGAATCTCTTCCTTTGGGGCAATGGCGGCATAAAGAAGATGAATCTCGCCAACGATAAGATTGAGGAGGTGGAATATGAAGCCTTATATGACAGAAGTCCTTCAAAGGAACGCGAATATATCTACGACCATATGCTTCGCCAAGTCAACGACAAATTCTATGATGAGAACCTTCACGGCGTAGACTGGACTTATTATGGCGACCACTACCGTAAGTTTCTCCCTTACATCTCAAACAACCGTGATTTTGCAGAGATGCTTAGTGAGATCCTTGGTGAGCTGAATGCTTCGCACACCGGCGGACGTGCTTATGGTGATGGGGTGTCGCTTTCTACCGCCTCTCTTGGTGCTTATTTTGATGAGGAATATGATGGTGCAGGTCTTAAGATAGCAGAAATAATCGCGCGTGGACCTCTTTCAACAAAAGCGGCTGACATGAAAGTCGGCGATGTAATTCTTGCAATAGATGGCCAAAGCATTGCTCCGCGTCAAGACATCAACGCTATGCTCGACGGCAAGGCCGGCAAGAAAGTGCGTCTGTCTGTCAAGGGTGCGGATGGCAAGACTAAAGATGTGACAGTTCGCCCTGTGTCGATGGGGGCTCTATCCAGTCTTAGCTACGACCGTTGGGTTGAGCACAATGAAAAAGTAGTCGACAGCCTTTCAAACGGCAAGATCGGCTACATACATGTGCAGGGCATGAACACTGCAAGCTATCAAAATGCCTACGACCGTCTGCTTGGAAAGTATAGGAATTGTGATGCTGTTGTTGTCGACACCCGCTATAACGGTGGCGGCTGGCTTCACAATGACCTTGCTATCCTTCTAAACGGAAAGGAATATGCCCAATATTCTCCCCGCGGGCAATATATCGGCAGCGAGCCATGGGCACAGTGGACAAAGCCATCTGCGATGCTTGTCAACGAATGCAACTACAGCGACGCTTCCGGCACTCCATACGTGTTCCAGACCCTCGGCATCGGCGACGTGGTCGGTGCTCCAATACCGGGCACTATGACCGCTGTCTGGTGGGAGACCCAGATCGACCCGAGCCTTGTCTTCGGCATTCCCCAGGTGACAAACCTTTCAGTCGATGGGAAACCGCTCGAGAATACTCAGCTTAATCCTGATGTAGTGATCTACAATGCTCCTGCCGACGTGGAAGCCGGACGTGATGCACAGCTCGAGGGCGCTGTCAAGCACCTTATGAATCTTAAGAAATAAGAACCCATATACATAATGAATAAAGGTGGACTCCGATTGGAATCCACCTTTATTTATAGTATATTTTGCTACACAGTGGTTAGGCCTTGAGCTTTGCAATGGTGTCGAGAGCCTCACGGCACTTGTCGGTGACATACTTCCAGTCGCCGGCAGCTACCTTGTCTTTCGGGAAGAGCTTGGAGCCCATGCCTACACAGAACACTCCTGCTGCAAACCATCCTTTGAGGTTCTCTTCAGTCGGTTCTACTCCTCCTGTCACCATAATCTTTGACCATGGCATCGGAGCGAGAAGACCCTTCACGAACTTGGGACCGAGCACATCGCCTGGGAACACCTTGCAAAGGTCGCAGCCAAGTTCCTGTGCGAAACCGATTTCTGAAACGGTTCCGCATCCGGGTGTATAGGGCACGAGTCTACGGTTGCAGACTTTAGCCACGTCAGGATTGAAAAGAGGACCTACCACGAAGCATGCTCCCTGCTGGATATAGAGGGAAGCTGCTGAAGGCTCTACTATGGAGCCAACGCCAAGTGCCATCTCAGGGCATTCTTTTGCAGCAAACTTGATTACTTCTGCAAAAACCTCATGGGCAAAGTCCCCACGGTTTGTGAATTCAAATGCACGGACACCACCATCGTAGCAAGCTTTTACCACAGCTTTTGCCACTTCAGGGTCTTTGTGATAAAACACCGGCACCATAGGAGCCTCTGCCATCTTGGCGAGTACCTGTAGTTTATCGAATTTAGCCATTGTTGGTTGTTTGGTTTTTAGGTTGTGTGGTTGTGAAGTTGTGAAGATGAGATTAGCGCTGCACACGTCCGTTGGCGCTTCCGCCTGCAAGAGCCTCAACTTCAGCGATTGTGACGAGGTTGAAGTCGCCGTTGATGGTCTGTTTGAGGGCAGATGCAGCCACAGCGAATTCAAGAGCCTCCCCTTGGGTCTCCTTGTTGAGAAGTCCGTAGATGAGACCGCCGGAGAAAGAGTCGCCGCCACCTACGCGGTCTACGATCGGGTTGATGTCATAGCGCTTTGACTCATAGAATTCCTTGCCGTCGTAGATCATAGCCTTCCAGCCATTGTGGCTTGCTGAGTACGACTCGCGGAGTGTGGAGACCACATATTTGAATCCGAACTCTTCAGCCATAGCCTTGAATATACCTTTGTAGCCTTCAGCGGATGTCTCGCCGGCTTCTACGTCAGCATCAGGCTTGAATCCGAGGCAGAGTTCTGCATCTTCCTCATTGCCAATGCAGACATCGACATACTTCATAAGCGGACGCATGATCGACTGTGCTTTCTCTTTTGTCCACAGTTTCTTGCGGAAATTGAGGTCGACAGATACTGTCACGCCGTTGCGCTTTGCAGCTTCGCAAGCAAGGCGGGTGAGCTCTGCAGCCTTGTCGCTGATGGCAGGTGTGATGCCGCTCCAGTGGAACCAATCTGCTCCCTTCATGATCTCATCAAAGTCGAAATCAGATGGGTCAGCCTCTGCGATTGCTGAATGAGCACGGTCGTAGATCACCTTTGAGGGGCGCATCGAAGCGCCTGTCTCGCAGTAGTAGATGCCTACGCGGTCGCCACCACGCGCTATATATTGAGTGTCGACACCATAACGGCGCAGAGCGTTGACTGCTGCCTGACCAATTTCATGAGTAGGCAACTTAGTTACAAACTTTGCGTCCATGCCATAGTTGGCGCAGCTGACAGCTACATTGGCTTCACCGCCACCCCAGATGACTTCAAAGTTATCGACCTGAATGAATCGCCGAAAACCTTGCGGCGAAAGACGGAGCATAATTTCTCCAAGAGTTATTACACGTTTCATAGGTAGGGTTATTACATGTTTTGTTGTGCAAATTTAAGCAAATATTTGCAAACATCATAATATTACATAAGAAAAAATTCTTTTTTTCGTTTCTTATACAGACTCGCTCCTTTTGCCGGCGATATACTTAATGAAATATTCCACATTAATTAAAATACACATGGCTGTAAAGGACAATGCTGTTCGTCTTGTCGCAATGCTGATCTTGATTGGCATTCCTTTTGCTGCATATGCGAAGTGGGGGGAGAAAGTGCCAAACCGTCAGTATGCCGACTTGAAGCGGTGGCATTGGGGCTTTTCAGTGGGCACCCATGTGCAGGATCTCTCTTTCACCCATTCCGGCCTCGTCACTGAAGATGGGCGTCAATGGCAGATGGAAGTGCCTGATTTCTCCCCCGGATTCAATGCGACGGTCTTAGGCGATCTGTGTCTTCACCGCTACTTTAATATTCGCTTTTCGCCGGGTATGTATTTCGGCTCAAAGACGGTGCATATGCTCGACTACAACAGTGGAGAGAAGCAGCTTCAAGACATCAAGAGCGCTTTGGTGGTGATCCCTTTCGACCTGAAAATCTCAGGCGACCGCCTGCACAACACCCGCCCCTACGTCACGGCGGGAGTCATGGGGGTGCTCGACATTTCAAAGAAGCGGTCAGACCCTATCGTCACCAACAACTTTGACACGATGCTTACCGTCGGGCTTGGTTGCGATTTTTATCTGCCTTTCTTCAAGCTCTGCCCCGAGATAAAGTTTTGTTTCGGACTTTCCGACATATTGAAGCATGACCGCCCCGACCTCGATGAGAATCCGGCAGCTTTTCAGATCACACAGTCACTGACCAAGATGAAGAGCAACATGGTAGTGCTCTCCTTTTATTTCGAATAAATGGAAACTCCTCTTCGACTTACCCTCCGCATTGTGGCCATTTCGGTCGCATTTCTCATCTCTGCCCTTATGCCTGAATCTGTGCAGGGGCAGAGTGATCCTCTCTACACTCAGTCTTGGGCTGTGCCTACCCTTTATAATCCGGCAGATGCCGGTTCCACAGATTTTCTGCGTATCCGTGGCGCAGCAAGGCTGCAATGGGTGGGGATAGAGAATGCCCCCAAGAGTTTCACGGGGGCTGCCGATATCCCTTTCAAGTTGCTGGGACGCAGATGGGGCGGCGGTGTCAATGTGACTCAAGAGAGCATTGGACTTTTCTCCAATACTTATGTCAACGGGCAGATAAGCGGGCGACTGAAGAAATTGTTTGGTGGTGAACTTTCAATAGGTCTGCAAGTCGGCTACTTTGGTTCCTCTTTCCGTGGCTCGGAGGTGTACATCCCCAACGAAGATGACTATCATGAGTCAAACGACCCATCTATCCCGACGCAGGATGTCGGGGGTGGCACGATTGATTTCGGTCTTGGCCTGCAGTATGTGCATCCCAAGTTTCACGCAGGCGTGTCAATTCTTCATCCGGCTGCCCCTAAGGTGAAGCTCAACACCAAAGGATCCACTTCCTCTACTGCCACTTCCGACAATCATGAATTCGAAACATATGTTAACCGGGTGCTCTATCTGACAGCCGGAAGCAATATTCCCATCAAAAACACGTTAATAGAATTGCAGCCCGACTTGATTGTGGCAAGCGACCTGAAGACGATTTCCGGCGTGTTATCCCTGAAAGGATGGTACAACAAAATGTTTTTTGGTGGCATAGCCTATAGATGGAACGATGCTGTCAGCATCAATCTTGGAGCTGAATTTAAGAATTTTCTTCTCGGCTATGCCTACGATATCCCCACATCGCGGATTCTCAAGGCATCGAGTGGAAGCCATGAGATTGCGGTCGGCTACCGTATGAAACTCGATTTCAGCGGTAAAAACCGCAACCGCCATAGAAGCATAAGATTGATGTGAAATATTCGGCAATAAACAATAAAGCAATCAAAACAACCTCTATATAAATGAGAATTTCAGACACTAACAATATCACATCCCTGTTTTTGCGCCCTGCCATGAAGGCAGCGTGCATAGCAACGGCTATGTTTTCGCTTGCAAGCTGCTCCTCGCTAAGCAGGGGGGGAGCCGGAGGTGAAGTGACCGGTGTGGGAGGAAGCACTTTCGCAGAGCCTGTGCCATACGGCATGGTGCTCGTAGACCGTGGTGCCTACGCTATGGGCCCTGCCAAAGACGACTCTGTGTGGGGTGTAAAAGGGAATCCGCGCGGAGTGTCGGTAGATGCTTTTTGGATGGATGAGACTGAGGTGACGAATTCCAAGTACAAGCAATTCGTGCTTTGGGTGCGCGATTCGATCATCCGCGAGCGTCTTGCCGACCCGGCTTATGGTGGAAATGAGGCTTTCAAGATTGAAGAGGACAAGGAGGGGAATCCCATCACTCCCTTTTTGAATTGGAACAAGCCTATCCCTTGGCGAAATGCCAATGAAGATGAGCAGCGCGCCATAGAAAGTGTCTACCGCACTAATCCCATCACCGGGCAGCGCGAACTTGATCCTACCCAACTCAACTACCGCTATGAGATTTTCAACCATACGGAGGCTGCCAAGCGAAAGAATCGTCTTGACCCGACTCGGCGTGACTACAACACCGACAATCCGGTCAATACAGATCTGCCGATAATCTCAAAAGACACCGCTTATCTCACTGATGAAGGTGAGATCATACGTGAGACGGTGACCCGTCCGCTGACCGGTGACTTTGATTTTCTCAATACGTATATTGTAAATGTATATCCCGACACCACGGCTTGGATCAACGACTTTGACAATGCTTACAATGAGCAGTACACACGCCTTTATTTCTCCAATCCAGGCTACAATAATTATCCCGTGGTAGGGGTGAGCTGGGACCAGGCAAATGCCTTTGCCAATTGGCGAACCGACTATCTGCGCCGAAGCCTTGGCAAAGAGGGTATTTACATCGAGCCATACCGTTTGCCTACCGAGGCGGAATGGGAATATGCGGCCCGTGCCGGCAACTCGGAGAGTTCTTTCCCATGGAGTGAGACTCTTCCGATGGATGAGCGTGGATGCTTCTACGCCAACTTTAAGCCCGGGGATGGCGACTATGTCAGGGACGGACATCTCATCACATCGCCTGTAGGCACCTACAAGGCCAATGATTTCGGACTCTTTGACATGGCGGGTAACGTCAGCGAGTGGACTTCCACAGCTTTCACTGAGAGCATTGACCGCCTGACGAGCGACGTCAATCCTGAATACCGATATAATGCTGCCATAGAAGACCCCTATAAGATGAAGCGCAAGATAGTGCGTGGCGGAAGCTGGAAAGATGTGATGCACAATCTCCGAAGCGACCTCCGTCAATGGGAATACCAAAACGAGCAGCGCTCTTATATAGGATTCCGCTGTGTGCGCTCACAGATAGGGTTTGCAAAGGGAACACAGAAGAAAAAATAAACAAGGCCAAACATCAATAATATTCCAATGGTCAAGATACGCAAATACGCCAACTTTATCGAACGCTTCCTTCACGGTGAGAAGGGACAGCGTTTCTTCAATATCGCATATTCCATCGGTGCCGCAGTGGTGATCTGGGGTGCATTGTTCAAGATTCTTCACCTTCCGGGTGGCAGCACACTGCTGTGTATCGGTATGGGCACGGAGATCGCCATGTTCCTCCTGACGGCTTTTGACCGTCCTCCAAAAGATTATCATTGGGAAGACGTGTTCCCGGTCCTTGACACCCATGCTCCCGAAGATCGTCCTGACCTGAGTGGCCATGGCGGTGGAGGTGTAGTCGGCAATTTTGTCGGAGGAATACCCGGTGGCGTAGTCGGTGGTGGATCCGGCGACGTTGTCGGTGACGTGCCGGGCGGTGTTGTCGGTGGCGTGCCAGGCGGTGTAGTCGGTGGCGTTGCCGGAGGCATTCCCGGAGGTGTGATTATTGCCGGAGGTGGCGGAGATTATAATGGATCTGCCGGCACTCCAGCAGATCAGGCCGATGTGGCAGGTGTCGCCGGCCAAGCAAGTCCGGCCGGGCAGTCCGGGACTATCGTGTTTGCCGGCGGTGGTGGCGGAGGAGGAATTGCTCCGAATATCGATATTAATGAAGAAGACACCGGCAATCTTGTCGAGTCGATGAAAGATATGGCAGAGCAGATGAAGGGCGTCACAGAGCAGATAGCTCAGTTGAGGGAGACTACAGATGCTCTCAACAAGGTGAGTGAGGTGCTCCTTAACTCTTATAAGGCAATCACCGACAATTCAGAATCCGTGTCTGCATCTTCCAATGGCTATGTGGAGCGGCTCGAAGATCTTAACCGCAATATCGGCGGCCTCAATACGATCTACGAAATCCAGCTCAAGAGCATCAGTTCTCAGCTTGAGAGCATCGACCGCGTCAACCGCGGGCTTAAGGACATTCGCGACATGTATGAGAAGTCGGCAAACGAGTCGAGCCGCTACTGCGAGGAGACGGAGCGCATGAGCCGCTATATGCGTCAGCTTAATAAGATCTACGAGAACATGATCACTGCCATGACCATGAACATGGCAAATCCTATGGCAGGAGTCCAGAGACAGAATCCATTCGATCAAACCCCTAAATCAGAAAACTGAGATACGTAAATCGCAGAACGTACAACGTAAAACGAAACAATGGCAGGAGGAGGAAACAACGTAGCAAGAATGTCGCCAAGGCAGAGGATGATCAATCTTATGTATATCGTCCTTACAGCCATGCTCGCACTCAACGTGTCGAGCGACGTGCTGAATGGCTTCACTCAGGTTCAGGATTCCCTGCATCGCACCAACGACAATCTTACTACTAAAAATAAAATACAGTTCGACTATCTGGCGGAACTCTATGAGAAGAATCCCGCCAAGGCCGGCCCTTGGTATGAGAAGGGAAATACCCTTCACGAGAATACCGGGAAGCTTTATGGCCTTATAGAGGAAATAAAGACTGACATTGCTATCAAGGCGGATGGAAAGAAAGGGGATTACACTAATCTCACTAATCTCGACGACCTGGAGGCTGCCTCTGCAGTGCTCCTTAATCCTGCTACCAAGCGGGGCGAGAAGCTCCGTGAGGCTATTGACCAATACAGGGTCTATGTCACTGCCCTTATTCCTGACACGGTGAAGCGCAACGTCATCAACGAGATGCTTTCCACCAAAGCCGCGGATGTGAAAGGCACTGTCGGCGAAGTGAAGTGGGAGGAGAAGCTATTCGACAATATGCCGGCTATTGCTGCTGTGACAATGCTCACAAAACTGCAAAATGACGTGAACCAGGCGGAGAGTGAGGCATTGTCAAACTTGATTACTAACATTGACATTGGCGATGTGCGTGTCAACGAACTTAGTGCCTACGTGCTCCCGAATTCCAACATGGTGATGCGCGGGGGAAAATACTCTGCCAAGATTGTGCTTGCGGCGATTGACACCACAATGCGACCTGAAATCTTCATCAATGGCCAGAAACTTGGAAATCCTGATGGCCTCTATGAGTTTACAGCCGGCCAGACCGGTGCACATGAATATTCAGGCTATTTGGAGGTGAAGAAAGGTGACGGCACTCTCGAAAAGCATGAGTTTAAGTCGCAATATAATGTGATCGAGCCTATGGCCACCATATCGCCGACAATGATGAATGTGCTCTATGCCGGTATCGACAACCCTATTTCAATCTCAGTTCCCGGCGTGCCGATGACTGCGCTTACAGCTACGATGACCAATGGCGCGCTCACCCGCAGTGGCGACTATTGGATAGCCCGCCCTACGAAAGTGGGGGAGAACGCTGTGATCAATGTGTCGGCTTCAGTCGACGGGCATAGCCAGAATGTAGGCAGCATGACTTTCCGCATTCGGCAGCTCCCTGACCCGACAGCCTACATCTCAGTGAAGGATGCCCAGGGTAATCCTTCGGTCTACAAGGGTGGACCGAAGCGCATCAGCAAGGCTGCCCTCATGGCTTGCGAGGGACTCTCCGCATCAGTCGATGATGGTATACTCGATGTGGCTTACACCGTGGTGTCATTCTCAACGGTGTTCTTCGATTCGATGGGTAATGCAATCCCGGAGGTGAGCGATGGCTCAAAATTCTCCGCAAGACAAAAGGAACAATTCCGCCGACTGAAAAATGGTCAGCAATTCTTTATATCAGATGTAAAGGCGAAAGGTCCTGACGGGATCACCCGCACCATATCGCCTATGCAGGTGGTGCTTAACTAAATATGGGACGGCGGTTTCCCAACCGCCGAAATTAAAAAGATTATGTTGAAAGTACTTAAGAAAATACTCCCTATAGCCGCTCTTGCGGTCACTGTCCTCTCCACTGTGGCGCAGGATAATACCGGCGTAGTGCGCAGAAGTGGAGCTTCCAAGCGCGGGCAGAAACAGGAAGAGACCACGGGCCCCAAGATCACTGACAGAATGCAGGGATTTTTCGATAGCCCCAAGACCCATGATGCCGACCTTGCATATATGCGTGAGATCTATCGCCAGCTCGACCTAAAGAACGTGCCGGAAAACACTCCGTTGTATTTCCCGGAAGATGTAGTAGACGGTCAACAGAATCTTTTCCGCATCATACTTGGATTGGTAGTGGATGGTAAAATTCCTGCCTTTGAGTATCTTGATGGCAGGGAGGTCTTCACGGACCAATATAAGGTGAAGGTCGGCGAGATGCTGGACCGCTTCGACATTATGTATCAGAAGCAAGGCGAAGGAGATCGCGCCACTTATACGATAGAGGAGGCCGATGTCCCGACCGGGCAGGCTTTGAAATACTATATAATTGAGAAATGGGAGTTTGACCGCAGGAGCAATCAGATGAAGACTTTCGTGGAGGCTATCTGCCCCGTGCTCACCAGGACGGATGATTTTGGAGGCTCTGCCAATTATCCTATGTTTTGGGTGAAATTTGACCAGTTGCGCCCCTATCTGGCTCAGCAATACGTATTCTTGACCGACGATAACAATCTCCCACAGTATAGCCTCGACGATTATTTCAATCTTGGGATGTATAAGGGGGAGATCTATAAGACCAAGAATCTCCGCAATCTGTCGATGGCGCAGATGTTTCCGGATGAAGATGATTTGAAGCGTGCACAGGACAGCATTGACACGCGTCTTCGTGAATTCGGCAAGAACCTTTGGGTGCCAACACGCGATGAGTATCTTGCGATGCGAGATGCTGAGGAAGAAGCTGCGGCAGCACGCGAGCTTGCATTGGCAAATGGAGATTCAATTCCGGAGAGGACTGTGGTGACAGCCGATGAGGAAACGCCGTCTGTCAAGACGCGGGCATCGAAGCGTTCCGGCAGAAAGAAGTCGTCGTCAGCCGCCTCCAAGAAGAAGCCGAGCACTCCAAAGGTATCCAAACCTAAATCTTCAAGTCCCACTCCCTCAAATTCGAATGCCGCCAAATCCGTGCGCCGCCGCAAACGATAATAAATAATTTCTGCGTTCCCTCTGCCGGTTCCATGTGTCAGTCGGAGAAAAGTAAAATTCTGCGCCTAAATTCTATATTCCTTCAGCAATGCTTTGTCTGAATGAGTTTGGATTTTTAGGCGCAGAATTTTTTTGTATTGGCTCAGGAGGGGAACTGGCAGATGGGGCGCAGATTGATGGGAACCGGCAGATTGGGCGATTGACGTTATCAGGAGAAATATAAAAAACGATAAAATTGGTATAATTTTGTAATATTTAAGAATATTTAACATTTCGGGGGGGTAATTGCAAAATTATGTGTAATTTTGCACAATTATTTCAAATCAAAATCACAACCTTTGATTGAAAAATTCGAACAACATTAACAAAAAACAATTTGATTATAAAAAAATATTGACAAAAAGATGAAAGTTTGTTATCAACGACTGGCGATAGCTGCAATAGCCTTCGTGGCTATTGTCGTATTTGCTGTGTCGGCACAAGCCGCCGAACTTGTGGTTAGAGATTTCCGGATGCTGCCGACAGACCAGACGGCAATCAACAGCGCCACCATGAAGAAAGACCAGAACGGTAAGACGGCTGCGCTTATCAAGATTTACACGCGACTTAATGAAACGCAGACCTATTTCGACAATGGCGTTATGGGTATCGTGGCAAGGGAAAACAAACCGGGTCAGATCTGGCTCTACATTCCGGCAAGATCCCAGTCGATTCAGATCACAAACCGCAACTATCCTCCCCTCAAATACTTCTTTGAAGAAGAAATA
The DNA here is from genome assembly GCA_029061255.1 of Muribaculaceae bacterium. Classification (GTDB taxonomy): domain Bacteria; phylum Bacteroidota; class Bacteroidia; order Bacteroidales; family Muribaculaceae; genus Lepagella. Next base: position 21,793 of record JAIDSL010000097.1, read on the forward strand.
CAGGCCGGTAAGACCTACTCAATGCAGCTTACAGCCGAAGGAAAGGTAGTCAATCTTGTAGCCAATGTGCGTCATGCCCCCATTTACGTGGATGGTGACTCCGCAGGAGTAAGCCCCCTCGAGATCTATCTCGGTTATGGAGAGCATGAAGTCCGCGCCCAGCAAGGCATGATGATCTATCAGGGCATCATCAATGTCACCAAGGATGGATCCACCCGATTTGAGCTCCCGATGGAAGACGAGAGCCGCAAATATTCCGATGTCACCGTCACTGTCCCCGGCAATGCTGATATCTACTTTGAAGGAAACAAGGTCGGCGTAGGAGAGTGGACCCAGCGTCTTCTGGGCGGACAATACTCAGTGGAAGTGAAGAAGGAGAACTGTGAAAACCAGATTGTCAATTTCCTTGCGGTAGCAGGAAAGCCGACACTGGTGGAGTGTCCTGCCCCGGTCCCTTATCGCGGTTATCTTTCTGTTGATGTCAGTCCAAGCACGGGCGCAAAGATCTTCGATGGCGACACGATCGTGGCTGAGCACCGCCTCAGCAAGCTCCTCAATGTAGGCAACTACACTTATGAGTTCCGGCGCAATGGTTACGTGCCTGTCACCAAGACATTCCACGTCTCGCGAAATGAAGAGACCACCGACACCGTGCTGATGCACCGTATCCAGTATATCCGTCCAAATTCTTGCTATGGTGATATTGCCTTCACCTATGGCACGATATTTGGGGTCAGTGCCCGCATTGGCGGTTTCTTCCACAACATCAACCTTGAGGCAGGCTACACACTTGGTCTCGGACGAAGCGGCGATGTCTACTGGTTTGAGAATGGCGCCGAAGGCTCTTCAGGTATATATGAAAATAAATGTACCTATACGATGGATGAGATCACTGCCAAGGCAGGCTATCAGCTCAGCTTCCTTAACCGTATCGGTCTGACACCCCGGTTGGGATATATGATGCAGCGTCTGCGTGGAGGCTTGCACGGCAATGGCGCAATGTGCCATAATCTGACAATCGGGGCACGCCTCGTATTCAAGCCTGTGCCATATTTCGGTATCTTCATCGAGCCGGAATATGCTGTTCCGGTTGTTGTCAATCAGCTTTATTCCGACATCGCGTCGCAAGGTGGATTCTCTAAAGGAGGATTCTACGTCAGCGCCGGATTGTCGTTCAGTATAAGTCTATGAAACGATTAATATTACTTCAAAAATGAGCAAACGTATCAATCATCTAAAACTGATTCTTTACTCGCTCCCTCTATTGATGGCTGCGTCTTGCGACACGAAGGATGATGGAGTTTTCTTTGTAGGTTCCGAACCAAAGGAAACGGAATTCCTGAATGTGGATCAGGCTCAGCTTACATTCGCTCCTGAGGGAGCCACTTATCAGATTCAAATCACTTCCATTGCATCGTGGGAAGTGACCTTGGCCAACAACAATGCCGGACAATTCTCCGTCACTCCTACTTCAGGCAAGGGTGATGGGGTTGTCACTGTCACTGCCAAGGCTAATCCTACGGCTGCCAGCTATACCGCGGATCTGCAGATTCGTCCGCTGAACTTTGAGATGGACCCTGTGTCGGTCGTTCTTCGCCAGACCAACACTACATTTTCCATCGATACATATCCGACTGGAGATGCAATCCCGGAAGAGGGTGGCTCGACCACCATGACTGCCTATAGTTCTCTCAACTGGGTGTTGGAGGTTGTGGAGCACGATGCAGATCACAATGTTGGTGACCCGGAATGGCTTACGATAACCCCCGGAATGGCGGGTGAAGGAAAAGAGGGGAATGCTCCTCAGGAATTCCGTTTCACTTGGAAACCTAACTATACAAATGTGGACCGCACCATACGATTCCAGTTCAAGCCTTCTTCCACCGAGTTGGAGCTGACCGACCTTCCGCGTCCCTTTACTTTGACTCAGAGTGCAGGTACTGTCCCGCAGAGTGTGAGATGTGTGGTTGAGAATCTCGACATTGTCAATGCACAGGTGTCGCTGGAATATAGTTCCCGCTCTCCGATCAAGGATTGTGGAATATATATCTATAAGGTAGGTACAAACGATGAGAGTGAGTTGATCAATACTTATCGTCCGAAGGCTGAAGGAGGGGAGTATGCCAAGAATGGCCTGTATTCTATCTCTATTCCTGAGTTGACTGAAGACACAAAGTTCCGCCTTGTGCCATTTTGCGTAAATGAGGTGGCAGAGATGACGGGCGACTATCGTGAGATCACGACAGGCATCAAGCCGGAAAACATGATGTATGATGGCGTCGCTATTGTCAATGGTAACAGTGGTGTTACCATTGATACTGATACCGGGTCAGCTACACTGACAGTGGATGTCACTTCAGATGTCCAGCCCCTTGGCAACAGTCGCATAGCGAGTGCTGTATTGTCGATAAATGGAAAGAACATTAACGGATCCGCCACATCGGTTGAAGAAGGAAGATGGCGCTATGTCTTCAAGGCTAATGATCTTATCTCCAACACTTCATACGACTATACAATCGTTGTCACAAACAATGATCTTCCCAGAAGCCAAGGCCAGATGCGCAACAAGACAGCCTCAGCCTCCGGAACGCTGAAGACCAAAGGCCGGACCCCTGGCGAAGACGACAACGACAAGCCGACCGTCGAAGAATAATCACAGTAATCATATAATTCAAATATAACAAATAAAGCATATAAAACATGAAACGTATTTTCTCTTTGCTTGCTGTTTGCTTAGTTGGTCTTTCGGCCATAGCGCAGAATGCCGGCATAACTCTTTCGTATAATAAAGGGAAGGAACTGAAATTCTTTCGTTCCAATCAGTTGATGGAAGCAATTGATGCTGCTGAAATCAACGACACTCTATATTTCTCAGCTGGATCATTCGACTTTTATCAGCTTCCTCAGATAAACGACGATTATTATGCGAGGGAATGGTCTAAGCCTCTTGTGGTAATTGGAGCTGGTGCTCAGGATGAAAGCGGAACTTCTGTGTCTATGCCGGGAACATTATTTCTGAAATTCGATGAGACTATTCCTGTTTCGCAAAGGAATGTCTCCTTTGAGGGTATCTATATACCTAACTGGGTATCTCCTGCTTGTGAAGTCAATAATTTGTCATTCATAAATTTTAGAGGTGATTTCTATGATCGTAATAATTTAATAAAAAATGAATATGATGAAGAAGATTGGGTGAAGCCTCATACATACATAAATAATGTAGTATTTGACCGCTGCTTGATGGATCATATAAATCTTGAGGAAAGGAATGTTAACCAAATCCAGGTCATAAACTCTAAAGTTTCTGAGGTAAGTGGCCAATGCTCTGAAAAAGATGGTAAGACATTTACGTTGGATCACAGTAGAATCAGAGAGTTGGGTGGAGGATTCATCGGATTAGTACAAAATTCTGCGATACATTATGATTATTCAGGCGAAGGTAGCCAGATTAATGCTTCAGGTATGTATAGTAGCTCTAATAGTTCCGTTCGAGATTCCAAGTGTGTTACACTTGATGATTTCTATTGGATTGGAGATGAAATGCTAACGTCAAATGACGGTTCTGTGACATTAGCTGACGGTACTATGATGGGTACACTTCCCTCATTCTCACTCTATCCTTCTTATCCAACTCTTGACCTTAAGGAGAGCGAGATAGATTATGATGGTATCAACGGTAAAGTAGCAATAACAGTAAAACTCCTCGGAGGAAAATAAGAAGCCTGCAAGGCAATATATTATATGAAAAGAATGAAGACATTACTCAATATAGGCGTCCTGCTGGTGTCTATGAGTGCATTGGCTTCTCCTTCCGATCCTACACTCTATCAATATTGGCTCGACGCTGACCAGCAATCCCGGAATATCAATACACGGGCTTACAACGCTTCGTCAAATTCGTTGACCATAGACGTAGGATCCCTTTCTGAAGGAGGACACGCTCTCCATTACCGGATGGCGACCGAAGATGAAGGCAAGGTGATGTGGGGAAAACCCGTTTCAAAGTATTTCTATGTACCCATAGAATCTGACAAATCTAACAGCACCCCTACGGCATACCGTATTATCGTTAACAACGACGTTGTTGAGCAGGGGCAAGTGTCAGGTGGTTCATCCTTCACAATTTCTCCGACATTCCCTGAAAACAGAGTTCTTTCATTTGTTTCAGATCGTGAATTCAAATATAAGAATGGTACTAAGAACGTCAGCATGACGGCCAATGGTACATTTACCTACGCAGTTCAATTAATGTCAGATCAGAAGGAATGGGGTGCTCCATTTTTTAAGGAGATTTCTGATCTGGTCACTACGGATCTTCCTTATGATTCGATCCAGGTTCCTGAGCGATATACATTTGACAAGGTAAATAATAATAATTTTAAGGCATACCGTTTTAAAAACGACTATTCCGATTATCTTTATATTACTCCATCTCAGGATTGCAAGGTATCCTTCTATTATGTATCAGATGGGTATCAAGGAAATTTAGGTGGAATAGATAGCTATCAACTTCGAAAAGACGAGACTACCCGAGTCAATACAGGATCGCGCGGCAGTGATGTGATGGCGATTTTCTACGATACTCCAATCGATAAAGATAATTCTGCAAGTGTTATCTCGCTCGACATCATGCTGGAAGATCATCAGGTGGCAAAACCTGTGATCAGGCTTGATCCTGATACCTGGGAAATGACAATAACGTGTCCCGACCAGCGTGCCACAATATTCTATACTCTTGACGGCTCAAAAGCTTCTACATCCGGTACTGTTTATACCGGGCCGGTGATACTTGATAAGTTCACACGCGTCCGTGCCATAGCCGTGGTAGGTGGATATGACGATTCTGAGGAAGAGGACATGCAGTATGGATCCGCACATCTTCGTATCCCTGTGCCGGAACTGAAGTATGCAGGAGGTCTTGACAAGAACGAGTTTATCTTCACCAACCGGGTTGATGGAGTGACCACATACTATGCCTTTGGGTATAATAGTGACCTTGAGGATGAAGGCCTGCGAATTCCATTTGACGGTAATCCATTTAAGATCGAAGACGGAGTGTTCCTGAAAGCTTACTCAGTAAAGGATAATCTCGCAGATTCTGAGCCGTTTGGAAATTATATATATCTTCGCGATTATGTTGCCCGATCGCCATATCTTTACGATCACCGGTCGGAAGGAGAAGACTATGAATGGTATAGCGACAGAAAGGAAATGTTTAAGTTGAGCGTTCCTGAAGGTACCGCTTATTATCGCATTTTACCCGGTAAGCAGACTTTTGATCCGGCTGAAGAGATTGTAAAGGATCAATGGACTCTATATAACCAAGATGTCAATGACGGATGGATTGAACTGCCAGGGGGAGCCAACAGTGGTAACCAGACGGTTCAGGTTTATGCCGAATCAGAAGACAAGGCTCCGTCTGCTGTGACAGATATCTATGTCGACTGGGTTAGGGCAAAGTCTCCAAGGATTGACTACAACAACTATAAGTTGAAGCTCTTTACGGATGTGCCGGGTGGTATGATCAAATACAATCTTGGCTACTATAATCCTGATGATGCTAAAGTTTATACTGAAGAAGAGTTCCCTGACGGTATTGACGTTAAGGAACAATGGCTCGTTACCGCTTTTGTTGAGGCAGAGGGATATAACACTTCTAGTGCGCCGCAGATCAACCGTGACAGCTATAATATTAGTAGTCCTACCATTGAGTATCAGGAAGATGGATATCTTCATGTCTATCAAAATGATGAGGGAGTATCGCTTAGGTTGGAGATAGTACCGGCTCAGAGTTATGAGCCAGTCTCTGAAAATCATATCCGTTTCATCCCTCAGTATAATACCACCATTAAGGCTCAGGCTGTGAAACATGGCAAAAATGATTCCGATTTCTCAGAGAAAACGCATTGCTCTAAGCCAGTCATTAATGTAGATGGTTACCGCGTATGGTTCGATGAGTATTGGTATGATATGTATTACACTACTGATGGAAGCATGCCTACCAAAGAATCTACCCGTTACGAAGGAGAATTCTATGTAGACAAGGCTTGTACAGTGAATGCTGTAAGGTTTGATGATGGACAGATTCCCTCGCTTGCTGAACCTGCAAAAGTGCTTGATCAGACAGTGAAGCCTGAGATGGAATTCAATTTCTCTATCCAGCAGACTGAGGAAGGTCCAAAAGAGATCAGAAAAATTAGGCTCAGTTGCTCTACCAACAACTCCAGAATTTACTATTCACTCGGTAGAGGCGTTAGTGATGACTCAAGGACACTCTATGACCCATCCGAGTGGGAAGGTATTGATGTAGGTACCAATAATTATGTATATGCTTATGCTGAGGCCGACGACTACCGCCGATCCGAGGAAGTGTCCTTCGATATGAGAGATGGCTATCTTTCGACTCCTCAAATAGAAGTAAAGGATGGAGTCGTAGAGATATGGCACGATGATCCTAATGTGACAATCGTCCCTGAGTTCACTCCTTGGCAAGAATACACATATGTTCATGACGATGAGAATAATAAAGTGACATGTACCGTGGCTTATGATTCTCAAGTTAAAGCTCATGTTGAGAAGCCCGGTTATATACCATCTGATAATGTCGAAAGAGAACCTTGCTCTAAGCCACAGATATATGTAGATGAATATAGGGTATGGATGGATGAGTCTTGGTATGAAATATATTATACCATTGATGGTAGTACTCCTACGAAAGAATCCAGTCGATACGAAGGAGAGTTCTATGTTGACAAGGCTTGCACTGTGAATGCAGTGAGATTTGAAGATGGTTCTATTCCCTCATTGGCCGAGTCTAAGAAGGTTATGGATCGTGCTGAGACTCCTCTTTTGACGTTCAACTTTGACAAATCTAAGGATCAGAAGAAGGTTTATCTCAGCTGTAATACTCCTAATGCCAAGATCTATTATACTCTTGACAGAAGTCTTAATGAAGACACTCGGAAAGAGTACAAGCAATCTGAGACCCCTGAAGGCATCGATGTAGCCGGGTACAACTATATTTATGTTTACGCCGAAGCCGATGGCTATCGCCGTTCGGAAGAGATGTCACGGTATTTGGAAGAGGGTATACTTGGCAGTCCCAATATTGAAGTCAAGAATGATGGTGAGATTATCATTTCTCATGCCGATCCAACCGTTACCATTATTCCGACATTCACTGATGGAAATGGTAGCTATACTCCCGCTGACTATACATATACTCATAATGAGGAATCGAATATCATTACAGCTACAGTGCGTCCGAACACTTTTGTGAAGGCCTACGCATCCAAGCCCGGTTATTTCGATTCTTCTGACAGTGATCGTGGTCCATATTCTATTCCTACTATCAATGTCGATGGTTATTATGTATGGATCGACAACAGCTATGGGGAAGTCTTCTATACCCTCGATGGCACTGCTCCTACGAAGGAGTCCAAGTATTATGAAAGTGGATTTGATGCCACTCCATGTACTGTCAGGGCTGTATGCTATATAGATGGAGAGATTCCAGGAGAGGCAACTCCTGCCAAGGTGATGGATCCGGCTCAGGTTCCTGTGGCTGTATTCAATTATAGCACCCAGATGGTAGAAGGGGAAGAGGGTACTGAACCGGAAGAAGTGACCATAAAGAAAATCAAGTTCACTTGCTCTACTCCCAACGCCAAGATCTATTATTCCGTTGGCCGCAGTATCAACGACAATACAAAGACACTCTATGATCCTGCCACTTTGGGTGATGGCGTAGACGTATCCGATTATAGCTACGTATATGCTTTTGCTGAAGCCGAAGGGTATCGCCGTTCGGAGACTGTCTCTATTTCTACGAGCGATGGTTATCTTTCAAGACCTGAAATTCAGGTAGTGGAGGGTGTTGTGGAGATCTGGCATAACGATCCTGACGTGATCATAGTGCCTGTATTTACTCCTGAACAGCAATATGAGTATGTGAAGGATGGCACCACCAACAAGGTGACTTGCAAGGTGCTTAACAATACTTCCGTCAAGGCTCACGTAGAGAAAGCCGGCTGTTTTGCTTCTGATGATGTTGAAAGAGTATCACTCGACCAGCCGACTATCAATATCGAGGATAATCGCGTTTATATCGACCATTATTGGAGAGACGAAGTCTACTATACCCTTGATGGATCTGCTCCTACCAAGCAGTCGCAGAGATTCGACGACAATTGGTTTGAAGTTGACCCCTGTACTATCAAGGCAGTTGCATTCCGTGACGGTGAGATTCCTGCAGAGGCAGAGCCTGCTGTTGTGCTCCCGCAAGTAGCTACTCCAAAGATGGTCTACAACTTCGACCGATCCAAAAACCAAAGGAAGATAAAGTTCAGCTGCGACACTCAGAATGCGAAGATTTATTATGCTCTGAATAAGGGCATAACCGAGCAAAACAGAGAGACGTATGATCCTTCTTCCGACGGTGTGGATGTGACTGACATGAGTTATGTTTACGTCTATGCTGAAGCTGATGGATTCCGACGTTCGGTTGAGACGGATTATAATTTTGGTGATGCTTATCTCGGCACTCCGGAGATTCAGGTCACAGGCGACGGTGTGGTTGAGATCCGTCACAGCGACCCGTCGGTTAAGATTGTGCCTACATTCACTGCCGGCACTGAAACTTACACTCCTGAAGACTTAGTCTATACCCAGGATGCTGAGACCAACAAGATTACCGCTACTGTAAAATACAATACCGTAGTCAAGGCTCATGTTGAGAAGGATGGGTATTATGCTTCAGACGACAATCAATATGATCCATTACCTCAGCCCATAATTAATGTAGATGGATATTATGTATGGTTTGACAATAACTATGGAGAAATATATTATACCCTCGACGGAAGCATGCCGACAAGGAAATCTTCCTATTATGATGGAGGCTTCAATGCTACTGCCGGCACCGTAAGGGCTGTATGTTTCTGGGAAGGTTCAATCCCTTCTGAGGCAGCTCCCGGTTATGTTCAGGCCCAGGCTGTGACTCCGCAGGTTGTGTTCAATTTCTCCAAGACTGAGGTGGATGGCGAAGTGAAGGATGTCAAGAAAGTCAAGTTCGCTTCCGAGACTCCGAATGCAAAGGTATATTATTCTGCCGATGCCCCGCTTAATTCCAACACAAGGATACTGTATGATCCGGCTACTTATCCGGATGGCATAGATGTGTCTGAAATCTCATATGTCTATGCTCAGGCAGTGGCTGATGGATATCGTGATTCTGAAATTTCAGAGCGCGTATATATGAGTGAAGGTCTCCTTAACGCTCCGGAAGTATCCATCTCTGACGGTGTGGTGACAATCACTCACAATGATCCTTCAGTGACTATAGTGCCGGTTATCACCCCGGTTCAGGACTATGCTTATGATCATACTGCCTCCACCAACAAGATTACCTTCAATGTCGCATACAACTCTTCTATCAAGGCTTATGTGACGAAGACCGGTTATCTTGACTCTGATCAGGTGTCTGCTTCTTACGTGGATAAGCCAATCATCAATGTCTCTGACTATTATGTTGACATTGACACCCATGGCTACGACTATTATACGTATTACACTACCGACGGAACATTGCCTACAAAAGAATCCATTCCTTACACAGGCGGATTTGAAAGCAGTGCTTGCACCATCAGGGCAGCTATCTTGATCGATGGATATATCCCGATGGAGGCTGATCAGGCAAAGGTGATGGATCCGGCTGTGAATCCGGTAATAGAGATTGACAATGGCTTTGCCAAGATCTCTACCACAACTCCGGGAGCCACCATCTGGTATGTGACCGACGTCAATATCTCGAATGCAAACCGCAAGGCATATAATCCTGCTGAATTGCCGAATGGTATTGATCTCAGCAGCGTAAGGACCATCAATACTTATGCTGAGGCTGAGGGCTACCGCAGGTCGGAGACTGTGAACTTTGAGAAGAACAACTTCCTCCTGAGCGCTCCATCCTTGTCTTACTCCAACGGATATGTATCTGCTGAAGTCTACGATGACAATGTGGCAGTGAAGTTTACTGATGGAAACGGCAAGGAATTGACTCCGGAATCGAACAATGCATTCAGCGTGAAGATTCCTTATAATACGGTGGTCAATGCCTACACCTACAAGAAGGGCTACCTCAACAGTTCTTCCACCCAGATCAAGTGTACGGATGCCCCGACCATCACTGCCGATCTCTTCAAGATCACAATCAAGGGCAAGTCAGGACAGACTCTGCGTTACACTACCGACGGTTCGACTCCTACGGCTTCCTCGAAGGAATATGAAGGTCCGTTCAATGTCACTGAAAGCTGCAAGGTAAGGGCTGTGGCATTTGTAGATAACCTGATTCCTGCCGAGGGTCAATCTATCGACATTGCCTACCGCAAGAGCTTGAAGCCTGAGGTGCAAAGCTACAATGGCCGCTACCTGACCCTCTCGGCTGAGAATGGCTCTACCATCAAGTATGTAGTGGGAAGCAATGCTGATATTTCCCAGGCTGCTGCAGTGGAGGGCAAGATTGACCTTGAAGGCATCAATGTGATCAAGGCGATTGCTCATCGCGATGATGCAGATGATTCAGACGTATTCACATTCACTCCGGAATATTATGCGAATGAGACTGATGTCTACACTTCGAAAGCCGGAATGATCAAGAAGGCATTTGATTGGTGTCCCGACAAGTCGATCTATACTTCGCTTAATGTGCATGGTGTGATCATTGGCTCTGAGACTGAAGACAACGGTGACTATGCTTTCCTCCGTGCGCTTCCTGAATTGCGTCATCTCGATCTCTCTAACGTGACTGATGCTGCAATCCCTGACAGTGCATTTGCTTCGAAGAAGCTGATCTCGGTTGTGCTTCCGGCTTCGTTCAAGACAGTAGGTGAGAAACTCTTCGGTGAAGACAACACCACTCTTTGTGCCGTAGAGATTCCGGGCGATGGATTCGTTCCTGATACTCTGCTCAATGGCGTGAAGAACCCCAACCTTCTGCTCTATCTGAAGAATAAGAATGCTGCAAACGACCTTCTTGAGAAAGTGGGTGATGTGATCAAGAATGTTGTGGTTCTTGGTAGCCTCAACAGCAGTAACCGTGCTGAAAACGTTGTCTTGACTCACGCAAACGCATTCTATGCCCCGAAGGAGTTTAATGCTCAGAAGATCTCGTTCACCCGCTCATTCACCAAGGAGACTCCGATCGGTGGATTCGGTTCAGGATGGGAGACTATGGTGGTTCCGTTCGACGTTCAGTCTGTAAGCTGCGCTTCAAAAGTGCTCAAGCCGTTCGGAGAGGCAGATACTGAAAGAGGTGAATGTCCGTTCTGGCTCTTTAGTGCAGCCGACACTGATTGGCAGTCGGAGGCTTCGATCTTTGCCAATACTCCTTATCTGCTTGCGTTCCCCAACAATCCGCTCTATGCAGATGAATACGTGGTGAACGGTGACGTGGTGTTCAGTTCAAACAACGCAACTGTTCCCGTCACTCCGGTTGAAGACGATATGATGTTTGGCTTTGGTATGGGCAGATACATCGTGGGTAACTACGAGACCATCAACAAGGAAGAAGATGTGCTTGCCATCAACGATGAAGTCTACAATTACCACAACACTGATTTCCAACCGGGCGGTATCTTCGTCGCAGGCCAGAAGGATGTGGCTCCGTTTGAATGTTTCGTTTGGACTGAAAACGGTGTGAGTGGCTTGCCCGTATTCGAGCAGTCGGCAATCGATGGCGTGATGTATGAGACCGGAGTTAAAGTCTGGAGCGAAAGCTATGATATCTATATCTATAGCGGAATCGCAATGAAGGCAAGGATTTATGACTCCGTAGGTCAGCTCATCCGTTCGGTTGACGTCAAGGCCGGCGACACTGTGCGTGTCCAGGATATCACTCCCGGAATTTATTTCGTTGGAAATACTAAAATATTGGTTAAGAAATGATGAGAACTCTAAGTAAGTTGATTTGGTGCATGCTTGTTGTGGGGTTGTTTCCTGCAGCGGTCTTCGCACAGTCTGATGCGGAAAAGAAGGCTCAGATGGTCAAGGACAATCCGGAATATATCTACGGCGAAGGTGGGGGTGACACCCCCGCCGACGCTGACCGGGAAGCTCTGCAAAACTTGCTGAGCAAGATTGGAACGACAGTCCACACTTCTTTCAGCATGACGGAAGAGGAGAACAGTGTGGATGGAGTGCTTGACTCCAAGAGCGATGTGAAGATGATGATGAATTCTTATTCCCAGGCTACTGTCAATAATACAGAGACACTCAGCTGGAGAGATAAGAACGGTCAGTTTTTCCAGATGCGCTATATGCTCCGTTCTGAGCTCGACAAGATGTTTCAGCGCCGACGTGACCGCGTGGAAGACTATGTGCGCACAGCTATCCGCTCCGAGGAAAAAGGGAGGGTCGACGATGCCCTCAGGTTTTTCAACTGGGCTTACGTGTTGCTGCATTCCCTTCAGTATCCCTCTGAGGTGAAGATGAGAGTGGATGGAGAGGATCAGCTTCTCATCAACTGGATTCCAAATCGCATGAGGGAGATCCTTGATGATGTCAATGTCTCGGTGGCAAAGGTGGGAGATGACAACACTCTCGATGTGCTCTTCACCTACAAGGGTGAGCCTGCTGCCGGAATTGATTTCACTTACTGGAATGGCAAGATCAACTCAAATATCAACAGTGCCAAAGGAGGGTTGGGTCAACTTTCTTTCCCTCCTGACTATCCTATCCAGGACGTGATGCTTGTAGTAGAGACAAGCTTTGCTGAGGCAAGCCAAAGCGACAAGGAGCTTGAGATGCTCATAGGCGACTTCAAGCCTCTCCCTTTCCCATCTGCAAGAAAAGTGTTAGGTGTGGAAGGAAAGGCAATGAAGGTAGACAAGGAGGCTAAGAAAGAGTTTAATGCCATTGCTTCAGCTGGAAAAAGGGAGGGCGTCACTCCTCTTGACAAAAAAGACACGAAGGAGTATCAGACTGTAATTGACAATGTCCTTAAGTCTGTGGTCAACAAGAGCTATAAGCCTGACCCCTCTTATTTCACTGAGGATGGCCTTGAGATGTTTAATAAGCTGCTTGGCTACGGCAACGCCTATGTGCTTGGAAGTCCGGAGGTGGGCTTCTATCCTTTCGGCGAGAGGGTAGTGGCGAGAAGTATCCCGATGAGATTCGACTTCAAAAATAATAAGAGGACATTTATCGAAGATGTCACATTCACTTTCTCTCCGGAAAAGAAGATAGAGAGTGTGGCGTTCGGCCTTGGTTCTACAGCCCGCAAGGATATTTTTGAGCAGGGAGTCGGAGCCTGGAGCGATTCTGTGAAAATGGTGATCGTGACTTTCCTTGAGAACTACAAGACTGCGTTTGCCCTGAAGCGTCTTGATTATATCAAGAGCATCTTCGATGAGAATGCATATATCATCGTAGGGCATAAGCTTGAGCAGATGAAAAAGACCGGAGGCGATGCCGGCGGCTTCAGCGTAGTGCCTAAGTATGAATATGTGCAGAAGAGCAAGGAGGAGTATATGGACCAGCTCAAGCGTTGCTTTGCAAGCAATGAGTATGTCAACATCAACTTCTCTGACAACGATGTGCAGAAAGCGGCATATGGAGGCGATACATTCGGCATCCAGATCAAGCAGGATTATTACTCTGAGCATTATGGCGACCAAGGATATCTATTCCTTTTCGTTGACCTTAATGATGCCGACAAACCTGTCATAAAGATCAGGACATGGCAGCCGGAGCGTAATCCTGATTTGACTCCAATGTTGCCGAAAAACAACAGGGATTTCGGAATCTACAGCAATTCAATGTTCCAATGATCTGAAAGAAATTCATATAATGCCCGGGCTTGACGGTCCGGGCTATTTTTTTATCCTTTTTATCAGGCCTCGTATTGAAATTAGGGATACAATCAGGAGCAAAGCTATAGCGGAAAAGTAAAGCGAATAGGATTGAAGAAAAAAGCAGATGGCGGTCATGGCAATTGCAGTGGTGAGAGCAAGCATGATTATGGCTGCGGCAATATGTGAGATTCTATATCCATAGAGCCCTTTATTCACCAGGATATAGACGCAGAGGCATATGGCACAATCTGCGATGGCTGCCAACCCCAGTCCGTTAAGCCCGAAATAGTAATACCCTCCACATGTAAGGCATAGTGTAAGGGCATTAGCGCCTACCGATTCCATCCAGAAGAAAAGACTCCTGTTGTCTTTGGCAAATACGATGTAGCCTAAGGGATACATCAAAGCCCTGACCACGACTGCAAGAGCAAGAAGACGCAGAAGGGGCGTGGCGACAAGAAAACTTTTTGTCTGAAACAGCTCTATGACGAATGGGGCAAGGAATATGACAGCGCATGCTATTGGGGCTATCAGAAGTCCGACCACCTCGATCTGTCGGTTTACTATCTCACACATCTTTTTGTTGTCGCCGGAAGCGGCTGAAAGCCTCGGCAAATAATCCATGGCCATCGCAGTGAATACGATGGCGGAATATTGTGATGTCATCGTATTGCATGACTGGAAAAATCCGACTTCATCCATCCCTCCATGGCTGCGTATGTAGACGTTGACAAGGTAGTTGACGAGATTGCGGAAAAGGTCGTTGCTCATCAATATGATTCCCATGGCAAGCACTTTCTTGAGCAGGGGGAGATGGACTTCACTTCGCCATGAGGATGCAGACACTTTCAGAGTTTTCTTCAGGGAGAGAAGATACCATGTGCACGTTGACAGTGCCAGCACCACCATTGCCGGCACTATTCCTTGGGTGCCAAATAGCCAGTATAATGGTACTCCTATCACCAATCCTACAAGCGAGCCTATCAGGCTGGCTTTCGACAGTGGCTTTATGGCATGCAAGCCCTGAAGCACCGACATCAGGGCACTCCCTGCTATGGAGAAAAATACAGCGGCTGAGAGCATCAGGAATGCTCCCGTGAAGCCGGATGTGCCGAATGTAAAGGAAGACAGGATATTCGGGAAGAGCAGGCACACGAGGGCTCCGAGAAGCGCCGACATTAGAATAAGAGGGCGCACGGAGGCAAGAATGTCGGCCAAACGCGATTCATCCTCTTTATGGTGCCCTATTTCTTTGACAATGGATAGGTTGAGACCAAGCGAAGCAAATTGTTGGATAGTGAGCGAGGTGGTATTGAAAAGTCCTGCTATGCCCATGCCTGATGGCCCGAGGATTACGGCTACAAACTTTAATCTTATCGCGGAGATAAGGATATTGAATACCTGCACGCCACCAAATATTGACGTGCCTTTTAATATATTCCGGAAACTGTTTTCCTCTGTCTTCCCGACTTCATTCATTGGTATGATAGATTTTGATGGAGTGTCAGGATTTACGGAAGACTTTGTGTCTTTTTGCAGTGATCACTCCATTTATCCAATTCTTGCAATATGAGATCGGTGATGGTGTGAGCCCCTTTTTCCATAGGGGAACTTCACGAAGGGCATGGACCACCATGCGGAGTGGCCATGAATTTGGATGTAGACGAAGGAATACTGCCCCTTTGGTTTGCGGCCGTGAAGGAAGCATCAGGTTTCGTTCAGATGTAGTAGGTCCGTTATGGCAAGCTATTGTAATTGGCTCAAAGATTCCTTGCATACCGGCATTCAAGCATTCGCATATAAATATGTCCTCTTCCCCTGATGGAAACATCGCTCCTATACCGAAATTCTCATTAAACCAAATTTTACCTTGTATGGATTGCCTGCGAAAAGCGATTTCTATGGAAGAAATGTAGTATCCTTTGGGAATTTTGCTAAGGCTAACAGAATGGGACGGGTAGAATTTCTTGCTGACAGACGAATCATACCGGAAAGTTATGATGTCAGCATCCGGATGATTCTGAAATGCCTCAATTAAACTTTGTAGTCCCTTGGCAGAATAATCTGTATCATCGTCGCTGATTAGAAGCAAAGGGGCTGTGGCGTGTGAGAGTGCATGGTTTCGGTTTACGGATAATCCTTTACTGGGAGTGACGAATATTTTGAAGTCTTTACGCTCAAGTTCTTTTGGAATAGTAAAATCTCCCTCGATCTGACAACTTACAAGATACTCCACACCTTCCACCTCTGGATGAGCTGATGTGGCAATCCGTTTAAGCCCGTCTTGTCCATAGGTGCATATCATCACTTGCAATGATATAGACTTCTTATCAGTGAATGGCGTTTCCTTTCCCATTGTGACTATGCCTTTATGTGATTATGCCAATGCATTTCGAAGATTGGAGCGATATGTCTGACATCATTATGCTTCTCGACAAGGTGTCGACCTTCTTCTGCCATTTGCTTGAGTTCTTTTTTGTTGAGCACAAGTGCTCTCAATCGTTCTTTTATGGTTGTCTCGTCTTCGAGAGGTGACAAGCAAAATATCGGTCGCGAGGTTTCATTTAAATATTTATAATATTCATCCTGGGCACCCGAAGCGGTGACGCGTCCAAGAGCCATAGTCTGAAGCGCATTTGTGGCTGGAGAATATGAATATAGTTGGTCAATTACGATATGGCTCGAACGCAGGACATCAAGATACTCTGCAAGTGACAGGTTTTTCACTACTTTGACTTCAAGCTTGCCGGGCATCTCTTTTTCCAAGTCTTTGCATATTTCAAGCAATCGTGCGGTACCCTTCTGGATTTCCATATTGGCCCTCATCCCTATCAATATTTTTATCGGACCGTTTAAATCAAATTCAGTAAATTCTAAATTCTCCAGTTCTATTGGAAGGTTGGTAAAGACAAGCTTTTTTTGATCCATGTGCCGACTCGCAGACATGTCATATTCAGGAAGCACTGCCATGGCTCCGTCTATAGTGTCATAAAGATATTGGGTATACTTTGCATGCTCAGGGATAAGCCATCCTTTTTCCCTTTGTGGATCACACTTTACAAGCGGTGCCGGTTCTTTCCCGATCCTGAATTCTGAAAACCGGAAAAGATCAGAATCAATACAGTCTTTTACGAAAAAATAATCGTTGCCACAGAGTGTAAGGAAAACAGATCGGTTGTTTTTCTTTAATATGTCATATATTATGCGTAATTTGTCGGGCTTGAGCTTAAAGAAACCGGGATTTATGAGTTGCACCACGTCGTAGCCTGTAAAAGAGGGTAGAGAGGCAAGAATCCGATAAAAATAACGCATTCCGCCTAAAAGTCCGGAAGATCTGCTGATTGTCATGTCGGCTTCTGTCTGCATATACCCTCCACGGTCGGAGACCAGGGTCACATCATGTCCCCGTTTACGTAATTCTTTTGTAAGGCAAGCGTGTAGGTTGGAATAATCTCCGAGCATCAGTATTTTCATGGCTTCAAGGCTTTATTTTGATGTCATTGTTCACGTCTGCAGGGCTTTCTTCGGATACAATATAGGGAGGTCGTTGTTTTGACTCGTTATAGATTTTTCCTATGTATTCTCCTATGATGCCAAGGGCGATAAGTTGGCATCCTCCAAGGATCAGTATTGTACAAATTATGGTTGGAAAGCCTTGTATTGGTTCTCCGTAAACCAAAGTCTTGCAGACAATATATATCATATAGCATATCGAAAGAAGAGAGATGATGAAGCCGAGAACTGTGGCAACACGTAGAGGTGCAGTAGTATAACTGGTGATTCCTTCGAGAGCTAGGTTGATAAGGCGTCTCGGCGACATATGGGTTTTACCCGCGACTCGTTCTGAAGTTTGGAAGTCTATTCCGGTTTTCTTAAATCCGACCCAGCAATATAGACCCTTGGTGTAGCGTTGAGATTCGCGCATTCTGCATATGGCATCCACCACTTTTCTGTCGAGAAGCCTGAAATCCCCTACGTTTGGTAGCACATCTACATTTGTGCTTTTGTTCAGGAGTCCGTAGTATATTTGAGTGAAAAGTTTTCTTGTGATCGATTCTTTACCTCTTGAAAGTCGACGACCATAGATGTCTTCAAATCCGTTCTCCCACTGTGCTATCATTTCAGGAATAGCGCTGACGGGGTGTTGTAGATCTGCATCCATAATCACCATTGCATCCCCGGTAAAACGGTCAAATCCTGCAAGCAGAGCGTTTTCCTTGCCGAAATTTCTGGAAAGTCTGACATATCTGAATCTTGAATCAAAGTTGTGGAGTTCCTTTATCTTTTCAGCAGAGCAATCAGAGCTTCCGTCATCGACGAGGATTACTTCCCAATCATAGCTTTTACCGTTTAGTCCCGTATGAGTGTTATTGAGCAGAGGAATCAATGCTGTATAAAGCGCATCAATTGATTCCTCTTCGTTATAGACTGGTATGAGCAATGATATCTTCTTCATATCACAAAATTAACAAATTCCTATATTTTTTGCAAGTTATTTTCAATTTTTAGTATTGAAGGGACGTTAAAAGACTATGAGAGGAATTGTTCATGGGAAGGAATGTATGTCTATTGTTGTGCCTGTTTATAACAGGCCTAATTTGATAGTAAGATGTCTGGATAGCTTGAAAGCGCAGACATATAGACCGTTAGACATCATAGTGGTAGATAATGGTTCTTCAGATGATACACTTGTAAACGTTGAAAAATGGAAGAATGAATGCATTGAAGATGACTTCAATGTAGAGATATTATCAGAGCCTAAGACAGGGGCTACGTATGCGAGACAACGTGGTTTACAAATGGTGCATACTGAAAAGGTTATGTTTTTCGATTCTGATGATGTAATGAGGAGTGATTGCGTAGCTTCAGTAATGGACTTGTGGCATAGGTATCCAAAACTTGATATTGTGGCATGGCCGGTAGCAATACATCATAGTGGGAATGTCCAATTGACTCATTCTATAAAAGGCAATCTTTTAGAACGTCATCTTGTGCACGCCATCCTTCGTACTCAAGGATATGCCATAAATACGAAATTCTTGAATTTGGTAGGTGGTTGGCGTGGTGAGTTTCCTACTTGGAATGATCTTGAGACTGGAGCAAGGATTTTGCTTGGTAATCCTAATGTCAAGGCTATCCAAGATGTGCTTGCTGATGTATATCATCAAAGAGAAAGCATAACTGGGGAATGCTTTTCGGATAAGCATGGCAAATGGGAAAAGTCGCTTGATGGCATAGACAAGTCGATAGCCGAGAGTGGCAGACGGGATACCGAACGTCTGCATAATATAATCACTTATCGTCGTGCTATCTTGGCAGCCCATTATGCCAAGGAGGGGCATCCTGAACTTGCCAAACCTCTTTATAAGCAAGCTCTTAGTAATATCCCAAAAAAGAAACGTCCGCTCATCCGTTTCGCCTATCATTGGACTCGGCTTGGGATGCGCGGAGCGTTTTCTATCGTCGGAAGATTCCTTTGACTAACTCATAATTCACAATGCATAATTCATAATTGGCTGCGCGCTCGAATTCTCCACTCAGACAAGTTCTCAGTTGGAGGAATTATACATTGTGAATTATGAATTATGCATTAATTATAGAGGAAGAGATGATCCCACGATGGCAGCGTGATCGGATCTTGCTTCATTGCCTTCAGTATCTTGGGCGATACGTATTTCTTATCTACCACCAGACGGAAGAGATATTCATCCATCCAGTCGTCGGTCGCTATGAGATAGCCGTCGTGTCCCGTCTTGCCCCAGCTGTTTTCGATAAGCCATTTCTTTGGAGTCCCTTTATTGTCAAGATCAACTCCGGAGAGCGTCATTGCATGAGAAGAGGCACTTCCCCATGTGGATATGCGCTCGGCTTTATCCATGCCGAATTTAGTGTCGAATAGTGACTCATAGTCGAAGTTCTCAAGGTCGAGAGTGCCACGCTCGCGGTCAAGGAATTTCCCCACGTCGCATGAGAAATACATTGCGGTGCTGTCTTTTATCGACTTGATGGCTGCATCCTTAAGGTCGGCCATCGGCACATTGAGGTAAGTCCAGTCTTGTCCGTCGTAGCTGTGGCGGTCGTAGTCGATTCTGTATACCTTCCAGTATTCACGGGAGGGGTCGTTCATGAGCATGATGTAATTGTTCTTCAAGTCGTTGCCAAGAAGTTCCTTATAGAATGATTGGGGAGTGTAGGTCTTGGTCTCCAATGCGTTCCCTTTGCTGTCGCGTTTGGTCCATGTGAATTCTGTAGGAGGCTCTCCTAAGGCGAGAGCAAGCATTTTATAGACTTCAGCAAGTT
Organism: Muribaculaceae bacterium; assembly: GCA_029061255.1. Lineage (GTDB taxonomy): Bacteria > Bacteroidota > Bacteroidia > Bacteroidales > Muribaculaceae > Lepagella. The sequence continues at coordinate 41,940 of JAIDSL010000097.1, forward strand.
GCTTGGTCTTCATGTCTTGCAGTGTCTTTTCATCCGCTCCTTTTGCCTTGGCTTGACGAAGGCGCAGACCATCTTCACGTAGCCTCGTGGCGAGATGGCGGCGGAATGCAGATGTGCTGTTGGCAATTTCTGTCTCAGCCATTGCTTCGGTTGGCACCACGCCATATTTTGTCACGATGTCAGCTACTCCGCAGAATGTGCCACCATCAGAAATGGGGTTCTGGAAAAGCCATTCCACTTGGCGGTCTTCCATCGGACGGTCTGATGTGTCGATCACTCCCTGCAGGAAAAGGTTGGCTTTCTCAAGCTGGTCGAAAAAGAAGTTGTAGTTTTGCGAGAAAGTCAGTTTAGGCAGATTATGCTTTGCCATAGCCTGAGCACGTAGCACGTTGAGTCCCGTGAAGAGCCAGCAGCGTCCGGATGACTTTTGGTCAGTGATTCCCTTGGTCTCCACTTTATGGGAGAAATGATCATCAAACTTATTGCGTACCTTCTCGTTGAAAGCAAGCTTCTCGATGCCGGCGGCATTCAAGGCGTTGTGCCGAGCCCGGTTGGCAGCATTATCCTCATAAGATGCTTTGAAGCCACCAAGCATCTCCTGACTGATCGCCCCCTTCTCCTCAGCCGCTCCTTGCAGCGCCGCTGTTATTAAAAATGCGGTTAAAATTTTTTTTAACATATTATATATATTTTTTTTATAATTCTTTTCCTATTGTCATTACCCATTCTGCTATATAACCTGTTAAAATGGCAATTGTGAAACTTAGAAATGTTCCGATCAATACATATTCCGTAACTTTGATGTCTTTTGATTGATTCAATTCTCCGAATCTAAAAATGGATTTTGCTGCTAATAAGAATCCAATTCCTTCGATATTGTGAGAGAATATAAAAATTAAAATTAATATTCTTTCGAGATAACCAATCCATTTGCCTGCATTTGGCAATCCTTGCAGTGTCGGTATATTTGGAATCCATGAATGATACTCCATAAATAATTTTATAAGTATCGAAGATGGTTTTAGAATAGCTAAAAATGAGGTGAAAATTATCCATCCGGTGAGTGATATCTTAGATATCGCTTGCATTTCTGTAAGATTAGATTGCAGATAATACCAAATTAATAAAATCACACAATAGTGCATTATTTGATCCCCAATAAAATAAGGAAGATCTTTTTTCCCATATTGAGTCTTAATGAAATCTATGATGAAATGAGAGATGAATATTATAAGTGGAATCCACCAAAGATTCCATAATTCTAAGAAGCAATATGAAAGTACAGCTTGAATAAGGCTATGAATGCAATTGGCAGTAATTCTTTTTGAGAGTTTTTCACTATATCTCATTTTGCATAGCTTGTCCGATTGGAGAAGGAAGTCTCCAAGCAGATGGGCGGCAAGAAGCTTTATTAGCAATATTATCATGGTTTTATGGTATGTTCGATTATTAATTTTTCAAATCTGTCTATATATGATTCGATAAGTTCTTCTTTTGAAGATTTTAGGGATTTGTCTACCATCTGTCTGGATATTTCGAGCGTCTGTGCCAATTCAATATGGCTTTTAGATGTTTGGAGCCGCAAAAGCATTATCTTGCTTTGGTTTTGAGTCCAAGAAGAAATAATATCATCAACAAATGCTGTTGACAATCTCAATTCTTCATTGACTGTTGGCCATGGCGTTGCTACAGCCAAACGAGCCTTCTGCATTTTGTCGAGCAATCTTCCTGACAACCTAAAAGCCTCTCCATCACTCGTTGAGAGTGATTCAGATTCGTAATCTACACTTCCTATTCCTATAGCAATTCTTGCATCTAAGGGATCTTTTCCGGACAATTCAATCTGACTTCGAAGCCATGCTCGAATGGCAATAGCGGCTTTTGCGGCTATTGCTGCTCTGTGAATTCTTATTTGAAAAGAATCTCCGCGAAATATTTCCATATAAACTTTATCAAGAGGTGAAAGTATTTCGGGAATGGCTTGCAAGGCATTGATCATAATGTCTCTTTCTGCCAAATTTAGTTTGGTAGAATCTACTATATCACCTGTGATAATGGCTATCGTCGTCATAATTTCCTAATTCGGTTGCAAAGATAATAAGAAAATCTTAAAGATGCAACCTTTTTTGGTTGCATCTTGCGAATGCAACCTTTTTTGGTTGCATCTTGTGAATGCAACCTTTTTTGGTTGCATCTTGCGAATGCAACCTTTTTTGGTTGCATCTTGCGAATGCAACCTTTTTTGGTTGCATATAGGGGTTGTGAATTAAATGTTATAGATCCAAGCGGAAAATCTGATAGGCGACACCGCGTCCCCCGAGGCCTGTCTTTTGGTGGATGAGGCCGGAGTTGAGGATGCGGCCGGCATCTTCATTGCTCGTGCCGAAGTCAAAATAGCGGTTCTCATAAAATACATCATGTATGAGATGATGCATAAGATAGGTCAGAATCCCGTTTTCTCTTCCACTTTCAGATGTGGCGATATACTGACAGTGAGCTACTGAATTTGTATCGTATATGCAGACAGCAGCTTCCGGTTCCGTTCCTGTTCCTGCTAAGAAAAGACGAACCCCGGTAGGAAAACGTCTTTTTAACATCTGCAGCTCATTTTCGGTGTGTACAGGGGCCGCATCATGTCGATCACGCAGACACTCTTGTAGAATAGGCATGAATTCGGATACTTTATCGGTCTCTTTTATCCAAGGATTGCACATCGAGGCTTTCTTAAAATGTCGCTTCTGGAGAGTGTTGAATCCGGGATTGTTCCGCATATCTATTACAGTGGACAGATTTACGGTCTCAATCGTCGCCCCAAAACGGAAAAGTGCATACATATCCTCTTCTGCCGGGATTTTGTGGTAGATATGGGGTACTGACTTATAGATAATTTGTCTTATTCCGTTTTCCCGACACCATTCGGTCCATATTTCAAATAGATTGAGCATATCCGATCCGTCGAAGTGGGAGAGAGGTGTAAGCCAACCTCCATAGGTAAGCCCTCCGTGAGAACACTGAGTGCCGTCAGCTCGGATATTTGCCGGAATCAAGCACGTCGGTTTCCCTTTACGTAGTGCTATAAGCGAGCAGTCCCGGAATCGATCTGCATGATAATCCATATATCCACGCATATGCAGCATAGTGCCTTGACGCGACTCTGCGACAAGCGTATCCCAAAGGCTTGCATCCTCCGGCTCGTATCTATGTAAGCACCATTCCGCTTTCATAAATTGCATTTACAGCAATGAAGCAAGATCAAAATACATCACTCGTGTTTGCTTATCTTCATCATCATTATTTAGAAATTGATAATTGTTTTTGATATAGAATGGAATAGCATCAACATATGCATCCACCGTGACGAATCTACAACCGGATTTATTATTGATGATAAAATAGTCTTCTATAAATTCAAGAAGATAAGTTCCTATAGATTGGTGTTGGGCACACTTGGCAATTCCCAATCTTCCAATTTTTATAGCAGGATAGCTTCGAAGCCTTTTCTCATTGACAAATTTATGCTTTCGAAAACGATTGAATTCCGTTTTGCTTTCAAAGTCAGAGATGGATACTTTATCGTTGGCAAGACTGAAATATGCCATAACTTCATTTGTGTGTTTCTTTTCCACTACATAAGTCACAGCGAGTAAGGCATTTCGATATAGGGTGGATTCATTTAGTAAAAAATCATTTAGATCGTCATCTCCGCAATCAAAGGAGAAAATTGAGTCTCCAATGTCGAGACGTCTAACAGTACATGTCTCTTGAAATTCTTCGCGAGTCATATCCTATTGTCAATTTATCAACATTTTTACGACAGTTTCATAAGAATGTCTGATTTGAGCTCTTTTTTCAGGAGACACTTTTGGAGGATTTTGCATTCGTTCTTCGAAGCGGCGCCCATCGTTGCCAAAAAGTATCGGTGTTTCTTTTATAGGTCTTGCCATTTCTTATTTCTTTATATGTCCTTTATGTATATAACAAATTCTATGACAAAATTAGTGAAATATTCGTAAGATAACAAATTTTTTCATTAACTTTGTTATTCAAATCTAAATTTCATGAAATAACTATCTAACAATATACATAAATGAAACAATTAGCTTCTTTTGCTGCATTCGCAGCTCTCGCATTGTCTGCTTTCCCGGCATTTGCTGACCAGAAAGCCACTGTCAAACTTGACCTTGACAATGTTAACCCCGATCTTACTATCCCAGCTGAAATCTATGGCCAGTTTGCTGAGCATCTTGGCACATGTATTTACGGCGGTCTATGGGTAGGTGAGGATTCTTCTATCCCTAACACCAACGGCTACCGCAACGATGTGCTTCAGGCACTCAAGGACCTGAAGGTGCCGGTGATGCGCTGGCCCGGAGGATGCTTTGCTGATGAATACCATTGGGTAGATGGCATTGGCCCGAAAAAAGACCGTCCCGTGATGATAAATAATAACTGGGGTGGAACCGTAGAGGATAATTCCTTCGGTACTCATGAATTCTTCAACCTGTGCGAGCTCCTTGAGTGCGAACCATACCTTAGTGGCAATGTTGGAAGCGGTACGGTCGAAGAGCTCGCAAAGTGGGTGGAATATATCACAGCCGAGAATGGTCCGATGGCTGAGAAGCGCAAGGCTAACGGCCGTGAAAAACCTTGGAAACTGAAATATCTTGGTGTCGGCAACGAAAGCTGGGGTTGTGGTGGAAACTTCACTCCTGAGGATTATGCTTCAGAATACCGTCGCTATCAGACATATTGTCGAGATATAGACGGCAACCGTCTCTATAAGATCGCATCCGGTGCCAGCGATTATGACTATAATTGGACTGATGTGCTGATGAAGAAGGCAAAAAACCATATGAAAGGTCTTTCTCTCCATTACTACACAGTGAAGGGTTGGGATGGAAGTAAGGGTTCTGCTACTCAGTTTGATAACGATGATTATTACTGGACCCTTGGGAAGTGCCTGGAGATAGAGCCTGTCATCATGAAGCATGATTCTATCATGAATGTCTATGATCCAAAAAAGAGGGTCGCACTCCTCGTTGATGAATGGGGCACCTGGTGGGATGAGGAACCCGGTACTGTTCCCGGACATCTTTATCAGCAGAACACAATGCGTGATGCCATGGTAGCAGCTCTCAGCCTTAACGTATTCAACCGCCACACTGACCGCGTGAAGATGGCAAATATTGCCCAAATCGCCAATGTGCTCCAGTCTATGGTGCTGACAAAGGGCGACAAGATGGTGCTCACACCGACTTATTACGTATTCAAGATGTATGCTCCTCACCAGGATGCTACTTTCATTCCGCTTGAAGTAGAGACTTCGATACGTGACGTGCGCGATGGCCGCAAAGTGCCTACCATCAATGCCACGGCATCGCAGAAAGATGGCAAAGTCAATGTGACACTCACCAATATCGACCTCAAGGAAAAAGCAGAAGTGACAATACCCTTCTCAAAGCTTGGCAAGAATGCAGTAAGCGGCGAAATCCTGACTTCCGCAACCCCCAATGACTACAACGACTTTGATAATCCTGACAAGGTGAAGTTAGCTCCATTCAAAGGCTACAAAATCACAAAAGATGGCCTTCAGGTGACACTCCCCCCGATGTCAATCGTTGCCCTCAGCATTGCCCAATAATATAATTTGTATTAATTTGGTAACTTCGTGAGTTGTTATTGCTTATTCCAATCAGTAAAAGAGTAAGTTGCCTCAACTTTTTCCTCGATCTCATCCGGAAGCTCAGGGAAGAAATCAAATCCGGTTATCTTCTCCACTTCATCGATAGAAGTGGCATAATCCTGCATATTTCCCGGACATTTCATGTGGGGATATACGAAAGCAATGCCCCTCGGCTCATTGAGATAGGGCGCAAGAAGCACCTTGAAGAATGCTCCCGGCACACGGACTTTTGATGATTCTATATATGTGTTATCATCGTCAGTGTATATTGGTCCGGCAATTATCATGACAGCAGAATCACGCTTTGCCCAAATGCGCTCTTTCTCTTCGAGCCTTTCCCATGCCCCGGCGTTCAGGTCATGAAGCTGCGGACACATGTTTGCCATCACGAAGCAGTCGTTCATGGCTTGCTCGCTCCATTTCTGGTCGGCGGCAGGGCACATATGTCCCCGGTCAAAGCCCGAGCGTGTATAATCACTATGTTTCGTGCATCCGTCTATTTCAGAATCCTGCCAGAAATTATCACTGCGGCTCACCTCATTGCTCACCTCTGTGCCGAGGAGTTCCCATGCCACATAGTTTGGCGTTCGGTTGTCTTTATTGAATGATAAGGTGAATCCTGTGTATCCTTTCACTTGGGAAGTGAGCCCGGTTGGAATTGTCACATTTTCCAATCCATCGTAGTGATTGGGAGCAGGTGCGACAGGTATTTCAGGAGTCGGTTCATCAGGAGAGACCGGCATCTTTGGTTCATCCTTGCCTGTATTGCAGGAATAGAATGTGGGCATCAGCATCGCCATGGCCAAAGCCATCAGTGCAGAATGATGCGTGTTTCGGTAGATTGATCCAATATGTTTCATTGTTGAAAAGCGTTAGTTTTATATAAACGTGGAAGACCTCGGGAGTATTGCATCCCGAGGTCTTTCAATATACGCGCACTACGCGATACGCGCTACGCATTACGCATCCCGGCGTTTCTTCCAAAGAGCTGTCATGTCTTCGAGCGTCTTGCCCTTGGTCTCAGGCACGAGCTTGGCTACGAACCATGCCGCTATGATACAGATCACTCCATATAGGGCGTAGGCGAAGAAGTGCCCGAAACGAGTGCCCATGTCTCCCATACTCATATTATACATCGGCACGAATGTGCTTGAGACAATAAAGTTGAAAATCCACTGGAAAGCCACTGCTATGGCTGTAGCCTGCGAGCGGATGGTGTTCGGGAATATTTCTGAGATGAGCACCCAGCAGATTGGTCCCCATGAGAACATGAAAGATGCTGAGTAGATCATGATGCTTACTACAGGGAAGATGGCCGGAAGGGTAGTGACGTTGGAGAGTGCAACGCCAAGTGCTCCTATTGCCATTCCGATAGAACCCCATATAAGCAGAGGCTTACGTCCTAATTTTTCTACTGTGAAGACAGCCACAAGAGTGAATGCTATGTTTACGATACCCATGATGACGGTCTGTACCATCGGGTTGCCCATATTCATGGATTCGAAGATACGAGGAGCGTAATATAGCACTGCGTTGATGCCGACAGCCTGCTGGAACACTGAGAGCATGACACCGATGAATACAACCATGATGCCAAACGAGAAGAGCTTCTCGCTTTTTACAGACACTGTGTTCTTGATGTCTTGAAGAATCTCCTCTGCCTTAGTTTTGCCGTTGATCTTGGTCAGAACCTTCAGCGACTGTGCGTCTCTTCCTGTCATTGCGAGATAGCGTGGGGATTCCGGCACGAAGCAGACGAGCAGCGTGAAGAGTCCTGCCACGTAGCCTTCCGACCCGAACATATAGCGCCAACCCGTCTGGATTGTCCATTCATCGGAAGATGAACTCACCTGATATACAGTCTCACCGATTTTCTCGATGATAGGCTGTGTATGCTCGCCAAGGATGAGAAAGTTGACGAAATAGACCACGAGCTGACCGAAGATGATGGCAAATTGGTTCCATGATACAAGTGTACCGCGAAGATTGGATGGCGCTACCTCTGCAATATACATCGGGCAGATTGCAGAAGCAAGTCCCACTCCGAAACCTCCTATTATACGGTAGATATTGAATGTAATGAGAAGATGGAAAGATGGCTGTCCATATTCATGGATTAGAAATTCGGGATAATATGAGCCAAGAGCAGAGATGAAGAAAAATACGCCGGCAATGAATAAGGCTGCTTTTCGTCCCCAGCGGGTGGCTATGAATCCGGAGACAGCTGCTCCGATGATGCATCCTAAAAGTGCGCTTGACGATGTGATGCCGTGGATTGTGTCGGTGTAGACGAAGTCTTTCGCACCGAGGAAGAAGGCCTGCAGGCCCTTTTCTGCTCCGGATATTACGGCAGTGTCATATCCGAAGAGCAAGCCGCCGAGCACCGCTACGAGCACTATCCCGAAGAGGTAAGCTTTGCTGCCTTGGTTGTTGTTTGAATTCATGGTTTTATGGTTGTTAAGTTGTTAAGTTGTCGAGTTGTCAAAACTTAAGACTTAAGACTTAAGACTCAAGACTTAAGTCTCAATTAGTAAAGATCTTTCGTCTTAGGCCCATCATCCCATCTATGGTCTTTGGGGAATGGTTGTCCGCTCCATGCTTTTTGGTTGGTGGTAGGAAGAGGGGCATCAGTCCAGAAAGGATGTGATGCCGGAAGCCCGAGAGGCAAGAAAGCCAGCGATGTCATATAGAGGCTTCCGTTGTTTGTATACCAGTCAGCGATATTCGGCTGTCTTCCGGCAAATCCGATAGTAAGGAATCCACCCTCGTTGAAGTTTTCCTTGCCGTCATACATCGAATGCATCACTGACGTAAGAGCGTTGCGCACCTGACCGTTGGTAAGACCTGCAGGTAGCTTCTCATACCATGCCATGAGTGCAAGCGGTTGCATGGTGGCCATTCTGTAAGGGATAGAACGTCCGAAGACAGGGAATGTGCCTTCCGGTGAGATCATGCGTTCAAGCACTATGCTATATTTCTGAGCTCGCTTCAAAGCGCGGTCATAATATTTTGGATAGTGTATCCTGGTGTGCCGGTTGGCATCCTTCATATTCTGCAGAGTCTCAAGATACATTGGATGAAACACATAGCTGCTGTAATAATCGAATGCGAAATCAGGGCCATCGGCATACCAACCGTCGCCGGCATACCATTCTTCCATCTTCCTGATGGCTGAATTCACTCTGTAATCATCATGGTCTCTTCCAGCTTTGGCCATAAAACTTTCTATGATGGATGAGAAGAGTAGCCAGTTTGTATAAGGAGGGTCTATCTTTCTTATATTGCGGAAGTTTTCGAGATAGCGTTCCTTTGTCTTGTCATCAAGAGGCATCCAAAGGGCATCATATGCTCTTACGAAGCTTTCGGCTATGTATGCTGCATCCACCATTATTTGTCCTTCGCCTTGCCACAGCAAGCAGTCAGGTGAATTAGGGTCTACGGCATTGGCATAGCTCTTGAGAGCCATTTCCCTGAGTTCCTTCCGCATCTTTCCTTCTTCTGTGTCATCGTCGGGAAGGGCGAGCCATGGGGCGATTCCTGCCATAAGTCGACCAAAAGTCTCCATATAAGTCACTTTCTTATTTCTGCCGTCCCAGTTGGGGCTGACCTCTACTATCATATCCTCCTGAAGCTTTCCGTCGGCCATTTTGCTCAGCACCGGATAAGCTATCTGATATGCAAGATCAGTCCAGTATTTACGGTCGGGATTGCTGCCTTTTTCAAGATGCTTGGCATATTCGCAAGCTGCTAATAGAAATGCTCCGGTGCCGAAATCAGATGTGGAGTTTTTGTCTACAACCTGTCCGGGAATGGCTTTCTCGCCGATAGGCTGCACATAACCAACCCTGCCGTCTTTCTGCAGAGCCGTGTTGCTCAGGTAGTTCCATCCGTTAAGCGCTGCGTCAAGATATTTAGGGTCAGTCAGGTATCCGTTGTTCAGCCCCCATAGCAGCCCATATGTGAAGAAGGCTGTGCCGCTTGTCTCCGGTCCGGGAGCATGTGCCTCATCGAGCATGGATCGACTCCAATATCCTCCGGGCTGCTGGCTGGCTACGACAGCATCGGCGAGCTCTCGGAAACGCTGCTCGAATATGTCGCGGTGCTTATAGTCTTTTGGAAGATCTTGCAATACTTTTGCAAGCCCTGCAAGCACCCAACCGTCGCCGCGAGCCCAGAAATCCTTCTTCCCGTTGGCGCTCTCATGTTTCGGGTAGACATATTTGGCATCCCTGTAGTAAAGATGCTCATCTTTGTCATACATGATGCTGTCTGCATATATGAAGTATTCATACAGTTTGTCGAGATATTTCTGGTTGCCTGTGATATTATACATCTTGGTCATCACGGGCATCACCATGTATAAGCCGTCTGCCCACCACCAATAGTCATTCTGTGGTGTCGACATCTGGTGTTCCATCACTTCTCTCGCGCGTCTTATCCTTTTGTCGTCAGGAAGGATATTGTATAGGTCGGCATACGTCTGGAAGCATATCTGCCAGTCGCCAAACATTACATGGTCTGGCGATTCTCCATATGATGCGTATTTCCATTTGCTTTTGTCGTTACCCTTGGCTCCTTTCCATTCGTTATGTTCAGCCCAGTCTTCAGAATACTTGAGCCAATCAGGATTTCCCATAAGCTTGTAGGCCTCCATGTTTCCGGTGTGATAAGCTGCCACATGCCAGAAAGGGGTTGCCTCCGCGCTGTTGTTCTTCTGCCAATTGTTGTTGACTTTAGCAATTATGTCTCTCACTTTCTGTGCTTCTTTCGTCTTGTCTGCAGCTAATGCAGCGGTGAATGCTGACGTGAGCAGCGCGAGTATTATGGTAAGTCTGATTCGGTTCATGATTTTAAGGTGGGTGAAAGATGAAATACGTTCACAAAATTAATAAAATTTTCTAAATCGACAAAGTGGATTGTCAATTAGCTATGGCTTTTTGCTAACTCCTCTCTTCACTTTGCTTTCTTTGCCAAAGAGATATGATGGCGTGTAGCCACCTAAGTCTATTACAATCTTCTCGAAGACTATACCGGGATCCAATGGTTTGATTTCGAGCATTGTCTTCCCCGTCTTGCCTACTTTCACCGGCACTTTCTTTTCTACAACTCTGCGAGCTACCGTAGGATAGAATACGCTGTAGATGTTTTGTGGATCTTCATTAAGGTTAGCATTGAAGTTGACTTCAATCGGATCGGCATCTTCAAAGCCTACAGTATACCTGTGTCCTTCCTTGCGTTGGAAAGCGAGAGTTGATTTAGTGACCACGTGTACCGTTACGCTGTCTGTCCCCTCCGGAATTGTGACTGCATATTTAAGTGACGCTCCTTCGGGGCTTTCTGTGTATGGCCTCACGGCTACCCCGCTGAGAGTGCGTCCGATGTAGGGTAGCACTTCCCATTTAGCTCCGCTTTTGGCATCGGTCGCGTCATTGAAATGTTCTGCCTCGATTATTATGGCGCCATCCGTAGGCTGGAACACATATCCTCCTTCTGTAGCATCCCGGGAGTCAAGAGTGAATGTCTCCGGTAGGATGTCAGCAGGGAAGGCATCGTTCCAACTGGTGTATCCTATATGTTTCTGCGTCATCATTCCGTTCCATTTTCCTCCGGCGATATCATTGTTGTAGCTTTTCATCAGATCTGCGTCGCGGTCAAAGCAACGTTTCACTTCTGCTGCCCATTCATTCGCTTCCGGAAGTCCCTTCGCATACGTATCATGGTTCATTGCCTGGGCGTAATACATCTGGTAGAGATTGCTCATCAACTGAAGAGGGAAGAGAACCAGCTCGTTGTATGCATCCCGTTGTTCTGGCTGCAGGGTCAGGAATTGGCGAAGAGCTTCTGCCTCAAGACGCATATAGTCGTCGGCTACTTGCTTCCATTCCCCGGAATGTAGACTATAAGTGTTGCGGTCGAGCATCTCCGGAGTGACGCGACCATTGTATTTGCATAGCAGGTTGAAGATTCTGGTTGCCTCTTTTGCCTGGTCCGGGCCGAGTTGCTGCTCAAAGAAGCGTAGAGTGTGGCCAAGGAGGTTGTTGGCGGTAAACTGTTTTGGATTCCATGCCATGTCGAGGAAGAGGGTAATCGGATATTCCATCGGCTTCAAATCTCCTACATTCAAGATCCATAGCTTGTCTACTCCATAGTCGTAGGTGAGCTCAAGCTGCTCCCACATGTTTTGGATGGGAGTTACGTTAAGCAGCTTGCTGTTTCTGGGTGCCCCTACATAGTCTACATGGTAATACATTCCCCATCCACCCGGATGCTTGCGTTCCTCTGCGTTGGGCAGTCGGCGCACGTTGCCCCAGTTGTCGTCGCATAGCAGGTAGATCACATCATCCGGTGCACGTAAGCCCGCATCATAGTAGTCAAGCACCTCTTTATATAATGCCCATACTTGCGGAGTGTCTTTTGCTTTTTTCCCAGTTTCCTTAGCTATTATCTTCCGTTGGTTGTCAATTACTTTCTTGAGAAGAGCCACATCTGCCTCTTCACTCATAGCCTCGTCGCCATCACCGCGCATGCCAATGGTGACCACATCTTCGGTCTCTTTCATCCTTTGTATCCCATCGGTAAAGAATCTGTCGATGGTTTCTTGGTTGGTGGCATAGTTCCACGCTCCATTCTCTTTGCGCTTTCGTGCCCATTCCTGATGGTTTCTTGCCATAGGCTCATGGTGGGATGTCCCCATTATTATACCCATTTCATCTGCAGTCTTCATATTTTCCGGGTCATCTGCATAGAAAGCCCATCCCCACATTGCAGGCCACATGAAATTACCCCTGAGGCGAAGCAGAAGCTCGAAGACACGTGCATAAAACCGATGGTCGCCATAATCTGTGCCGTACGTGTTTTTTACCCAGCTCGTTAGGCAGGGAGCTTCATCATTGAGGAATATACCGCGGTATTTCACTGCCGGTTCTCCGGCAGTATAACTTCCGGGCTTAAGATATAGGCTTTTATGTTTTGATGGTGTGACATCAGCCCAGTCATACCAGGGAGAGACACCGATTTGCTCAGACAGCTCATAGATGCCGTAGATAGTGCCGCGTCTGTCGCTTCCTGCTATCACGAGGGCCCTGCTGACCCCGGGTAGCGGATTGTCGACAGTCGTCATTATGTATTTCTCGTATTTCCCTTTGATATCCTTCTCGTTGAGTTTCTTTGTCTTTAAAAGATGCTTTATCAATTTGCTTTCGATTGACCCGGCAATTATTATATTGTCTGATGTGATATCGTTTGCTTTTGTTTCGTCAGCCTCAATCAATGCGGCTGCAGTGCCGCATACTTTTTTGAAATCGTCTGATAAGTTTTTTGCCGCGATGCTGATTCCGGGAAGGTCCTTTTCTGAAATTAAGATAGTTGCCGGGACGGAATGGCTGTTTTCCATAGATATAAGAGGAAAGTATCCGGCTTCCGGTCTCTCACTTATGATGCCCTGATGGTCAAGGGCAGAGGCTTGGAGGGAAGTCAACATAGTCAAGCAACCGACAATGGTCGCTATGAAAGGTCTGATTGTGTTCATGATATCGTAGTTATATTTTTCACTTCTTAAATGTCGATTACAAAATTATAAAAAATATTGATACTACGTATATGTTTTGAGTATGGAACTCGTGTTTATGGGTCTTATAACTCCTGTTTTTGTCGCTTATGAGATTAAAATTTGTAAAATGTTACGAATTTTAATCTGTTTCTTGTGATAATTCGACAATTTTATATATATTTGCAGGTGAATTTGGCATCAGAAACTAACGTCCCTTTCAAGGATGACTTTTTTATGTGAATTTTTTTCATGAAAAACTCTATGATATCGTTTGCGATTGCCTTGCTTTCGCTGTTAACTGTTTTTGTGGCTGATGGTGCGGCCACTCGCACCGGTCGGCTCTTCAACGATCCTGTCGTGATGGCGGGCGACTATACAGGATTCTGTCAAGATAAGGATGGATATGTCTGGATAGCTTCCAACCGTGGCTTGTTTCGCTTTGATGGCAACAGTTATGATATATACCGCCACGACGACTCTGAGAAAGGTTCTCTGTCAGATAGCCGTATCCTCAGTGTGATATGCGATTCGAAGGGTAGGGTATGGGTTGCTACGGCAAATGGACTCAATCTGTATATGCCTGATAGCGATTCATTCAAGGTGGTCCGACTCCCTTCGCAGAAAGATTTTTTTGGATATGTGATTGCTTTGGATGAGCAGATTGATGGAACTGTGACTTTTGTCGTGTCTGGTGTAGGGCTGTATGTGGTGGATGATGCATCAGGCGATCCTGTAGCCGTGATGTATCCTGGAGGTCCGGTGGCCAAGGAATTCAATTCAATCACGTGTTGCCGCAACGGAAAGATATATCTCGGTTCGCATGACGGCACTGTCTATTGCATGGCATCCAATGGTAGGGTGACATCACAGAAAGTGACCGATGGCTCTTATATTCAGACTCTTGCCCTTGAAGAAGATGACAATGTGCTCGTAAGTACTCTCAACGATGTCTATCGTATCGACAGTAAGTCTGGTGAAGTCACTCGTCTGTCTGTCGGAAGTCACCTCTCAATTACCAATCTTTCTAATTCTAATGGCGGACGCGTATATGTAGCTACATCAGGCGATGGACTGTGGGAGGTAGCCACAAAATCCGACATTGTAAGAAAGTGTGAGGATATGTATTGTGCCTTTCTTAATTTCGATAATGCGAAGATTGGTGCTTCATACACGGCTCCCGACGGAAATCTGTGGGTGGGATGCAACTATAAGGGTATTGTTCTCTTTCCCGGAAGTCATATCCCATTTAGATATCGAAAATTTACCGATTCTTTCCCTGATTTTGGAGGTGGTCCCGGTGCTCTCAATGAGTGGAATGGGTATTCTCTGGTGGCTCTTGACAAAGGACGTGTCGTGTTGTTCGGTCATGGAGGCAAGGTGCTGATGTCTACTGCCATTCCCGGTGTTGACAACATTACCCATATTGAATTGATTAATGATGATAAGGCCCTTGTTAGTGCAGCCGACAGCGGCATATGGGAGTTGTCGATTCCTTCCGGTGCCGTCAGGAAGATTCTTGATATCCCGGGTAAATACACATCCATTGTTACTGCCCCGGGGCGTGAGGGTGAACTTTTTATCGGGGTTAATGGACTTGGTCTCATGCGCTATGACTTGAAGAGCAATGCCCAGACCTGGATTCCATATGATCCTGACGGACGGTTTTTGACGAATCCTTATATCACTTGCCTCAACCATACATCTGATGATAAGGTCTGGATAGGTCTTTATAGCGGCATAGCATGCTATGATCTTAAGGCCGACAGCCTTATGGAGATTGACCAGCAACCATTTTTGCAGGGTGTGACTTCGGCTATAGTCCCTTGTCTCACTGATAATTCCGTTTGGGTGGGCACGAGCCACGGACTAATTCATTTTGATCCTGTAGACGGGGTCATAAAGAAGTATACCACTGCTGATGGCTTGAGTGATAATGATATACGCAGTATATCGCGCGACCATAACGGAGGAAAGTGGATAGGCACAATGCGTGGATTGTCTTATGTGACCCCTGACAATTCAAGGATATTATCTTATTATGGTGGCAACGGTCTTGTAGAGACATCTTTCAATCAGATCAAGTATTCCCCGTCGAGGAAGGGTCTTTATCTTGGAAGCGACCTTGGGATAACAGCTTTCATGCCGGATTCAGTGCCTCCTCCGGGCTTCGACAGTGAAGTTAAGGTGTCGGCAATGTATCTCAACGGACAGAGGCTCCTGCCGAATATGAAGAATGGTCGCCATGTTGTGATTTCCGGTAATCCTATGTTCCCTGACGTGCTTCATCTTCCATATAAGGATAATGCTTTGTCGTTGCGAATGTCTACGATGGATTTTCGTGACGCGTCAAATATCCGATATAAGTGGCGTCTCGATAAGAACGATGACTGGATTGCGACTGCCCCGGGCGACAATATGCTCTATCTTCCTCATCTTGATCCCGGAAATTATGATCTTCAGATCTGTGCAGAGGAAAACAATGTTGAGTCTCCGGTGACGTCTATCCGTCTGTCTGTGTCTTTGCCCTGGTACTGGTCCGGACTGGCAAAAATCATATATCTTGTTCTTTTCGTGGCATTTAATGTATTAGCGTTTATGCTTGTAAGGAAACGCCGGGCTGAGAAAATCAATGAAGATAAGATTAAGTTCTTTATGGATGTATCTCACGATATCCGCTCTCCGATGACGCTGATAATGAGTCCGCTTGAATCGCTTATGAAAGAGCAGCAAGATCCGGATGTCAAGACAAAGCTTAATGTGATGCATCGAAATGCACAGAGGGTGATGAATTTGATTAATCAGCTTCTTGACATACGCAAGCTGGACAAGGGCAAGATGAGGTTAAGTTGTAGAAAAACAGATGTTATTGCATTTGTCGGAGAACTTGTTGACCTTTTCAAGCCGCAGGCTGAGGATAAGAAACAGACCTTGACATTCACGGAAATAAGTGATCCCGGTGAAGCATGGCTCGATAGGGATAATTTTGACAAGGTGATGGTGAACCTTATTTCCAATGCCATTAAGTATACACCCGAAGGCGGATCTATTGATGTGGCATTATCTGCTGCAGAGGATGAAAAACTTGGACGATGCCTTAAAGTGACCGTCACTGACACCGGTATAGGTCTCGATGACAAATCCTTGTCGCGGCTTTTCGAACCGTTCTATCGCGTCAGGGAGGATCATGCCCCGGCTACAATGGGGTTTGGAATAGGCCTTGATCTCTGTCATCGGCTCGTGGAGCTTCATCACGGCGTGATTTCTGCTGTCAACCGTGAGGATGGTGTCAAGGGTAGTGTCTTTACCGTTGTGATTCCTATAGACAGATCAAACTATGGAGAATATGAGATTGTAGAAGGGGAGACCGAGGATTTTGATTCAGGACGTCATCTTGTCATGACGCCCGGTTCCACCGCGGTGGAACTGCCGTCAAGGCCAAAGCCCTTGACGGCAGGAGGAAAGATTCTGGTGGTCGACGATGATGCGGAGTTGCGCGGATATGTGGCTTCTGCCTTAGGAAAGTATTATAAGGTGAAAGAGGCTGCCGATGGCAATGAGGCTATGAAGATTGTGGCTGATTGGAAACCTAATATCGTGGTAAGCGATGTCGTCATGTCTGGCATGGACGGACTTACATTGTTGAAAAGATTGAAGTCTAATGCCGACACAAATCATATTCCTGTTGTGCTTTTGAGCTCGAAGACTGCGCTTTCCGACAGAATGGCCGGTTGGGACAAAGGTGCTGATGGATATCTGGGTAAACCCTTCAATGTCGATGAGCTGACTGCTCTTGTCGACACTCTTATAGAAAACCGTAGGCGTATGAAGGGAAAATTCTCTGGAGCACAGGACACAGAAGGGAAGATTGATGCCCCGGAAATGAAAGGTAATGATGAAGTTCTTCTTGAGCGCATTATGAAAGAGATAAATGCTAATATCGACGACCCGTCGCTCAATGTGGAAAAACTATCTTCTGAGGTAGGTGTCAGTCGTGCGCATCTTCATCGTAAGATGAAAGATCTTATTGGCATGACTCCAAGTGATTACATTCGCAATATACGTTTGAAAAGAGCTTGCGAATTGCTGCGTCGCCCTGATATAGAGGTGACCCAGGTTGCTTACAAGATCGGTTTTACATCGCAGCCTCATTTCTCTTCTCATTTCAAACGCTATACGGGATTCTCGCCATCTGAATATAGGGCTAAGTGTCTTGCCGGCGGGGATCCGGATGTGGCTTTGAAAATAGATGCTTGATAGGCTGAAGTAGTGCTGCAAATATATGGATAAGACGTGTCGCATAGGGCAATATTGCCCTATGCGACACGTCTTTTTACAAATTTATATCCATTGGATTCATTTTTGAACCCTGTGTAATCATTCAGGAATATATGTGTTACATAGATATATGGGGGTTGTAAAGATAATTAGTAATTTTGCAAAGTGAAAAAGATAAGACAATTGATTGATATATTAGGTTAATTAATAGGTAGGTTTAGGCTTGGCCACTATCTTACAAATAAAGATATTATTTTAGTAAAGATTGATTATAGGTTTAGTTATTAGGTAGAGTTGTGGGCTGGGATGCGTGATGCATACCGGCCACATCCTTTTTATATAGATGTGTCGCAAATGGAATGTGTCATCTGGTTGTATCTTTCGGGGTATGATGTTATTTTTATCGTTTTTTCCTTGTTGATTTTCGAAAAAGGGTGTTAAATATTGATACATTTTAATTGAGTGAATAATAATAAGATATAAATTCATGTTACAAATTCTTATGAATATGATACGTAATTTTGCGGTTTTGTTACGAATAGTGACGTAAATGAAAGTCTATCGCGCGTAATAAATGTCGAAGTTGATTAATTTTGCATCATCAACAACAAAACAACCATATGAAGAAACTGACCAACATCGCAATCGCCCTTGGCTGCTTTGCTCTTCTTTCAGGATGCTCCTCAAAGAAGGCAGGAATCGCACCGCAGAGTTCTGTGGCGATTTTCGACTCGTTCAGCTACGAGGGCGATGACAATTTCTACAAGGCCAATCCTCTTCCAGATGAAAGTTCCTACTATAATCCGGTGCTTGCCGGATGGTATTCGGATCCCTCGCTTTGCACTAATGGCAAAGGCGATTACTTTCTCGTCACTTCTACATTCACTTTCTTCCCTGGTGTGCCAATATTCCATAGTCGCGACCTCGTCAATTGGGAGCAGATAGGTCATGTGCTCACCCGTGAGTCTCAGCTTGTCAATATGGAGAAGCAGCATGTCAGCGGAGGCATATTTGCCCCGGACATCGCCTATAACCCTGCCAACGAAACCTATTATATGGTCACTACCAACGTGGGCGCAGGCAACTTCTTTGTGAAGACAAAAGACCCGTTTGGCGAGTGGAGTGACCCGATAATGCTTCCGGAAGTGGCTGGTATCGATCCGGCTTTCTTCTTCGACGAGGACGGGAAAGCCTATATCGTAAACAATGATGATGCTCCTGATGGCAATCCGGAATATGATGGACACCGTACTGTGCGCGTAGTGGAATTTGACACAGCTACCGACAAATGTGTTGGGGAGCGCCGTATAGTCGTAAATAAAGGATGCCGCCCGGAAGAAAAGCCAATATGGTGTGAGGGTCCTCACATCTATAAGGAAGGTGACACTTATTATCTGATGACTGCCGAAGGTGGCACGAGCTTAGGGCATAGTGAGGTGATCTATAAGGGTGCCACTCCTTTCGGACCTTTCACTCCTTGGGATGCCAATCCCATACTAACCCAGCGCACTCTCGATCCGTCGAGGGAAAATCCTGTGACTTGTGCCGGACATGCTGATATGGTGAAGACACCGGAAGGCGACTGGTGGGGAATTTTCCTTGCATGCCGACCCGTAGAGGGGGATAAGGAGAATCTCGGACGTGAGACATTCCTGCTCCCGGTGAAATGGACAGATGATGGGTGGCCTCGCTTTGTTGAGAATGGTGCTTCAGTCCCTCTTCTCGGCAATAAGCCCGGAGTAAAAAGAGGTGAGAATTTGACTTTTGGCAATTATAGCAGAAAAGACGAGTTCAATGACTCAACTCTCGATAATGAATGGATGACTCTTCGTGGCCCCGCTGCAGAATACTATTCTCTTTCTCAAAATCCCGGACATCTCACTGTCAAATGTGCAGATGTCAAGTCGAGTGAAAAAGCTGTATTGCCTTATGTCTGTCGTCGGCTCAACCACCATAATTTCTGTGCTTGCACTCATATGACCTTCATTCCCGAAAGCGACAGTCAGCTTGCAGGGATGCTTCTCCTGAAGGATGAGACCCACCAGTATCTTCTGGCACGCACTAAGAATGGTGATGCCCATAAGATTGAGGTGCGTAAGATTGCAGAAGACGGCAGCCATACGATTGCAGAGATTCCGGTGGAATCAGAGTTGTCGGCTGTTGACTTCAAGATATCCGGTAGTGGTTTGAAATATGGATTCCATTACTCTACTGATGGAGGAAAGAACTGGCAATTGCTCGCAGATGACGTTGATGCCGGATTTACCTCTACTGCTGAGGCAGGAGGCTTCACCGGAACGGTCGTAGGTCTTTATGCATCCAATGCTGAAAATGTAGACTAAACCCTAAACAATTAAACGCTTAAACAATTAAACAGAAATATACTTTCCATTATACTTTAATATTTAATAGCAATGAAAAATGTAAAGAAACCATTTCATTACATTGCGTTACTGATGGTCATGATCCTGTCAGGCTCTTTCTCGGCCTGGGCGGATACTGTCAAAGGTAACGTTGTCGATGAGTCGGGCGAGCCCCTCATCGGCGTTACAGTGCGTGTAGACGGCACCTCGATAGGTACCGCTACCGACATCGATGGTAATTACACCATCAATGTGCCTAACATCAAGAAAGATGCCCTCATCTTCTCTTATGTCGGAATGTCAGAGATCAAGGAGCACGTTAATGGCCGAAAAGTCATCAACGTCACCATGAAGGAAGACTCCGATGTCCTTGAAGAAGTTGTGGTTGTCGGCTACGGCCAGCAGAAGAAGGCTTCTGTGGTCGGCGCTATCACCCAGACATCGGGTGAGGTGCTCGAAAGAGCTGCCGGTGTGCACGACCTCAGTGCCGCTCTGACCGGTAACCTCCCCGGCGTTGTCACAGTTCAGTCTTCAGGTATGCCTGGCGACGAAAGTGCAAAGATCACTATCCGTGGTGCATCATCATGGAACAACAGCGAACCCCTTGTGCTCGTCGACGGTGTAGAACGTGATATGAGCAGTGTCGATGTAAGCTCTGTGAAATCAATCTCCGTTCTTAAGGACGCATCCGCAACAGCTGTATATGGTGTGAAGGGTGCGAATGGTGTGATCCTCATCACTACCCGCCGTGGTCAGGAAGGTCGCGCCAAGATTGACGTCGGCTTCACTGCTACAATGAAGACAGTGTCAAAGCTTCCTGATAAGTATGACTCTTACGGGTCACTCAAGCAGCGTAATGCCGCAATCCTTCATGAGCTCGCTGTCAATCCTTCATCCTGGAGCTACATGACTCCCGAGACCACTCTTCAGAAATATGCAAATCCTGCAAATCTTGAGGAGTTTGAGCGTTACCCCAACGTAGACTGGCAGAAGGAGCTTTTCAAAGACCACGCTATGTCATACAATGCTAACGTGGCTATCTCCGGTGGTACAAAGTTCGTGCGCTACTATGCAGTAATCGACTTCGTGAACGAAGGTGACCTTTTCCGTAATATCGACAACGGTCGCGGTTACAACGCAGGTTTCGGCTACAATCGTATCAATGCTCGTTCAAACCTTGACTTCTCCCTGACTAAAACTACTACTTTGAAGGTGAACATCGCCGGTTCTAACGGTGTGAAGAAGTCTACTTGGCCTAACGACGGCCAGTCGTTCGACCAGTCAAACTGGAACAACCAGCAGGTTTGGGCCGGTGTCTACAACATCGCCCCGGATGCATTCCTTCCTAAGTATTCAGATGGTAGCTGGGGTTTCTATCCTCAGTTTGCTTCTCAGGTAGCTAACTCTGCTCAGCAGCTCGCTCTCGGTGGTGCGTTCAAGACTACACATACCCGCATCAATACCGACTTCACTCTTGAGCAGGATCTCTCATTCATCACTAAGGGCCTCGTAGCCCGTGGTCTTATTTCATGGGATAACTCATTTGTTCAGTCAGGCCAAGGCGTAAATGACCTCTACAACACTGTTAAAAACAAGTGGATCGACCCTGAGACCGGTGTTGTTACCCAACAGCCTGACCGTAACTCCCTTACGCAATATGATCCCGAGGAAGGTGCTGCTTGGACTACTCAGGGTGGTAGCGTCCAGAACTGGAACACTATGCGTAACCTCTATTATCAGGTTCAGCTTAACTGGAACCGTGAGTTTGGCAAGAACAACGTGGGTGTGACCGGCGTATGGAACCGTCAGGAAATGGCTACCGGTACTATGATTCCTATCCATCGTGAGGACTGGGTGTTCCGTGCTACCTATAACTTCGACGACCGTTACTTCTTCGAATATAATGGTGCTTATAATGGTTCTGAGAAATTCGGTAAGGGCTTCCGTTTCGGTTTCTTCAACTCAGGTGCTCTTGGATGGCGTCCTTCTCAGGAAAAATTCTGGTCAGCTATCGGACTCGACAACTGGTGGCAGGAACTTAAGATCCGTGCTTCCTACGGTGAGATCGGTGACGACTCCGGTGCTCGCTTCCTTTATATGGACCAGTGGGCTTATGGCGGCAACACAAAGATGAATGTTCAGGATACAAACTTCTGGGGAAATATGGACGGTCAGTCTCTCTACACATTCTATCGTCAAAGCGCCCTCGGAAACCCGAATGCTCACTGGGAAAAGGTTACCAAATACAACCTCGGTATCGACTTCTCTTTCCTCAACAGCATGTTTGCAGGTACTGTCGAACTCTTCAAGGATAAACGTAAGGACATCCTTATTAACGGTAACGACCGCTCAGTTCCTTCTTACTTCGGACAGACTCCTCCGACTGCCAACCTTGGTAAGGCTGAAGTTACCGGTTACGAACTTGAACTTCGATTCAACAAGCAGATTGGTAAAGACATGAGAGTTTGGGCAAACGCTTCTATGACTCACGCTGCCAATAAGATTATTGACCGTGACGACCCGAAAAACAAGCCCGACTATCAGAAGCAGGCTGGATATGTGATTGGTCAGACTCATGCTCATATCTCCGGCCAGTTCCTCAACACTTGGGATGCCCTTTATGGTTCTCCTGCTCATGACGTGAATGATGGACACCGCCTTCCCGGCGACTATTATATCGTCGACTTCAATGGCGACGGTGTGATCGACGTTCTTGACTCTGCTCCTTATGGCTATTCAGGAACTCCTCAGAATACATACAACGCAACAGTGGGATTCGAATGGAAAGGTTTCAGCTGCTTCGCTCAGTTCTACGGTGTGACCGGCGTTACACGTGACGTCAATCTTACTTCTTTCGCAAACCACATCGACAACGTATATAACCTTGGCAAATGGTGGGACGGCGAAAGCACTACAGGTGATGTTCTTATCCCGCGTTGGTATTCTACAGTAAGCTCCTACAGCAATGGTACCCAATATCTGTATGATGCTTCCTACTTCCGTCTTAAGAACGTCGAGGTTGCCTACACTTGGACCAATGGCTGGATCAAGAAACTTGGTCTTGACTATCTCAAGATTTATCTCAACGGCAACAACCTCTTCTTATGGTCAAGGATGCCTGACGACCGTGAGTCTAACTTCTCCGGTGGTTCCGGCTCAGGTGCATATCCTACGATGCGTCGTTTCAACTTCGGCATCAAGTTTAACCTTTAATTCAATTCAGCAATAGAACAATGAATAAGATATTTAAATATTTCGCAGTCGCAGGTGCGCTCTTTGCAGGTGTGTCTATGACATCTTGCCAAGATTATCTTGACAAGGAGCCCTCTTCCGACGTGTCTGCTGACCTGGCTTTTAAGAATTTCAGGAACATGCAGGGATATGTCGAAGAAATCTACAACTGTATCCCCAATATGACCCAGTGTGGTTGGTGTCCCGAATTCAACTTCGGCGATGACCTGATCCAGAATCCTCAGGCTGACGGACATATCAACCATCAGGTTGACTTAGGTAACTTCTGGGCTTGGGCAACCGTATCAGAATTTTGGTTCTCGAATACTACTGCCAATCCTACAAGCCAGGACGCTCATAGCCATCATTTCTATGGTCATGCCTGGTATTGCATAGCTAAATGCAACAAGGGTATTTCCGAACTTGAAAATCCCAATCATGAATTCAACGGCACTCAGGAAGAGAAGAATCTTCTCCTTGGCCAGTTGTATTTCTTCCGTGGATGGTGGCATTTTGGTATGATGCAGTTCTTTGGTGGAATTCCTTACATCGACGAAGTCCTCGACCCTGCTGTTACTCCCACAAATGTCCGTCTAAGCTATCAGGAATGTGCAGAAAAGGCTGCTGCTGACTTCCAGAAGGCTGCGGATCTTCTTCCGGTCAACTGGGATGATACCACTACAGGTAAAAATTCAGGTGACAATTCACTCCGAATCAACAAGATTACAGCTCTTTCATATCTTGGTAAGAACTATCTTTGGGCTGCAAGTCCTCTTATGAAGAATGGCGCTCAGAAGGGTGGACGTCTCACTTATGACTACAACACCGAACTCGCAGGCAAGGCAGCTTCTGCCTTCGGCCAGATCATTGATCTCGTGGAGAAGGGTGCTTGCCAGTATAAGCTTAATGATTTCGACTATAAGGATGTGGCTGCTCATGAGAAATCAGCAAATGTTGACTATTCTTATAGCGAACTTTGGCTTACTTCCGGACGTTCCGGTCTTCAGCCCGGTGGCCCCGAGGCAATCATGCGTGGTCCTTCAAAAGGTTGGTCTTACACTTACTATCGTTGGGGTATGACATTCGTTGCTAATGTAATCTCTGACGGTTGCGACAATATCGGACACTGCCCGACAGCAAACTATGTCAAGAATTACGGTATGGCTAACGGTCTTCCTCTTGACGATCCTGAAAGTGGATATGATCCCGAGCGTCCTTACAAGGACCGTGACCCGCGTTTCTACCATGATATCGTATATGATGGAATGGAATACATCAAGGGTAATCCTCAGGCTGCGCATGCCAATATGAAATATGCAGGCCTTGCTACAGGCGGATCAATGCGTGCCGTTGAAAATGCTTCACGTACCGGTTACTTCCTCAACAAGTTTGTGGCTCATATCGCCAATCAGTATGATGGCGGTAGCTACATGAGCGGTGGCGCTACACCTCACTCTTATATGCCTTATATGCGTCTTGCAGATATATACGTAATGTATGCAGAGGCTACTGCAGCTATCGGTGGTCCGACAGGCAAGAGCAGCAATTGCTCACTGACTTCAATAGATGCTCTTAATGTTCTTCGCGACCGTTGTGGTGCTGGCCATGTGTCAACAAAATACACCGGTAACGCTTATATGGATGAAGTTCGCCGCGAACGTGCAGTTGAACTCTCATTTGAAGGACACCGTTTCTTCGACCTTCAGCGTTGGTTGCTTCTTACCGAACCTGAATATGCATCCAAGACATCTCAGGAATTTATCCGTGTTGACGGTGCTGACGAATCTTTCTATGCGAACAATGACCCACGCGAAGCTCGCGTTGCTGAGTTCCGTGAAGAAGTCATCATCACACGCAACTACGACACTAAACATTACTGGTTCCCCGTGCTCCGCGATGATACATACATCGTAGATGGCTTCGAGCAGAACCCGGGCTGGTAATAAATTCCTTTAATCATTAAAGATACCAATTAAACATGATATCCATTTTTAAGAAATATCTTCCTGTAGTGATTCTGGGATCGATGGCGACGGTTGCCGTTCCGGTCTCCGCACAGGATATTGAGGAGCCTCTTTTGGCAGACTCATTAGTGCAGCTGGCTTATCGCCAGGTGGCTGAGGCTGACCTTCTGGGTGGATCCGAGAAGATCAACATAAAGGATCTGATGGAGAAGAACCACATCAATGATCTCAACAGTACCACTCTCAAAGGTTACATACCCGGTTACAACGGCACTTCTCTCTGGGGCGCTGATACTGACAATGGTGGTGTCCTTGTTCTCATCGACGGCGTAATCCGCGACCTTAACAATATTCCTCCTACAGAGGTAGAGAGCATCACTTTCCTTAAAGGCGCACAAGCTGTTGTCCTTTATGGTGCACGTGCAGCAAAGGGTGCTGTCTTCATCACTACCAAGCGTGGTCAGCAGGGCGACCTTCGTGTAAATGTGCATGCAAGCACCGGCTTCAATGTCGCAAAGCGTATGCCGGAATATCTCGGATCAGCAAGCTACATGAAGCTTTACAATGAGGCTAATGTAAATGCCGGCGGTGCTCCGGTATATTCAGACGAGCAGATCTATTTGACAGCAAGCGGCGCTAATCCTTATCGCTATGCTGATGTGGATATGCTTTCAGACGATTATGTGAAGCATACATACAATCGCACTGATGTAGACATGGAAATCACCGGTGGTAACGAACGTGCTCGCTTCTATACCAATGTTAGCTATTATCGCTTCGGTGACTACCTCAAGGCCGGTACTGCTAAGCATAATTATACCGATCGTTTCGGTGTCAGAGGTAATGTTGACGTGAACCTTTCTGATTATGTGACAGCTTATGTAAACACAGCTGCTACATTCTACGGTGCGCGTCAGGCACGTGGCAACTATTGGGAGGCTGTCAATACTCTCCGTCCCAACCGTCTTGTTCCTTTCATTCCGGTTGATATGATCAATAGCAATGCTGTCGGTGCTCTGCAGACTGTAATGAACTCCAACAACATTACAAACGGTATGTTCCTTGGCGGTACATCTACAGATGCTACCAACATTATCGCTGACTACTATTGCGCTGGCTATCAAAAGTTCATAAGCCGTCAGTTCCAGTTTGACGCAGGTGTTAACGTTGACCTTAGCAAAGTGACCAAAGGCTTGACCTTCGGAGCTATGTATGCGATTGACTATGCTACTTCCTACTATCAAAGTTATCAGGACAGCTACGCTACATTCGTGCCTACTTGGCAGAATTTCAATGGCAAGGATGAGATCGTAGGTATCACTCAGGAAGGTAAGGATGAGCACACCGGTAATCAGGTGGTAGATAATTCTTCATCTCGTCAGACTCAGCACTTCTCCGCTCAATTTGACTACACTCGTTGCTGGAACGATCTTCACAACTTCCATGCTATGCTTGTAGCAGCCGGTTGGCAGCGCTCTCAGTCAGGAGAGTATCATAAGACAAGTAGCGCCAATATGGGTCTGGGAATCGACTATAACTACGATCATACTTATTATGTAGATTTTGGTTCTTCACTTGTTCACTCTGCAAAACTCGCTCCCGGTCACAGAAACGGTATTTCCGTATCCGGTACTGTAGGTGTAAATTTTGCTAACATCGGATCTCTCAGAGAAAGCGAGAATGTCAACAATCTTATGCTTTCATTGTCTGCATCCAGACTGAAGCAAGATATGGACATCGAGAAGTTCTATATGTACACTGCTAACTACACCAACGGCGGATGGTATTCTTGGGCTCCTAACGGTCAGGCTGCAGCATATCCTCAGCGTGGTGCAAATGAAGACCTTACATTCATCACCCGCAAGGAATATTCAGCTACCCTCCGTGGTGACTTCTTCAATCGCGCGTTGAGCATCAATGCTTCTGTATTCATGTATGATAAAGATGGAATGCTCATCAACAACTCAACTAAGTTCCCGAGCTTCTTCTCCACTTATTATCCTGAATCTTCATTCGTGCCTTGGCTCAACTACGATGCCAACCGTACAAAAGGTTTTGATTTTGGTGTGACGGGCCGTAAGAAATTTGGTGAGTTTGAACTCGAACTTGGTGTAAACGGTACTTACTACAAGACCAAGGCTACCAAACGCGATGAAATTCACGAAGATGCATATCAGTATGCACAAGGTAAGGACGTAGATGCAATCTGGGGTTATCGTTGTCTTGGTTTCTTCAAGACTGATGAAGAAGCTGCTTCTGTCGACCAGAGCGCACTCGGTTCTGCATCTCTCGGTGCCGGCGACCTCAAGTATGAGGATGTCAACGGCGACGGCGTTATCAACAATCAAGACCGCGTATTCCTCGGTCGTGGTGGCTGGTATGGCGATCCTTTCACTTTGGGTATCAACCTTACTGCAAAGTATAAAGGATTTACACTGTTCGTTCACTGCACAGGTGGCTATGGAGCTAAGGCTCTTAAATCAGGATCTTACTATCGTCCATCAGGCGAAAACAAGTACTCTTCAGAAGCCCTCAATCGTTGGACTCCGGAGACTGCTGCCACTGCAACTCTTCCCCGTCTGCTTTCAGATGCTGCCAACAACAACAATCAGGACTCAGACTTCTGGATGTATAGCCGTAATCGTTTCGAGCTTGCAAAGGTTCAGCTCACTTACGACTTCGCAAGCAGCCTCTTTGCAGGAAAAGTTGTTAAGGGTGTTCAGCTCTTCCTCAGTGGCGACGACCTTCTTATGATTGCAAAGAACAAAAAAATCTTGGAAACTAATGTAGGTGGTGCTCCTCAGAGCCGCTTCTACAATATTGGTGCTACAGTATCGTTCTAATACTAACCGAGCATAAAAACGATGAAAAAATCAATAAAATTAATGGCAGC
Source organism: Muribaculaceae bacterium (assembly GCA_029061255.1). Classification (GTDB taxonomy): domain Bacteria; phylum Bacteroidota; class Bacteroidia; order Bacteroidales; family Muribaculaceae; genus Lepagella. Next base: position 69,898 of record JAIDSL010000097.1, read on the forward strand.
GGGTATGCTGATGGTCGCAATGACATCTTGCGACGATATGTTCTCTCCCGCTATCGAAAATATCAAAGACGAGCATACGATGGAGAATGAGGCTAACTATGCCGACCAGATTCTTGGTAGTGCCTACATTCTTATGCCTTACTCGTCAAGTCCCTACAATGATGTCGCAACAGATGACGCTGTGAGCAACGATCTATCAAACACTTGGCTGACTATGGCAGGTGGTGCTTGGACTTCTCAGACAGGCGTTTCAAATGACAACTGGCGTGATCGTATTGCCTCAATCCAGTTCATCAACATTTTCCTTCAGAATCTTGACAAGGTTACATTCAGTACTACTGAAAAACTTAACAAGATGTTCCAGGATCGTCTTAGAGGTGAGGCTCTCGGTCTCCGTGCTCTAAATATGTATTTCCTGTTGCAGAATTACGGCGGCAAGAGTGCTTCAGGAGAACTCTTGGGTGTTCATATCTTCACTGATCCGTATGACGCAACTGTCGATATGAACCTTCCTCGCAACACATTCAGGGAGTGTCTTGACCAGCTGATTTCAGACGCTAACGAAGCCGTTGATCTTCTTCCTAATACATATGTGAACCTGAGTTCAAACAACCAGGTGCCTCAGAAGTATATTGCAATCGGTGCAGATGTGGCTGACTACAACCGTGTGTTTGGTGCTAACACCCACATTCGTATGTGTGGTCGAGTAGCTGCTGCTATCCGTGCTCAGGCTGCCCTTCTTGCAGCAAGCCCTGCTTTCGAAGAGTCTGGTATGACTTGGGCTCAGGCTGCTGATTACTCTGCTATTGTTCTCGACCAAATCGGTGGCGTTGCAGGTTTGTGTCCGACAGGCCATCTCTGGTATACAGCTGAACAAGTCGGCAATGCTTCTAACACTGAAGACCATGCAGAAATCATCTGGCGTGAGCGTGCCGGTACATCTTGCTCCCTCGAAGAGGATAATTTCCCTCCTTCCCTTTATGGAAAAGGTCGTGTGAATCCTACTCAAAACCTTGTTGACGCATTCCCGGCTCTCAACGGTTATCCTATCAGCGACTCTCGCTCTAATTACAATGCAAATGATCCTTACAGCAACCGAGACCCACGTCTCAACTATTATATTGTGACTAATGGTTCCACTATGGGTATTTCCGGAAACGTGATCAATTCTTCTGTTCACACTCCTGAGAATGCTAATGATAAGGATGGTCTTAACACTGAGAATGGTACATCAACACGTACAGGTTACTATATGCGTAAGCTTATGCGTAATGATGTCAACCCGAACTCTGCTAATAAGGTTGAAAAAGACCACTACACAAAGCGTATCCGCTTCACCGAGCTCTTCCTTGCTTACGCTGAGGCTGCCAATGAAGCTTGGGGCCCGACAGGAAAAGGCTCTCATGGATATTCTGCTTATGAGGTGATCAAGGCTATCCGTCAGCGCGCAGGTATCGGAACTGAAAACGGTGATGCATATCTTGAGGAGGCTAAGGGAAGTGCTGAGACTATGAGGACTCTTATCCGCAACGAACGTCGTCTTGAGCTTTGCTTCGAAAATCTTCGTTTCTGGGATCTCCGCCGTTGGAAAGCTGACCTCAATGAAGCAGCACGCGGTATGCGTATCGAAGGCAACACTTATCAGACATTTGAGGTAGAAAAGCGTAACTTCGCTCCTTATATGATCTATGGTCCTATTCCTTACAATGACGTACTGAAGTTTAGCAATATCGAGCAGAATGCCGGTTGGTAATATCAGCACAAAAAATTCAAGAAAATAGTAGTACAACTCTCTCTTACTAACTAATATTTAAAAGAAACTACAATGACTAAAGCAATTAAATACTCAGCGTTTGCAAGTGCAGCCCTCCTTGCTCTCGGTGTCTCTTCATGTAAGAATGCCGATAATAATTTCCCCGATTATGAAGGGGGAGTGTCTGCATACTTTGCATACCAGTATCCTACACGTACCATCACACTTGGTGAGGATCCGGAGGTGGATAACACTCTGGACAATCAGCACAAGTTCTATATCATGGCTACGCAGGGTGGTGCATATAAGAGCCGCAATCTTAAGATTGATGTGGTGGTGGATGAGTCACTGACCAACAATCTGACTTTCCCTGATGGAACTCCGGTTAAGGCCATGCCTTCCAACTACTACTCGCTCGCTTCAAACACATTGACAAAAGTTGAAGATTATCTCTTCGGAACTGAAGTAAGTCTTTCTGATGCTTTCTTCGCAGATCCTGATGCAGTAAAACAGACATACGTGATTCCTCTTCGTATGGTCAATGCTGTTGGCGCTGATAAGATTCTCACCGGTAAACCTGTGAGTGCGGATAGCAAACCTGCTTCTACCGATGCGTCAGCATGGGAAGAGCAACCTAAGGATTATATTCTTTATTGCGTTCGTTACATCAACGAATGGAGCGGTAGCTATTGCCGACGTGGCGAAGATAAGATAAAGGATAATGTGACCGGTGCTACTTCTACAGTAAAGCGTCAGGCAGAATTTGTGGAACGCGATGAAGTGGTATTTGTAAACACAAAGTCACTCAGCACTGCAATCTTCCCTCTATCTGTTCAGTATAATGACGGCAATACAACTCAGATTCTCACCTGTGATCTTGAGCTGACATTCGATGGAAGTGGCAATTGCTCCATCTCTACCAATACCCCCGGTATGTCTGCAAGCGGTAGCGGTAAGTGGGTGAAGAAAGGCGAGAAGAAAAGCATCAACAATAAAGACTGTGATGCTCTTTACCTCACTTATAATGTCAACTTTGGTCCTGTCACTTATGACACAACCGACACAATGGTAATGCGCCATCGTGAGGTATCTGCTGTGACTGATTTCCAACCGGTTTATAACAAATGATAATCTGACAAGCAATGAAATTAATAAAATATATAGCAGTCGTTGCTTCCGGTATGATGCTTGCTACAAGCTGTACGGATGTCTTCAACGATACCTTCTCTGATAATTTTGAGAAGCCAAATTCAATTGCTGAGCTCGAATATCTGAATGCATACCCAACCCTTAAAGAGGCTCTGAAAGGATCCTCTTCAAGGGCTGTAAACCCCAACTTTACTCTTGGTTGTGGTGTGGCAGTCAGCGATTATACTCAGCAGGGCGGTATCTATGCATTGACCAACACTAACTTTGATATGCTAACCGCCGGCAATGCCATGAAATATGCATCTGTTGTAAATGACAAGGGCGAAATGGACTTTGGCAATGTGAAGTCATTCGTGTCTGCAACTCAGGAAGCCGGTATGCAGATCTATGGTCACACTCTTTGCTGGCACTCGCAGCAGAACACTACTTGGCTCAATAGCCTGGTTGCTGACAAAGTGACTGAGATAGAGGGTGGTTCCGGTGCTACTGTGATGTCTTCTGTCATTGGTAATGCTGATGGAAGCGCCGAGTGTGAAAACCTGATCTCTCGTGTAAAAGGCAATGAAGACGTGCCTTCTCCAATAGTAAGCGACCCTGAGAGAGGTAATGTTTACAAATGTGATATTCTTGCAGATCCTGTTGATCCTTGGGATTGCCAGTTCTTCATCAAGTCAAATCAGGCTCTTAAGGCTGGCGACAACATCCACGTCTCTTTCTGGTATAAGACTACAGATTCCCGTAATATCGATACGCAGGCTCACGGAAACCCGGGTGAATACCACCACTGGGCTTGTGTTGGCTCGCTCGCTGCAACTCCTGAATGGCAGCAGCATGAATTCACTGGTTCTGTCGGTGGCGAATGGGTTGGCGACAATGGTTTCGTATCTATCGCTTTCAACTTGAGTGGTGCACCGGCTGCATCGACTTTCTTGGTTGATGATGTTGTCTTTGAAGTGGAAACAGCTGCTCCGGCTACCTACGATGCTCCTCTTATCACTGGTGGAGATGCCGCTGACGGAGAATGTGCTAATCTTATTGCCCGCGTTAAGGGTAACGCTGACGTGTCAGCTCCGATAGTTCAGGATGCTACACGTGGTGCAGTCTACAAGTGTGATATCCTCGCTGACCCTGTTGATCCATGGGATTGCCAGTTCTTCATCAAGAGCAACGAAACTCTTCAAGGAGGCGAAAAAATTAAGATCCATTTCTGGTATCGTGCTGATGATACCCGTAACTTCGACACCCAGGCTCACGGTAACCCCGGCGAGTATCACCACTGGGCTTGTATCGGTACCCTCAATGCTACTCCAGATTGGCAAGAACATTCTTTCGAAGGTTCTGTTGATGGAGCTTGGGTCGGTGATAATGGATTTATCTCGATCGCATTCAACCTTTCTTCAGCACCTGCTGCATCTTGCTTCTACATCGATGATGTGACATTCTCAATTGAGAAGTCAGGCAACACAATGATCACTCCTCTCACTCCGGAAGAAAAATATGCTGCTGTCGACGGTGAACTTAGCCGTTGGATTAAGGGCATGATGGATGCAACTGAAGGTAAAGTGAAGGCTTGGGATGTTGTCAACGAACCTCTGCGTGATACTTGGGGTGACATACCTTTGAAGAACGGTGTTGAAGATGCTGATCCAAATTGCTTCTACTGGCAGGATTATCTCGGTGAAAACTATGTTCGCAATGCCGTGAAGTATGCTCGTGAGCACTACGCTGCTCAGGAAGGTGCCAATCCTTCAGATCTTAAGCTGTTCATCAACGATTATAATCTTGAAGCAGCCTACAACAACAATGACAAGTGTACAAGCCTCGTAAACTGGATCAAGAAGTGGGAATCTGACGGAGAGACTAAGATCGACGGTATCGGTAGCCAGATGCACATCAGCTACAGCTGCGATCCTACTGAGCAGAAGAAGCGCGAGGATGCTGTTGTAAATATGCTTAAGATCCTTGCCGGTTCAGGTAAGCTTGTCCGCATCACCGAGCTCGACATGGGTATTGATGATGCTGAAGGCAACGCTATGAAGACAGCCGACGTTACTCTTGAGCAGAGCAAGGCTATGGGTGAATACTACAAGTTCATAATCGAGAAATATTTCGAGATCATTCCTGTCGACCAGCAGTTTGGTATCTGCCAGTGGTGCATCACTGACGCTCCTGCTGACAGCGGTTGGCGTGGCAACTCTCCTGTAGGTCTTTGGAACCTTGATTATCAGCGTAAGCCTACTTATGGAGGCTTCGCAGATGGCCTTATGGGCAAGTAAAAAATAAAATCAGGGGTGGGGGCACACCTCACCCCTGAAACTCTAAATAACCATAATATTAACCCAAATTTCAACAAAATGAAGAAATTTCTACTTTTCGCAGCTGCCACTGTTGCAGCTGTAAGCGCATCCGCCGCAGAAGCAGTTCTTGCTGAAACTGACTTCGCAACAGCATCGTCTTACAATTTCTGGAAATCAGACGTTACAAATGCAGAAATCAAAGATGGTGGCTTGACAATCACCAACGAAACAGCAGCCGAAAATTTCTGGGATATCCAGTATATGGTTGCCGACAACTTTACTCTTGTTGGCGGTACTGAATATACTGTTGATGTTAAGATCAAGGGCTTTTCTGGAACTCTCCACTACAATCTTGGAACATGGGGCTCAAATGTTGGTGGGGATGCAAGTGTGGAAACATCCTCAGATTGGCAGAATGTAGTTTTCAAAGTTACCGCGAAAGAAGATACAGATGGAACAGCTCATCTTCTGCTTCAGTCAGGTGAATTCGTGGGATCATACACAGTTGCAAGCGTTAAGATCACTTACAACGAAGAAGGTGGCAATGACACTCCCGTTGAAGGTGGCAAAAATATTCTCAAGGCTTTCTATGATGGCAATGGAGCTACTCTTGGTGGCTGGGGTGGAACCTTCGAAAACGTTGAAGAAGATGGCAAGCCCTGCATAAAGGTGACAGTTGAATCAGAACTTGAAAATGATTGGAACTGCCAGATGGCTATGGATTATGATTTTGAGCCCGGAACAACATATTATATCGACATGGAAGTTAAGGGTACTGTTGACGGCTCAATCGGTTCCGGTCTTCAGAATTCCACTACTTATGCTGGCGGTGGTAACTTTAATCCGTTCAACATTACTAAAGAATGGAATAAGCAGACAATTGAATGTACTGCTACTGCTGCTGGTGATGGTCTCCCCAACCGTTGGACTGCCAACTTTGGTAAATATGTAGGTTCTGCTTGGATTACAAATGTTGTACTCTATACTCTCTCGGAAGGTGCTGTTGAGACAATCGCTCCTGTAAAGGTTAACACTGCTGTCTACAACCTCCAGGGTGTGAAGGTGGCAGACTCTCTCGACGAAGTTGCTGCTCCCGGTCTCTACATCTCTAACGGCAAGAAGATTATCAAGAAATAATCGTTTTATTTCATAAGCATTTCCCGGGGCGGGGATACCCCGCCTCGGGATTATTATTTTTTCTATAATTTAAAATATCATGAAATACTTTGCAATTACTGCTTTACTCTTCTCCATAGGATTATCTTATGCTTTTGCAGAAAATCCTGCAGAAGGCGTGACTGCCTCTACTAATGTTCCTGAGGCGGCTTATCCTTGCGTTGCTTCTGACTCTCGTGCTACATTTAAACTCCACGCTCCTGAAGCAAAGGATGTTAAGGTAGATATATGCGGTAAAAAGTATGACATGATGAAAGATGAAAACGGAGTGTGGAGTGCTACAACCGATCCTCTCGTAGAAGGTTTTCATTATTACTTCCTCGTTATTGATGGTGTCTCTGTGATAGACCCTGCTTCAGAGACATTCTATGGCTGCGGTAAGGAATGCTCCGGTATTGAGATTCCTGAGACTGAAGAAGTCGCAGCTTATTATACTTTCAACAAGGACATTCCTCATGGTCAAGTGAGGGAATGCAAATATTATTCAAATACCGAAGGCCGGCAGCGCAGATGTTTTGTCTATACTCCGGCTGAATATGAGATCAATCCCAACGCAAAATACCCGGTGCTTTACCTCCAGCATGGAATGGGTGAAGACGAGACGGGATGGTCAAAACAAGGCATGATGGCAAATATTATGGATAATGCCATAGCCTCCGGCAAGTCAGTTCCAATGATCGTCGTTATGGACAATGGTAACTGTAGCCATATTTTCGGGTCGCGCAAAGGTGAAACTATGCAGGAATTTGGTGCTTCTTTCACACCTGTACTTCTCAACGACCTTATTCCTTACATTGAAAATACATTCCGTGTCAAGACCGACCGTGATAACCGCGCGATGGCGGGCCTTTCATGGGGCGGTAAAGAGACGTTCGACATAACTCTTACAAACCTCGACAAATTCTCTCATATTGGTGCTTTCAGCGGAGCTCTTTTCGGGCTCAATGGCAATCTTGAAAATGCCTACGGTGGAGCTTTCAAAGATCCGAAGGCGTTCAACGACAAGGTGAAGGTTCTCTTCCTCAGTATGGGCTCGGAAGAGAATTTTGGAGCTCCGGGAATATGCAAGGCGCTCACTGACGCCGGCATCAACAACATCTACTATGAATCGCCCGGCACTCACCACGAATGGTTGACCTGGCGTCGCTCCCTGAATGCATTCATACCTCTCCTCTTTAAGTAATCGAGAATTGACATTAATTCATGATTTATCATGTTTCAACATGATACATCATGATAAATCATGAATCTTTCGAAACTTGACTTATGAAAAAATCCTTCACTCTCATTTTCCTTATAATTCTAACAACCTTCCCCGCGATGTGCTGGCCCGGCATGCCCATGCCGAAGCTTCACATCGAAGGCCGCTGGCTGATAGACGAGGATGGCAACAAGGTCAACCTGCATGGCTTCGGTCAGACTTACAGTCCCTGGTTTAACGAGCAGGGCTCAAAATGGAACAACTACGATGTCAACGCTTGTCTGAAATACAATAAAGATATTATGGACGGGGTGCTTGACAGGGCAGGCTGGAAAATGACATATGTCCGTATGCATATGGATCCATATTGGTCAAACACTCCTGGTATGTGGCCTGATGGTGAAGGAGATATCTCAGCCTTCAGCTTCGATAGATTCAAGAAGTATCTTGATCAGGTCTTTATCCCGATGGCTGAATACGCTATTTCAAAAGGTCTTTATGTCGTCATGCGTCCGCCGGGCGTTTGTCCTGAAAAAATTGAAGTTGGTGGCAATTATCATAAGTATCTAAAACAGGTTTGGGGGCACGTGGCTTCAACTAAGCGTCTGACTGATAATCCTTATGTTATGTTTGAGCTCGCCAACGAACCCGTGCAGATAAAGGGTACGGATGGCAATTACGGTGCCGGTTCGGATGCTTGTAATCAGGCTCTGACTCAGTTCTTTCAGGAGATAGTCGACCTCATGCGTGAGAATGGTTGTCAGAATATCCTTTGGGTACCCGGTACTGCTTATCAGTCGCAATACGCCGGATTTGCAAAATATCCCATCAAGGGTGAAAACATTGGCTACGCAGTGCATGTATATCCCGGATGGTATGGAAGCGATGCCATAGAGCCAAGCCATGAGCTTGGTGGAAGCTATGGCGGTGGCTACGATTCATTTGCTGCAGGCTGGAAAAATCAGATCGAACCATGTGCGGCCATCGCTCCAATGCTTGTGACTGAAATGGACTGGCTTCCCTCTAAATATCAGGCTTCCTGGGGAAAAAGCATAACCGGACAGATGCTTGGTCAAGGTTTTGGAGCAAACTTTAAGCTTCTTGCCGACCGCACAGGCAACATTGGATGGATGCTTTTCACTGGCCCGGAACTTCTTGCTCGTTTCGATGGCAAGCCGGGAAGCGCAGGTAATTATACAATGTATAACGATCCCGACGGATGCATGTGGTCTGCTTATCACTGGTTTAATGAGTATGCCGGCGTTGAAATTCCTGAAGTAAAGAGTGTTGATCTCTTTTTCTCGCCGAGAGGCATTGATGCTTATGATGAGACTGTCATTTTGACCGGAAGTTCCAAGGGGGCAGCTTTAATTGCTGACCGTGGAATAGGCGTGGATTTCAATGTAAATGGAGACATTGATGTTGAGATATCCAATCCTGATGTATTGAATTGGGATGGATCTTCTTTCACTGCTCTTCGACCGGGTGAGTCTGAATGTGATGTGAAATATACAATTGATGGCAAAAAAGAGACTAAGTCTCTAAAGTTTATTTCGACTCCATTCCCTCTTCTTAATGGTTATTTTAACCCTTCTATTTGGGAGAATGGTAGTTTCAATGAGTCTACAGGTGAAATCACAACCGGACAATACGGCTTTGCCGGATGGAAATACGGTGGCGGTCTTGATCTCTCTTCTTACAAATATCTGATTTGTGAAGTAGAAAACCCGGGAGGTGGTCTTTCTTTGCGTCTCTTTGATACAGACAACTACTGGTCAGATCCTGCAATGTACGATTTTGGCAACAACTCAAGGATTGTGATTGATCTTAAGAACATGAAATCAAACAATAATCATGTTGCTGTCGATCCGTCGCACTTATACATAATTGGCTTTTGGACCTATGGTGGTCACACGTTCAAGATAAAGAATATGTTCCCCACCGACAATCCCAACGCAACAGCAGTCGATGCCATCTCTAAAGATAAGGAAATTAATGCCGATGGAGTTGTCTTCAACCTTCAAGGCATCCGCGTAGCATCCTCAATTTCAGAGATTTCTACCCCGGGTATTTACATCGTCAACGGCAAGAAGATAGCAGTAAAGTAGGGACGCACGGCTCGTGCGTCCACTTATGGAGTGGCATCTTACCAAGTGCCCACGAGCGTCAAATAATAAAGTATTAAGCATTGATAATTATGAATTATATAAAAAAACTCTTCCTTGCAGCTGCAGCGACACTCGCCTCAGTGGGGGCCATGCAGGCTGAACAAGATCCAAATTTCCATATCTATCTGTGTCTCGGCCAGTCTAATATGGAAGGTAATGCTCAGATCGAGCCTATCGACCGTCAGAATGTACCAGAACGATTCAAGGTGATGGCATGTGTCGACTACAGCAATCCTCAGCGCAAGCAAGGTGAGTGGTATACTGCAGTCCCCCCGCTGGTACGTGAATATACCGGTCTTACTCCAATGGATTATTTCGGACGAACGATGCTGGATAACCTTCCTGAGGATGTGAAGATAGGGGTTGTTCCTGTAGCGGTCGGAGGATGCAAGATTGAACACCTTGATAAGGATTACGACCCATCTACGCTATCAAGCGAGGCGGATTGGTTCAGGAATTTCATGAAGGCATACGATAATGTGCCCTACGCGCGACTCGTAGAATGTGCCAAAAAGGCTCAGGAAGATGGCGTCATCAAGGGAATCCTGCTTCATCAAGGTGAGTCGAACACCGGAAATCCGGAGTGGTGGAACAAAGTCCATAAGGTCTATAATGACCTGCTTTCCGACCTCAATCTTGAACCAAATTCGATCCCACTCCTTGCCGGTGAGGTTGTCACTTCGGAAATGGGCGGAGTATGCGGAGCGCACAATGCAGTGATTGATAATATCCCGGCAGATTTTGCCATGGCTCATGTAGTTTCGGCTGCGGATCTTCCACAGAAAGGAGATGGCCTGCACTTTACTGCCCACGCTTACCGAATACTCGGATGCAGGTATGCCACTGAGATGCTCGCTACTATGGGTGTCAAGGATCCGGTTGTGGCATATTCTGAAGAAAGCATATTTGTGCCGTCGCCCACACCGGCAGAAGGAGATTACATCTTCAATTTGAAAGACTTTAATCCTTCTATTTTTGCCGAAGGTACTTTTGACGAGGAAACCGGTAGCTTCAAAGGGGGACAGTGGGGCTTCGGAGGATGGGAATCTTCTGATCCTGTCGACCTTTCAAAATATAAATACCTTGTAGCGGAACTTTACGAAGACGAACGCGACAACGCCCATTTAAGGGTGTTTGACACCATGGATTATAAGGCAGTGCCTTACTCGTCTGCCTTCAGTGGAGGAAAACTCATAGTTGCCGAGCTTGATGGCATGATGAAAAACCTTGAGACTGGTATAGAACCCCTAAATACTGCCAAGGTCTACAGAGTTGGTTTCTGGGGATTCGGAAGAAATCCCATCCGTATTAAACAGGTATTCGCAACCAATAATAACCCTTACGACATCTCTGATAAAAAGTAACATTCGGTTGGGACGCACGGATCGTGCGTCCGCTCAATCGGACTATAACTAACCTGAAAAAACAACAATAACCCAAATAATGAAAAGACAACTGATAACCCCCTTCATAGCCGTCGCAACCATCTTGCCGGTGTTTGCCGACTCATACGAAGTTAAAAGTCCTGATGGCAAGACGGTAGTGACAGTCTCCGATGAAGGCCTCATGCCTACATATTCTGTCAAATACAACGGTACAGATTTCCTGCTTGACTCTCCTCTGGGTCTTCGCACTAATATCGGAGATTTTACCGCAGGCTTGAATATAGGGAAAGTCCGTCCCGCAAAGCGTTCAGACTCATATTCGCTTAAAAATATCAAGAGTAGCAAGGTGGATTATGAAGCCAATACCACCGACTTCACATTCTGTCGTGAAGATGGTACACCAGTCTTCGAGCTTCAGGTTGAGGTGAGCAACAACAATATTGCATATCGCTATGTAATGCTGCCACAGAAGGAGAAGCTTTGTTGTGTGGTTGAGAGTGAAGCTACCGGTTTCGTTATGCCTGATGGTACCACTACTTTCCTTTGTCCACAGATGCAACCGATGACCGGTTTCGCACGCACCGCGCCCAGCTACGAGACTAATTACGATCTTGACGACACTATGGGTAAGAATGGATGGGGCAACGGCTACACGTTCCCTTGTCTTTTCAAGAATGGTGAGAATGGTTGGACCCTTATCTCCGAGACCGGGCTTGCAGGTGACTACGTTGCCTCTCATCTCGCCAATAAGTCGGGTAATGAATATGAGATAGCATATGCGATGCCGGGAGAGTTAAACGGCTTTGGCTCGCCCGGTGCGCAGATTTCTCTCCCCGGAGGAACACCCTGGCGTACTATAACAGTCGGTGAGAATCTCGCCCCTATAGTTGAGACGACAATTCCGTTCGATGTAGTTCAGCCGCTATATGAGCCTTCCAAAGATTATGATTACGGAAAAGGAAGCTGGAGCTGGATCATCAAGATGGATCCGAGCTGTAACTTCGAGGAGCAGAAGAAATACATTGACTTTTCCGCGGCAATGGGATGGGACACTGTTCTTGTCGATGCCCTCTGGGACTCCCAGATCGGTTATGAGGGAATCGAGAAACTCGCTGCCTACGGCAAGGAGAAGGGTGTCGACCTTTATCTTTGGTATAACTCAAATGGCTCATGGAACGATGCTCCTCAGGGGCCACGTGGTGTCATGAACGATATCGTGAAGCGTCGTAAGGATATGAAATGGATGCAGGAAAATGGTATCCGTGGTATCAAGGTAGACTTTTTCGGAGGCGACAAACAGGAGACGATGCGCCTATATCATGATATCCTTGCAGATGCCAACGATCATGGTATACTCGTCATTTTCCATGGTTGCACTCTGCCGAGAGGATGGGACCGCATGTATCCGAACTTTGCTGCAGCGGAAGCCGTGCTGGCAAGTGAAAACCTTCACTTCTCGCAGGGTATGTGCGATGCAGAAGCCAAGAACGCAGCTACACATCCTTTTATCCGAAATACCGTGGGAAGTATGGACTTCGGTGGAAGTACACTCAACAAATGGTATAATGCCAACAATGAGCCTAATCGTGGCTCACAGCGCAAGACATCCGATGTCTTCGCTCTTGCTACTGCAGTACTGTTCCAAAGCCCTGTTCAACACTTCGCTATGGCTCCCAACAATCTTGAGGATGCCCCGGCTTGGGCTGTCGATTTCATGAAGAAAGTTCCCACTGAGTGGGACGAAGTGAAATTCATCGACGGATATCCCGGTAAATACATAATACTCGCACGCAGAAGTGGAGATGACTGGTATGTAGCCGCGATAAATGCCCAAGAATCACCACTTACAGCTGAGGTTGAACTTCCCGGACTTACGGTAGGGAAGGAAATCTCAATGTATAGCGACAATAAGAACCTCGAAGGCTCTCTGAAGACTGTCAAGGCCGACAAGAAAGGTAAAGTGAAGCTCAACATCCCCACCAACGGCGCCACCCTCCTCGTCTACTAAGAAAATAGCGGATTATCTCTATGGAAGGGAGGCTTCCCAGCCTCCTGCCAAAGTCAACATCAGCTCGGAGAGCTGATAGTCATGTCAAAACCCCGGGCTTTAGCCCGGGGAGACCAACGCAAAAGCTCAGTAGCCTCGGAGAGGCGCTTTATGGTTGGTCTTTCAATATCTTAGTAATTCTATAATTTAATAATTCAATAACCTAAAAAATGGAACCTTACAATACCGGAAACAACCTCGAATCCAAAGGATTCTACAAGGTCTCGATGTTGAAATGCATCGGCTTCGGTTCTGGCGACCTTGCCCAGAATCTTATCTATCAGACCATCAGTATGTATCTGCTGTTCTTCTATACAAATGTCTACGGCCTTGATCCCGCTGTGGCAGCCGTGATGTTCCTCATCGTCAGGATAATCGACGTAATTTGGGATCCATTGGTTGGAACATTTGTTGATAAGCATGACCCCAAATTGGGTAAATATCGTACATATTTGATTTTTGGAGGTATTCCATTGACGGGCTTCGCAATCCTCTGTTTTTGGAATGGCTTCTCCGGATCTCTTTTATATGCATATATAACTTATGTTGGCCTCTCAATGTGCTATACACTTGTCAACGTACCATATGGAGCACTGAATGCTTCACTAACCCGTGACACTGCCGAGATTACAAAGCTTACTTCTGTGCGTATGTTCATGGCAAATATTGGTGGCCTTGCTGTGGGAATGGGAATTCCAATTGTCCTCAAGATGTTCGATCCAGCTGAAACAGAGGATATGTCGACACATGATTCCGCTTGGCTTGCTACGATGACAATCTACGGACTTATCGGTCTCGTACTTCTCTTTTTCTGCTTCTTCCAGTGCAAGGAAAAAGTGGTGATGGATAAGGCTGAAACTGAGAACGTAAAAGTCTCAGACCTTTGGATGGAATTTGTTCATAACCGTCCACTTCGCATCCTTGCATTTTTCTTTATCACGGCTTTTGCAATGATGGCAATTGGTAACGCAGCAGGAGCATATTATATCAACTACAATATGCATGGAAATGCAGCAGAGCTATCGATCTTTATGGGTCTCGGTTCGATACCGGCATTCATATTTATGCCGATGATTCCTTCAATCAAGAAGATGGTAGGAAAGAAGGGAATGTTCAATATATTCCTTGTGACCGCAATTGTAGGTATGACTATGCTCTACATAGTTTCTGTCATACCCTTCCTAAAGCATATGTGGCTCGTTTATATTGCACAGTTCGTAAAATCAACCGGTGTTATCGTGGCTACAGGCTATATGTGGGCTCTCGTTCCGGAAGTGATTTCTTATGGTGAATACGTCCATGGACGTAGAATTTCCGGTATTGTAAATGCCCTCACCGGAATCTTCTACAAAGCCGGTATGGCTCTCGGTGGTGTAGTGCCTGGACTCGTGCTTGCTTTTGTAGGGTTTGATAGTGAAGCTCTCGAGCAGACAGTGTTTGCTCAGCAGGGTATTCTTTGGCTTGTGGCTATAATCCCTGCCATACTTCTCATTCTCGCAATGTTCATAATCTCCCGTTACGAACTCACTGACCAACGTATTGACGAGATCAACCGTGAAATCGAAGCCCGTCATAGTGCAAATTAAAATTGTATAATTCATGAAAAGACACTTCTTCTTTTATCTCTCTATAGCGGTTTTAGCCATCTCCTGCTCCTCCAACAAGCAGGAGCAGGCTCCGTCCACTATGAAAGACGCCTTCAAGGACGACTTTCTTATTGGAGCTGCCATCAATGTTCCTCTCCTTATGGGGGAGGATCCAAAAGCCGACTCGATCGTAGCCCTTCATTATAACTCCATTGTTCCCGAAAACTGTATGAAAAGCATGGAGATTCATCCTGAGAAAGACCGTTATTTCTGGGATGAGGCTGATGCCTATGTAAAATACGGACAGGATCACGACATGGCCATCATAGGCCACTGCCTTGTATGGCATGCCCAGCTTTCTCCATGGTTCCCATATGACGAAAACGGCAACTATGTTGACAAGGAAGAAATGAAGGCTCGAATGAAAGATCATATCCAGACAGTTGTAGGACGCTATAAAGGTAAAATCAAAGGCTGGGATGTAGTCAACGAATGTATTGAAGACGATGGCTCATGGCGTCACACTCCCTTCTATGACATTCTCGGTGAGGAATTCCTTCCCCTCGCGTTTGAGTATGCTCACGAGGCAGATCCGGATGCAGAGTTGTATCTCAACGATTACTCAATGTTTAAGGCTCCAAAACGTGAGAAATATGTAGAGATTATCAAAGGTCTTAAGGAGAAAGGAATCCGTATCGATGGTATGGGACTTCAGAGCCATATCGGGTATGAGGCTGATGATCCCGACTTTGCGGAATACCAGAAGACTATTGATGCCCTTTCTGAAACAGGAGTAAAACTGATGATTACGGAGCTTGATATTTCAGCCCTTCCTTTTGTGATGCAGGGTGCCAACACCGACGCAAACTTCGAGCTGACTGAGGAACTCAATCCCTTCCCCAACGGACTTTCTGAAGAGAGGGAAAAGGAATGGAACAAGCGAGCCGCCGAAGCTATGGCTTTCTACAGGAAAAATGCCGACAAGATCGACCGCGTGACGTGGTGGGGTACACACGACGGAATGTCCTGGCGCAACGACTGGCCAATCAACGGTCGCACTGACTATCCTCTACCATTCGACCGCAACTACAACCTGAAACCATTCATGAAAGATATAATAGAAACCGCTGAACCATGAAAAGATACATGATATTATCTGCAGTGGCATTAGGCCTAATTGTCTCAGCTTCAGCCGAGACCAAGACAGTCAAAGACCATTTCAAAAATGACTTCCTTATCGGAGCTGCTATCCCGGTTCGCCATGTCAATGGCGAGGATCCGAGAGCTGATTCCATTGTAAGCCTTCATTTCAACTCAATCGTGGCAGAAAACTGCATGAAAAACGGCGAAATCCAGCCCAAGGAAGGTGAATTCTTTTGGGATGATGCCGACAAGTTTGTCAAATACGGCGAAGACCGCAATATGGCTATCATTGGCCATGCTCTCGTATGGCATTCTCAGCTTGCTCCTTGGTTTGCTAAAGACAAGGAGGGCAATGATGTAAGCCCTGAGGTTCTCAAGCAGCGTATGAAAGACCACATATATGCTGTAGTAGGACGATACAAAGGCAAGATCAAAGGTTGGGATGTCGTCAACGAAGCGATTGAAGATGATGGCAGCTATCGCAAGTCTCCATTCTATCGTATTCTCGGAGAGGAATATATCCCTCTCGCCTTTCAATATGCTCACGAAGCAGATCCGGACGCAGAACTTTATATCAATGACTTTTCGATGTTTAAGCCAGGCAAACGCGAAGCATATGTAAAGATTGTAAACGACCTTAAGAACCGTGGTCTCCGTATCGATGGCATTGGAATGCAGAGCCATATCGGAATGGACTATCCGGAGATGGACGAATACGAGAAAAGCATCGTTGACTTTGCCGGCACCGGGTGCAACGTTATGATTACCGAGCTTGACATGTCAGCGCTTCCCACTGTTCAGATGAGTGCTGATGTAGGCTCTATTTTCAGAATGACACCTGAGGAACGCAAAGAGGCCATGAAGAAATTCAATGTCTATCCCAACGGCCTCCCTGAAGAAGTGAGCAAGGAATGGAACGACCGTATGGCACAGGTGGTAGCCCTCTACAAAAAGCACGCCGACAAGATTTCCCGTGTCACTTGGTGGGGCACCACCGACGGAATGTCATGGAAAAACGGATTCCCGATCCCGGGTCGTACCGACTATCCCCTCCTTTTCGACCGCGACTATAATCTCAAGCCATTTATGCAAAAAATACTTGAGAATTAATAATTAAAAATTATCCATGATAAATCATGATACAACATGATGAATCAAGATATATCATAAATCCAAACAACTCAACAACTATGTTACATCCCGAAAAAAGATACCTTTTCCCTGCCGACTTCATGGCAGACCCAAGTGTTCATATCTTCAATGGCAAGATCTACATCTATCCCTCCCACGACTGGGAATGCGAGAACGTTGAGAATGATAACGGCGACCAATACGTGATGAAGGACATGCACGTCCTCTCCATTGATGGCGACCCGATGACAGGAAAGGTGACAGACCACGGCAAAGCCCTTGATATCGCTGATATTCCTTGGGCAGGTCGCCAGCTCTGGGACTGCGACTGCGCCGAGAAAGACGGCAAGTACTATCTCTACTTCCCTCTCAAGGATAAGAATGATATCTTCCGTATCGGAGTTGCAATCGCCGACTGTCCTGAAGGTCCTTTCATCGCCGAACCTGATCCCATCCGTGGAAGCTATTCCATGGATATCTGCGTACTCAAGGATGGCGGAGAGTATTATCTCTACTTCGGTGGCCTTTGGGGTGGACAACTGCAGCGTTATAAAGACAATAAGGCTCTTGAGAGTGCTTACCTTCCCGAAGGTGCCGAGCCCAGTCTTCCCAGCCGCTGTGCGCGTCTCAGCAAGGATATGCTTCAGTTTGCTGAGGAGCCACGTCCAATCCAGGTTGTCGATGAAGAAGGCAAACCGCTCCGTGCTGATGATCCACACCGCTTCTTCGAAGCTTCATGGGTACACAAATACAACGGTAAGTACTATTTCTCATATTCTACAGGCGACAGCCACCTCCTTTGCTACGCAGTCGGTGACAACCCGTATGGACCTTTCGTATATCAGGGTGAGATCCTGACTCCGGTCGTTGGCTGGACTACTCACCACAGTATCATTGAATACGACGGCAAGTGGTATCTGTTCCATCACGACAGCGTTCCCTCCGGAGGCAAATCCTGGCTCCGCAGCCTTAAGGTCTGTGAGATTACTTACGACGAAAACGGCAAGATCCAAACCATCGCCGGCCAAGACTAACTCCTATTATGATAAAAACCTCAGGCTTCACGCCTGGGGTATTCCCTATCAATAGCCCGGTAGCCTCGGAGAGGTGCTTTATAGTAATATAAATCCAAATATCAAACAATGAAAACCCTCCTTACCTCCCTTCTCTCTATGATAGTTCTTGCTGTTTCTGCTCAAGCTCCTATCATCGATTTTGTTACTCCTTCAATAGTCCGCGTCCGCTGGACTCCCGATGGAACCCTCACGGACAACGCTACAGGAGTCTGCATATATCCTCAGACTAATGTGGATGTAGAGGAAACCTGGTCCGGCTCTCTTACAATCTACCGTTCAGATTCCCTTGAGGTGACTGTTGATAATAGGGGAGGGGTGACATTCACTGATCCCATCGAAAAACGAATTCTCCTGAAAGAATCCGTCAATGTCCCACGCAGGTTCGAAAAAGTAGCACAGGAAAAAATCACATACGACGAGTCATCCGCACGTATGGAAGAGACTGCGAACGGTAAGGTTACGGTGAAAGATATACTCCGTCGCGACACTATCGGCATGAAACAACGTTTCGCCATCACATTTGATATGTCGGCCAATGAAGCCCTTTACGGTCTTGGGCAACAGATGGAAGATTATGTTAACCTTCTTGGTAAAACCCTATATCTCACCCAGCACAACCTTAAGGTATTCATCCCTATGATGGTCTCAACTGCCGGATACGGACTTCTCTTTGATGCCGGATGCTCAATGATCTTCGACAGTAAGGATAAAGGGCAGGGAATGAAGATAGGAGAGACATCCTCCGGTTTTGAGACAACCCTCACAATGGAGGCTGCAAACACAGTTGACTATTATTTCATTAAAGGTGCGATGCCGGAGAATGTGGTGGAAGGATACCGCTATCTTACGGGCAACGTTGCCATGATGCCTCGCTATATGTTCGGCTATGTCCAGTCGAAGGAGCGTTATGTTTCATCAGACGATATTGTCAATACTTTGAAGGAATATCGTCGTCGTCATGTGCCTATAGATGTCATAGTGCAAGACTGGAACTATTGGCCACAAGGCTGGGGCTACATGAAGATGAACCGTGAATATTATCCGGATCCTAAGGCTCTTGCTGATTCTGTTCATGCTAACAACGCTAAACTTATGGTCAGCATCTGGGCTAATCCCCAGTATTGTCCGGAAGCCGATGATTTCAAGAGCAGAGGCCTGATGCTTGAACATCAAGTATATGACGCTTTTAGTCCTGAAGGTCGCGATCTCTACTGGAAATATGCCGATGATGAGTTCTTCTCCAATGGTTTTGACTGCTGGTGGTGCGATAGCAGTGAGCCTCTTGATGGAGACTGGAATCAGATGCCGGAACCTGAGAATGGAGTCCCATATTCTTGGGATAATCACGAGCGTCGTTATCGTCTTAACGATGCAATTCTTTCAGAGGCTTTAGGTGCGGACCGTGCATGCCTCTATTCGCTCAATCATGCAAAAGGTATCTACGAGCATCAACGCGCCGCGACTGATAGAAAACGTGTAGTCAACCTTACACGCTCTTCTTATGCCGGTCAGCAGAGATATGCTACAGCTTCATGGAACGGCGACACATATGCTTCGTGGGATTCATTCAAGAAGCAGATTCCCGGCGGTATCAACTATTTCGCAACGGGCAGTCCCTATTGGACCACCGACATAGGCTGTTTCTTCGTCAAGAGTAGTCCGAGATGGTTCCAAAAAGGAGAATTCCCTGACGGTGTAAAGGATGACGGCTACAAGGAATTCTATACCCGTATGTTTCAATGGGGAACGTTCCTTCCCATACTGCGGAGCCATGGCACCGAGACCCCACGCGAAATATGGCATTTCGGTGAGCCGGGCACTCCCTATTATGACGCCATCCTCGACATGATAAATCTCCGTTATTCCATGCTCCCATATATCTATAGCATGGCTGATGCCCAGTCCCGTAGCGGCTTCAGCATGGCGCGTCCCCTTGCTTTCGACTTCCCGAAAGACAGAAACGTATTCGAAATCAAGGATCAGTATATGTTTGGCGACATCATGGCTTGCCCCGTTACCGATCCAGGTGTTGACTCAAGGGAAGTATATCTCCCTGCCGGTGTCGATTGGTTTGATTTCTGGACAGGCAAGAGGTTTGTCGGAGGTGAAAAGATTTCAGCAGCTTCTCCAATCGACCGTCTCCCCCTTTTCGTCAAGGCAGGAAGCATTATCCCCACAACTGAAGTCGTTGAATACAGTGCCGCTTCCGCTGGAAAGCCACTGACTATAGATATATATCCAGGAAAAGATGCGACATTCACACTCTATGATGATGCCGGTGACTCTTACGATTTTGAGAAAGGGGAGTACACCCGCATCAATATGAACTGGGACGACAAAAAAGGCATCCTGACCATCTCCGATGCCGAAGGCACTTATCCTGAAGCTCCGGATACCCGCGAGATGACAATCCGCAAAGGCGAAAAAACCAAAACCATCACCTACAAAGGAAAATCCACCAAAGTTAAGATATGAAAAAATCCCTATTCCCCCTCTCTCTCTTGCTGGCATCGGCTTTAGCCGTGGCTGAAAATCCATGCGTGCAAACTTGTTACACCACTGACCCAGCCCCAATGGTCCATGGTGATAGGCTCTACGTCTACACCGGACATGATGAGAAAGGTGCCGACTTCTTTTGGATGCAAGAATGGCGTGTCTATTCCACCGATGATATGGTCAACTGGACCGACCACGGCTCCCCCCTTGCTATAGAGGATTTCTCATGGGGCGACGACCGAGCTTGGGCACCGCAGTGTGTGGAGCGCAACGGAAAATTCTATTTCTATGTCCCCCTGCATTCAAAACTTACAGGAGCAATGGCAATAGGTGTCGCTGTCGGCGATTCTCCCACAGGTCCCTTCAAGGACGCTATTGGCAAACCTCTTGCCGATGGCAGTTGGGACTTCATAGATCCTACATGTTTCATTGATGATGACGGTCAGGCATACCTCTACTGGGGTAATCCCACTATTTACTATGTAAAGCTCAATGATGATATGATATCTTTCGACGGCGAGGTACAAAAGCTCGTTCCGGACGAAGCCGGTTTCGGTCAAGGTAAGGAAGTTCCCATGGAGCCGGGAAAGCATTACGACAGTTCTTACACTGAAGGTCCTTGGTTCTTTAAGCGTAACGGCAAATACTATATGCTCTACGCCGCTGGAGGTATTCCCGAGCATATTGCATACTCTATGAGCGACAGTCCGACAGGACCGTGGAAGTATATGGGCACTATTATGCCGCAGAAAGACGAGACTAATTCCTTCACTAACCATTGCGGCGTAGCCGACTATAAGGGTAAATCCTATTTCTTCTATCACACGGGCAATCTCCCCGGTGGAGGTGGTTTCGGTAGAAGCTTCTGTGTCGAGCCCTTCGAATACAACGCCGATGGTACTTTCCCGACAATCCTTCCTACCAAGGAAGGTGCTCAGGCTGTTGGTTATCTTGATCCTTACCAGAGGGTTGAGGCTGAGACTATGGCTTGGTCAGAAGGTGTGTCGTCAAGGCAGAATGTCAAAGAAGGTGTATATGTGTCTGACATACACAACGGCGATTACATTAAAGTTGCCAATGTAGACTTCAAGAGTGGTGGACCTAAGACATTCTGTGCATCTGCCGCCAGTGGTCTGCGAGGAGGCACGATAGAGGCACACCTGGACTCAGTCGATGGTCCGCTTGTGGCAGAACTTAAAGTGCCCGGCACTGGAAGCTGGGAAAACTTCGCCTACATAGAAACGCCTGCTCAAATCGAAGTCCCGGGAGTGCATGACCTCTATCTTGTATTCAAAGGACGAAAAGGCCCCGAACTCTTCAACTTTGACTACTGGCAATTCAAATAACTTAAGGAATGGCAGGCTTCCAGTCATGTGATAAAGTAAAATTCTACGATTCCTATTCACATAGTGTGCTCATATGAAGACTTTGCGGTTTTCATATGTGCACTTTTTTATTGCTCATTCGTTGCATATATCGATTTTGTGATATGATTTATTCGAAATGGTGCTTGTGATTACAATAAATTTACATTATATTTGCAATCTCTTAGATCGATACCATAAGATTTTAACCACCCTATATTATGAAATTTAAATATTCAATCGGATGTATGGCGATTCTTTTGACTCTTTCAACCAACGCGGCTGAAAAAGTCTCTGTGGAATTCTATACTCCGGAAATCGTGAGAATAGTAAAGTATCCTGATGGCAAGCCTGCCAATGAAAGGGAATCTCTCGTCGTTACTGCAAAACCGGAACAAGTTAAGGTGTCTGTTTCTGACAAAGGAAGTGAAACATCTTATAGATCTTCCTCCCTTACTGTGGTGACCGATAATGCCAACGGTAAGGTAAGCTTCTATAGGCCCGACGGCGAACTGCTCGTGGCTGAAGGAAAATATGGATTCACACCGATTCCGGAAGGCGTAGACAAAGGGGCCTATAAAGTGATGCAGAGCTTTGCCCTTGAAGCCGACGAACCAATATATGGCATCGGTATGCTCCAGAACGGCAAGATGTCGCAGCGCGGTGAACACCGACTCATGCAGCAATCAAATCTGGAAGACTTTGCACATTTCTTTCAAAGTATCAAAGGCTATGGTATTTATTGGGATAATTATTCTCCAACAACCCTGAATGATAACGAAACTCTCGAGCTCGAAAGCCAGGTCGGAGATCTCGTTGATTATTACTTCATGTACGGGGGAGATGCCGACGGTGTGATTGCCGACATTCGTTGGCTGACTGGAAGTGTGCCAATGATGCCCCTTTGGACTTACGGCTTTCACCAGAGTCGAGAACGATACAAGACACAGAATGAACTCCTGGAAGTAGTGGATAAATATCGCAAGCTTGGCATTCCGCTCGATGGAATAATTCAAGACTGGCAATATTGGGGCAGCAACTATACATGGAACGCCATGGAGTTCATAAGCCCTGACTTCGACCGAGCCCAGGAAATGATCGACAAAGTGCACGACAACAATGCTCATATAAGCATAAGTATCTGGCAAAGCTTTGGTCCGCAGACCAAACAGTATAAGGAACTTAAGGAAAAGGGTCTTCTTTTTGACTTCGAGACATGGCCTGAATCTGGCCTGACTGAATGGCCCCCACGTCGCGACTATCTTTCCGGAGTTCGCGTATATGACGCCTACAGCCCCGAGGCGCGCGATATATATTGGAATCATCTCAAGCGTCTCCACTCAATGGGAATCGATGCATGGTGGATGGACTCAACCGACCCGGACCATATGCAGTATAAGGAGTCCGACCTTGACCAGCCTTCTGCTCTTGGTTCTTACCGCTCGGTGCGCAATCTCTTCCCTTTCATGTGCGTAAGTGGTGTAGACACTCATCAGCGTGCTGAAGACAACCAGAAGCGACCCTTCATATTGACACGTTCATATTTTACCGGTCAACAGCGTTTTGGCTCACAGTCATGGAGTGGCGACGTGGGCAGCTCATGGGATTCATTCCGTAAGCAGGTTCCTCTTGTACTCAATCATACCTTGACCGGAAATCCTAATGTCAACACTGATATAGGAGGTTTCTTCTCCGGTAGCTACAACAGGAACTGGGATCCGACCTCAGGATCAAAGAATCCTCAGTTCCAGGAGCTCTACACCCGTTGGATGCAATTTGGCGCTTTCAATCCTATGATGCGTAGTCATGGTGCTGACACTTACCGCGAAATATATTATTTCGGCAAGCAAGGAGAACCTGTCTACGATGCTCTCGTAGACGCTATAAAATTGCGTTATCGTCTGATGCCATATATCTATAGCACTGCACGCCGGGTAAGCGCTAACGACGATAGCTTCATGCGCGCCCTTTTCATGGATTTCAAGAATGACAAAAATACATGGGATAATGGCCGTGAATTCATGTTCGGCCGAAGCCTTCTCGTTTGCCCTGTTCTTGACCCTCTGTATACGGAAGAAAAAGTGGTCAAGACCAATGAAATGACCGGCTGGGATAAGCAGGATGCAAACCTGAATTCTGAAGGATGGCAGGTTGTAGACTGGACAGCTAATAAGGTATATGAAGTCTATCTTCCTGCAGGTACTGACTGGTATGACTTTTGGACTGGCAAAAGGCTTGTCGGAGGTGAAACAGTCAAGGCTGATGCTCCGCTCGCATATTCCCCCCTTTACGTAAAAGCAGGAAGCATCATACCTCTCGCTGAAGACATGCAATACACATCCGAGAAGCCATGGGACTACCTGACCCTCAATGTCTATCCGGGTGCAAACGCCGAGTTTGTGCTCTATGAAGATGAAGGCGACGGCTTCAACTACCTCGATGGAAAATTCACTAAAATCCCTATGAACTGGAACGACAAAAAGCGCACCTTGACCATCGACGCAACAAAAGGCTCTTTCGATGGCATGCTCAAGAACCGCACCTTCAACGTAGTCCTTCCTGACGGCCAGACCAAGAAAATCGCATACTCTGGCAAGCGTACATCCGTATCCTTCAAGTGAGATGCCAAATGGCATAGTTTATGGGAGGGCGGTTTCTAACCGCCCCCTCAGTCTATCGGTAACTTTTTCAAAACATCATGGATAGCTAATTTATAGTAAGTGTCCCCTTAATTATTAGGCAATGAACCCAAATAAACAAATTCTTCCACTTCTGATAATACTTTTCTCCCTTTTCTCAGCGGAGGCAGGTATCATTCAGTTTTATGACAGCCATGATGGCCTGACATTCCTTTACTTGAAGAATAACAAAAGTAAGGCTCTCAAACTGTTGACCCTTAATTGTGGAAAACCACAACCTATAGGTGCTCCTTCAAATGTCGAGGTTGACTACAAGATGCTTACAGGCAAGAAGAGTCATTGCTGGAACTTCTATGAAGAGCAGAAATTTCTTCTTTCCGATGGAGACACCCTTTATGTCAGAATCTATAAAGACGGTCTGGCCTGGAAAAAGCAAGGCTCATCCAAAATAGAAATCATCGACCCTCAACATACCTGGCTTCAGAATTGGACAGATTGTTACGAAGGATTCTTTCCTAAAGATCAGGAATTGAAAGTAGGACAACGTATAGGATATCCTTCGCTCATAGAATACAAGGATGGAATTTTCGGGCTCCTTACCGAATCCGGCATTACTTCGGAAGAAGCGGGCGTAAGCATGTACGCTCTCGGCGATAATCGTTTTGAACTAAAACCTGACGGCCCGGAAGATGGTGGTTGGCAGACCTTCATTGTCGGCACTCTTTCCGATATAGTAGAGTCCACTCTCGTCTCTGATCTCGCCGTGCCTAATAAACTCGACGATACATCATGGATCGAACCGGGGGTTGCTTCATGGGTCTACTGGGCATACAATCACGGATCTGACGACTTCAACATCATAAAGAAGTACATTGACCTTGCTTATGAGTTAAGGCTTCCATATGTGCTTATAGATGCTGAATGGGACAGAATGAAAGATGGCAAGACCGTCGAGGACGCAGTGGAATACGCTATATTGCGAGATGTCAAGCCTATGATATGGTATAATTCTTCGATCGGCTGGGTCGACGGTGCCCCGACTCCGAAATATAGGCTTAACACACCGGAAGACCTTGAGAAAGAATTTGCTTGGTGTGAGGAGATAGGAGTGAAGGGTGTCAAGATCGACTTCTTCTCAGGGGATACTAACCGCAACTGGAAGTTCATGGAGGAACTTCTCGAAGCCGGTGCCCGTCATCATCTCCTCGTCAACTTCCATGGCTCACCGCTTCCGAGAGGTTGGCAGCGCACATATCCCAATTTCATCACAACGGAATCGGTATACGGCGCGGAATGGTATAACAACCGCCCTGATATGACCAACATGGCTGCCTCCCATAACGCAACCCTTCCGTTTACGCGTAATGTGATAGGCTCTATGGACTATACACCATGCGCTTTCACTGACTCCCAACATCCTCATATCACGACACATGCTCATGAACTCGCCCTCACGGCTCTGTTCGAATCCGGCATCCAGCACCTTGCTGACCGCCCCGAAAGTTTCCTCTCGCAGCCACAAGAAGTAAAGGATTATCTGACTAATCTTCCTGCTGCCTGGGATAACACAATCCTCCTTGGTGGCTACCCCGGCGAATACGTAGTCATGGCAAGACAAAAGGGCGACAATTGGTGGATCTCTGCTATCAACGGCACCGATGCTCCTGTAAATCTTGAAGATATCGACTACTCACGTCTCGGACTGGAAAATTCAAAACTGAACATTCGGATTTTTGAGGACTCAGCTCCAGACGGTGACCAAAAATGGAAGATATCAGATTCCTCTTCTCTTCCTTCCGCTTTCAATCTCCAACCCCGAGGTGGGCTCGTAATGACTGTTTCTCCTAATTAATCTCATTATAGAAGTGCAGTTTCCAAAATATGGGAGAGCGGTTTCCCATATGGGAGGGCGGTTTCCTAACCGCCCATTACATTATAACAGTAACTTTATTATCTGAAATATGAAACTTAAATCATCAATTCTGTCATTATTGATTTCCCTCGCTTATTTAGCCGCAAATGCCGCCCAAGACTTGACTCTGTGGTATTCTTCGCCGGCAGAAGCGTGGGTAGAGGCCCTTCCGGTCGGTAACTCCCGAATGGGAGCCATGATTTTCGGAGGTGTCAATCGCGAACGTATTCAACTGAACGACGAGACCTTCTGGGCAGGCAGTCCCCACAACAATAATAATCCGGAAGGCTTAAAGCACCTTCAGGAAATTCGCCAATTAATCTTTGAAGGCAAAGAAAAAGAAGCTGAGAAATTGATTAATCAATACTATATGACTCCACACCATGGCATGTGCTATCTAACTCTTGGTTCTCTTTATATCAACTTTAACCATACTGAAGAGGCAACTGACTACCGGCGTCAACTCGACATAGCTAATGCCGTATCGGAAGTAAGCTATAAGGTTGGGGATGTTTCTTTCAAACGAGAGACTATTGCTTCGCTTCCCGATGGTGTGATTATGGTGAGTCTCTCTGCCGACAAGAGCAAGGCCCTCAACATTTCACTTGAATATGACACCCCTGAAGGTGGAACAGTAAAGATGAATGGTAAGGGAATGGATGTCACTATTCCCGGACGTGAGCATGAAGGGATTCCTGCAGGTCTGACCGCCAAATGTGGCATTCGTGTTAAAAGCAACGGAAAGGTCTTTGCTAAGGAAGGAATGTTAAATGTTGAAGATGCGGACTATGCAGTAATCTACATAGCTTCCGCAACCAATTATATAAACTATAAGGATATCAGCGGTAATCCTGATAAAATCGTATCTTCATTGCTAAAGAATGCAATGAAAAGTGATTTTTCATCTTCATTGGCAAACCACACTGCTGTTTACAAAGAGCAGTTCGACAGGGTATCTCTGACTCTTCCATCGCTTGGCGGTGCTGACAAGGAAACTCATCTGCGTGTGGTTGACTTCAAGAACAATTATGATCCCTCTCTTCTTGCCCTTCTGTTCCAATACGGTCGTTATCTCCTTATTTCTTCCTCTCAGCCCGGTGGGCAGCCTGCCAACCTCCAGGGAGTCTGGAACGAATCCAATTATGCTCCATGGGACAGCAAATACACTATCAATATCAATGCTGAGATGAACTATTGGCCGGCTGAGGTAACCAATCTTTCGGAATGCCATCAACCCCTTTTCGACCTTATAGAAGATCTGAGCCATACCGGTGCAGAGACTGCTAAGACCCTTTATGGTGCCGATGGTTGGGTTGCTCATCACAATACTGATGCTTGGCGTGTTTGCGGGCCGGTGGACCAGGCAAGATACGGAATGTGGCCAAATGGAGGTGCATGGCTTGCAACTCATCTTTGGGACCACTATCTATATACAGGCGACAAGGAATTCCTGAAAAAGTATTATCCCGTTATTAAGGGTACTGCTGATTTCTATATGTCCGCAATGGTGGAAGATCCCCATACCGGGTATCTTGTCACTGCTCCTTCGATGTCGCCTGAACACGGCTATGGCAGCAGCTGGATCACTGCCGGTTGCACCATGGACAACCAAATAGCCTTCGATGCTCTCAATAATACCTTGAAGTGTGCAGAAATACTGGGTGAAGATGCCGAATACTTAGCTAAACTCCAGAATACAATCTCAAAGCTTCAGCCAATGAAAGTGGGCAGATATGGTCAGCTGCAGGAATGGACTGTAGACGCAGACGATCCTAAGGATCAGCATCGTCACGTCTCACATCTCTACGGCCTTTATCCATCCAATCAGATCACACCCAATTCAACTCCTAATGCCTTTGTTGGAGCAAAAAATTCTCTTATCCAGCGTGGTGATATGGCCACCGGATGGAGTATCGGCTGGAAACTTAATCTATGGGCACGTCTCCTTGATGGAAATCATGCCGACAAGATTATAAATAATTTTGTTACTCTCCTTCCCGGTTCTGCCAAGATAGATTATTCAGGAGGGGATGAGGGGAGACTCTATCCCAACCTTTTCGATGCCCATCCTCCATTCCAGATAGATGGAAATTTCGGCTTTACCGCCGGTGTGGCTGAAATGCTTCTGCAGAGCCACGATGGTGCTGTCCAATTGCTTCCAGCTCTTCCTGACACTTGGAGCGAAGGAGAAGTCAAAGGACTCAAAGCAAGAGGTAACTATACAGTTGATATGAACTGGAACAAAGGTCAGCTTGCCGAAGCTAACATCCATTCCAACATTGGTGGAAAGCTAAGACTTCGTTCATACGTGCCTCTGGAAGGTGAAGGCCTGATTGTGGCTGAAGGTGAAACTCAAAATCCTCTCCTGTCTCCTGTTAAAATGGCTGATGCCGAGGTAAGCACAGAAACTTCAAAGGCATTCCCTCTTCTCCTGAAAGTCTATGAATATGACCTCGAAACAATCCCTGGTCAAACCTACAAAATCACCCGTGCAAAATGAAAAAGTCCCTATTTCCCTTGTCTCTCTTACTGGCAACGGCTTCAGCCGTTGCCCAGAATCCCATCTGCCAAACCCACTTCACTCCTGACCCTGCTCCCATAGTAGTGGGCGATACACTCTATCTCTATACCGGATGTGACGATATTACGGCTGACCCGGATAATTTTGTGATGCGCGAATACCTATGCTTCACTACTACCGATATGGTAAACTGGACCCATCATGCCCCGGTTTTCAATAACGAGGGTTTCGGTACAAAAGACTGTGCCTACGCTGCCCAGATGGCATATCGCAATGGCAAATGGTATTATTATACCTCTACATTCGGAATTCCGGTGCTCGTATCTGATTCACCTTACGGACCATTCACCAACCCTCTCGGTGGTAAGAAATTTCTCATCAATTCTGAAGATACCAACTATAGTGGGCATGGCTGGGAAGACATAGACCCTACTGTCCTTATTGATGATGATGGCCAAGCCTATATGTATTGGGGCAATAACGCCCTTTATGCAGTCAAGCTCAATGATGATATGATCAGTTATGATGGCGACATCAAAGTGTTTGAGATAAAAGATAAAGAGGCTTTTGGTCCGGACTACGAGGAAGCTCCTTGGCTCGCGAAACGTGGAGACAAGTACTATCTTGCATATGCATCGTTCTGTCCTGAGGCTACTGATTGGGCTTGGTCGGATTCTCCGCTCGGCCCTTGGAAATACGGAGGTCAGCTTATGCGTGCATTTGAGCATGGTGGCATGGGCAACCATACAGGAATGTGCGAGTATAAGGGCCAGTGGTATTTCTTCTATATGGATGAAGGTCTTCCAACAGCTCACAGCAAGCGTCGTACGACCAGTGTAATACCATTTGAGTTCAATGAAGATGGTTCCCTCCCTTATATGCATCATGATAAAAGGGGAGTACTTAAAAGCGCCGATCCCCTTAATCCATATGTGCGTCAGCAAGGTGAGACCATTGCATGGGAAGAGGGTATAAATATTGGCTATGACAACATCGATTGTGTATATGTGACAGAAGTTGATCCCGGAGACTATATCAAGCTCCGTGAAGTAAATTTCGGAGAAGGTTCAAAAGATTTCACTGCCCGTGTTCGCAATGGCAAGCCGGGTTCGAAAATCGAGGTTCATCTCGATGCTCCTAATGGCGAGTTGATAGCAACTTTGGATGCATCTTCCGGTTCTGAATGGACTGAGAAAAAGGCAAAGACTATAAAGAGAGATGGAATTCATGACCTTTACTTTGTATTCGTAGGTGACGGATCAGACCTTCTTCAGTTTGATTCTTGGAAATTCAATCAAAAATAACCATGAGAAATATAAAGAAATTAATTATTGGCTTGGCTGTAGCTGCTGTTCCTTTATGTGCTTCAGCTCAGTCGGCTCTTTACGGCAATGAATTCCCCCTGCAGGATGTAAAGCTTCTCGACAGCCGTTTCAAAGACGCAATGAATCTTAATGTTGAAACTCTTCTTAGCTATGATACTGATCGTCTGCTTGCTCCTTACTTCAAGGAAGCCGGCCTGGAGCCGAAAGGAGAGGACTTTACCAACTGGGCAGGCCTTGATGGTCATGTAGGTGGACATTACATATCTGCATTGGCCATCCACTATGCTGCTACAGGCGATGAACGCTTGAAGGAACGTCTTGATTACGTCTTGTCTCAGCTGGCTCTGTGTGCTGCGGCGCGCAACGATGGCTATATTGGTGGTGTGCCCAATGGCGATGTGCTTTGGGAAGAAATCCGTAAAGGGAACGGAAGCAAAGTTTGGGACTATTGGGTACCTTGGTATAATGTCCACAAAATGTATGCAGGCCTCCGCGATGCATGGGTCTATACGGGGTCGAAACCTGCCCTCAATATGTTTCTGAACCTATGTGACTGGGGTGCGGATTTGATTTCCAACCTTTCTGATGAGCAGATGGAAGGTATGCTCGGCAATGAGTTCGGCGGTATGAACGAGGTTTTCGCCGATGCTTATGCCATCACCGGCAATGATAAGTATCTGAATGCTGCTAAACGCTTCACTCACCACGCCCTTTATGATAACCTTCATAATGGGCTTGACCGTCTTGACAATATGCATGCCAATACTCAGGTGCCAAAAGTGATCGGTTATCAGAGAGTTTCGGAAGTATCAGGTGATGAGGAATATCACAAAACCGCTGATTTTTTCTGGGACACGGTTGTGAATAACCGTTCTCTTTCGTTCGGAGGTAACAGCCGTCGTGAACACTTTGCTTCCGCAGCTGATGCAAAGAGCTATGTAGATGACCGCGAAGGCCCGGAATCATGCAACACCAATAACATGCTGAAGCTTACTGAAGGTCTCTTCCGTATGAACCCTGATGCTCGTTATGCAGATTTCTACGAACGTGCCCTATACAACCATATCCTCTCAACTCAGCATCCTGAGCATGGCGGATATGTCTATTTCACTCCTGCACGTCCGGGACATTATCGCGTGTATTCCCAGCCCAATAGCGCAATGTGGTGCTGCGTGGGTACAGGCATGGAAAACCATGGCAAATATGGGCAGTTCATATATACCCATGCCGGAGATTCACTCTGGGTTAATCTCTTTATCCCTTCTGAATTGGATTGGAAACAGGAAGGTGTGAGAATCATCCAAAATAATAATTTCCCGGTAGAAGAATCCACCAAGTTGACCATCAAAACAGAATCTCCAAAGACATTTACTGTCAACCTTCGTCATCCCGGATGGTGCAATAATCCCGTGGTGAAGATCAATGGAAAGCCGGTCAAGGTAAAATCCGCTCCCGCAAGCTATATTGCGCTTAATCGCGAATGGAAAGACGGAGATGTGATTGAGATGTCATTGCCGATGCAGATGCGTGTAGAGGAACTAAATTATCTTCCCAATTATGTCAGCGTTCTGTATGGCCCGATAGTGCTCGCAGCTCGTCTCAAGACCGACGTTCCAATGCCGGGTCTGGTGGCAGGCGACCATCGCTGGGGACATATAGCTGGCGGCCCTCTTGTCTCAGTATTCGATACCCCTCTCCTTATTGGCGATCGCAAGGCTCTCGTAAAGAAGCTTAATGCACTGAAGCCTACGTCTGCCGGCTCTATGACTTATGATGCCACCGATATTTTCGAAAATAGCGGCAAGGAAGTGATCCTCGAACCCTTCAACGGGGTTCATGATTCCCGTTACACTCTCTATTTCCTTTCGATGACTCCTAAGGAGTATACTGCCTACCAGCAGAAGGCAAGAAAGGATGAGGAGTTGCGTCTTGCTCTTGACTCTCGTACTGTTGATGCTGTCAATACAGGAGAACAGCAGCCGGAGGCCGACCATCAGATGAAATCTCGTAATTCAGGCAGTGGTAACTATAATGGCGAGCCCTGGCGTGATGCTTCCAATGGTGGTTTCTTCGCATATGATATGAATACCGGCGACCGCACCGACCTCACTCTTCGTGTTCGCTATTGGGGCAACGAGAACGGAATAGGTCAGATGTCTATCCTTGTCGACGATGTTCCTCTTGCACAGGTAGACAACGTCGGACGATGGAACAAGAATGAGTTTGTAGATGAGGAATATGTTGTTCCTGCAGAACTCGTAAAAGGAAAGAAAACTGTCAATGTCAAGTTCCAGACCGACAAAGGACAATCCTCCGGCGGCGTTTACCATGTTCGTCTCCTTCACCCTTGAGTAAAAATATGATAAAAAAAACAGTCGCGGATTGGTATATCCGCGACTGTTTTTCTTACGTCCATCGTAAAACGTCCAACGTCCAACTAATTCTTCCTGTTCTCTACATCATCATTATCAATCGACTTATTGGTCTTCTTCACCGATGCATTGAGAGATCCAAATCTATAGCTTACTGATATACTGTAGTTGTTTGCATTATTATAGTTGTAAGATTTGCTATAGCCTGTATATCCTGTATTCTTAGGACTTGTCTCGCTGATTCTTGCGGCGTGTCCAAACGGATTTGAGATACTTAATTGCACACTTAGGCGCTTTTCCTTAAGGAATGATCTCTGGAGGTCAAGTCCATAATACAGTTGATCTGAAACTCTTGTTTTGTCGATACTGTAAAGGTCTGGTGTCGATCGATAGATTGATACGTTGCCTGTCAAAGCCAAATCCCATGGTAGCTGCTGACGTACCCGCATATAAGCATATCCACCCCAACCGCTTGATTTGAGGTCGAGTGAGGTATTTGATCGGAGTGCGTAGTTTAGGTTAGCGTTAAGCATGAATGATGTCTTGCTCCACGGGGTATAGTTCATCCAAACAGAGACGTTAAACCATTTGTTGTGCCCTGAGTTGGCATATCCCGACTTAACGATATCCCCTGGTAGTAGCTCCTGCACAGAGATCACAGCATTATTCATGAAACTGTAGGATGTCCCGAGATCGAGACTGAACCTCCTCCCGATAAGATTGTAGTTGAGGTTAAGCGACTGGTGACGTGAAGATCCAAGGTCAGGGTTTCCAGACGAGATCGATGTCGGGGTCTCTATTACAGCCGGGTTCAGCTGGCTGATGCCGGGGCGGTTGATACGGGTGGAGTAGGAGAGCTTAAGTGTGTTGGCATCGTTGATGTCGTAAGATATAGCCGCATTTGGAACCCAGTCGTTAAGGTTGCTGCTGAAGGGATCATTGCTGCCGTCTTTGTATTTTGCTGCAAGGCGTGAATATTCATATCTTAGGCCTGCACGTGCCCCGAATCTCTTCCACTTCAGACGATAGTCGAAATATACGGCAAATACCTGGGTGTTGTGTGTAAAGTCGGAATGAAGTTGCTGATAGTTGAAATAATCCTGATTGTTGATGGAGTGATTGTTTCGGTTGATGTATTTCAAGCCAACGTCAAACTTGTTGATGTCGTTTATCGGACGAGTCCAGTCAAACTGCCCTGTATGTTCAATGAAGTCAAGAGTGAAGTCGTTTGATGTGCCTGTATATGGAACAGGCATATTCAGTTCGTCTTCATATTCCGATATGCTGTGCTGTCTTTGATTAGTTGATGACACTCGATAGGAAAGGGTCAGTGCCTCACCTTTTTTGCGCGTAGAGCGCTGGTAGTTGAAACTTCCATCGATATCGAAATATCGGTTAGGGTCTGAAATTTCTCTGCTTGAATAGGAATACAGGAGATCGCCAATTCCGTTTTTCATTGTATTCCATCCTTGCATGTCGCTTTTAAGGGAATAGGTATATCCATTGAATTCTGCTGTCAGAAGGTTAAGGGTGTCCAGCTCAAGACTCCCTTCCAGTCCGAAATAGCTGACTTGTCCGTGGCTGTTTCCTGAGTACTCTGAATAAAGTTCATTGCCGGAGTCATCATATTTCGTTAGGGATTCTGACCTATATTTGTGTCCCCTTTTTGATATGCTGTTGTATCCGCCATATACCGATAGGTTCACCTTGTCAATCTGTGTCTGTATCCAAGCGCTTGCGTTAGGCAGATCATCGTCTTTCCTGTAGGAAAGCCTTACATTGCCCATCACACCTTTTATGACGGTATTCTCCATTGTCACGATGTTTAGGATTGCAGCAGTCCCTTCTGCATCTTCGCGGGCACCCGGATCGGTGATCACTTCAATCTTCTTGATCATTGATGCCGGTAGTGCCTTGAAAATGTCTTTGGCATTTCGTGAAAAGGAGTTGTTTGGCCGGCCGTTCTTATACACCTTGAAGTCTGTCGATCCTTTTATCTTGATTGTTCCGTCAGGATCCACACTGACAAGAGGCACTTTCTTCAGGATTTCATCGAGCTGTGAGGTCTTTGCCTCATCATCAGCCTGCACATCATAACCAATACGGTCAATTTCCTTGGTCACGAGAGGACGCTGGGCAGTGACGGTCACTTCCTGAAGCAGATTAGTTTCTTCAGTCATGATGACTTTCCCAATATCTACGGTAGGATACTCTTTGGTGGCGGCTATGTCCTTGTAAAAATCTTTTTTCCCGAAGGATAATATGTTGACTCGGTATCCTCCCTCTTGTGGAAGCTTTAAGCTGAAAGATCCATCTTCATTTGCAGTCCCGGTCACCTTCGGTTTTACTGTGTCTGGTAGCAGATAGATTCGTAAAGTGGCGAAACTCTCAGGATCACCGATAGAATCAAGGACCGAACCTTTTACAATCAGATTTTGGGCTAATACTGGAGAAGTGACGGCAATTGCCATCAATGTCAGTATAATCTTACTGAATCTTGTCATTGTTATTTTGGGCGTTAGATACGTTATAGTTCAAATTTTACAATATAGACGCAAAGAGAGTAATAATATTACTGAAAAACGCCGATAATTTATCTTTTTTAACAATAATTATGCTTCATTGTGTCATATGACTAAGAAGCCGGATATGAATATTCATATCCGGCAAATATTGTAGATCAGGTGCTCTATGATTACTGATTGTGGTTAGAAGATCACTTGCAGTCGCGCCTCTAATGTGTTTACGTGTCGGCTTGGAAGAAGACCTTCCACCTGTCTGTCATGAACCGTTGTGTAAGAGTAGCGCAGCCTTGCAAGCATCCATGAGTTGATGTAATAGTTGAGAGTGCAATTGATGTCGTGCATGACGCCTCCATGAATGGCTGCTTTCCAATCTGAAGCATTAGTGTAGTTATAGCCAAGAGCTATCTCCAGTGAGCCTTTGGCAGGTGTGGCTACCCCTGCATCAGCATGGGAATAGCAGTATTTCGAACCAAGGATCAGAGCCCTTGCTATTCCATATGCGCCATGAGCCTGATAATTGTGAAATCCATCTTTGCGTGCTACGTTCATATAGTAATATTGGGCTTCAAGAGCAAATCTATTCTTTATCAGAAGGAGCTCAGGTGTCATTTTGAATAGTCCTTTGGCATGGTCTATATTGGCTGCAAGCAATGGCACTTTTGACACTCTGCTTGGGAAATTTGCCGTGTAGTTGAATCCTGTATGGTCGTCAGCTGTCGGTTTCGAGTAATTAAAGGAGGCACCTACTTGGACCACGTCGCCATCGTTGTGTCTTGGTCGCCATACAAGTCGGGTCTGTGCGCCCCACGCTTGCTTGCCAAGCACATTGGCATTCTGTGTCATTGCTCCGGCTTCCACAAATGCAGATGTTCCTGCAAAATACTGTCCCTTATCATACACCCACATAGCCGCGAGCAGACGCGGATTGGCATAGAAGAATTCATTGGAGGTTGGTTCTTCGTAAGTATATTTCATTGATGAACTGGTCTCTGAGTTAAGTCCCCATTGCGGAACGAAATATCCTACTCTTACGAGATTCGCTGGATTGAAATCATATTCAAAGTATGTGTCTTTCAATCCGACTTTGCCATATGAAAATCCCACGTCAATTTTAGCTTTCCATTTCCCGTAGGTGAATTTGGCGCCCAATCTAACGTCCGGAATGGCCACTCCATCTACAAATCGGGTGTCGCTGCCTTCTGCCACACCTTTGTTGCCACCCATATAGAACGCACCGTCCATCAAGACTCGTCCGGTAGGCTTGAATGAAAGTTTTGGAGCGGATATTGAATCATCAGCTATAGCTGTGAACGCGCAGAGAGAGGAGGCAAATAATAATAGTATTGAGTTTTTCATAGCTTGAGGTGTGTTATGGATTGCTGCCTTTCAGGAAGGCAGCCGGAATGTTTATTTCCGGAAAAATGGTTAATTAAAAGGAGGGAGGAAGAGCTATGAAATTGATATTTTCCATTGGTGGAAAGTGGATTATGTGATATTAATCTGTAGTGGTGGGAGTTGGTACCGGAGTGCCTTTTGCTACCTTTCCAGCTTTCTTGAGTTTTTTGAATTCTTTCTTTGCCTTTTCAAGTTGGGTTTGGAATGCCGGGTCTGCGTGCAGGCGTGCTACAGTCATTGCTCCGGTTAGGCGTCCGGCATCTACATCGCTCTGGAAATGATATCCGCATATTACACGGCTTTCTCCCATATCGAATCCCCTTTTCAGAATTTCATTCTGGCGTTCCGGATTGATTTCAGCGAGCACCAAAGCTGTTGCCCATCCGATTGACGTGTGTCCTGATGGATAAGATCCATTAGTGGAAAGCTCCTCTTGTTGTTCAGGATTGCAGGTTTCTTCTTCATAGAAGCAGAACGGGCGGGTACGGTTATAGTAGTTTTTGGCTTCGCGAGTCCCAAGGTCGCCTGCATCTTCACGCATTCCTACTATCAGCTTGAGAATCTCGGGGGTTTCTTCATTGTTGATTTCAATTCCGAAGGCTTCAGAAAAAGCTTCCGGTACTCCATTCCCTTCGATGCGTGCATCGCATACGGCCTGTTCTCCGCGAGGAGTGTTGCGCATAGTCTTTCCCCATGTGTATCGCGCTTGGTCATTTAGGAATGTGATCGATGCTCCGTCCGGTGGGGGAGGGAGGATAAGGAAACTGTTTGCAACATCGCCTTCTTGCAGGAAGAATACCTCCGGATTGGTACGATGGTCTTTGATCTTCTTTTCAGTCGCATCTGTTTGGGCAAATGAAACTGATGTAGCTGCTGCCATGATGAGTAAGCAAGCTGCTGTGCGTAGAGTAGTAAATCGTGTGTTCTTCATAACTGTATGTTTTAAAGGTTATGTAATATACCACTCAAACACATTATTTCAAGCAAGGTTTTGGATATTCATATGTTGTTCGGCATATTTACTTTCTTTTTTCTTTTAGTTGCTGCAATGTAGATCATTGAGAAAATACCGAGAAGGATAGTCATGAATGTCTGGGTGCTCCATGCTACTATTGAGAATGCAGCGGCATCGGTATGTCCAATGCCGTAGAGCATCAGTGCATACATGACGGCAATATTCCATGGTCCAAGTCCTCCGTTGCTTGGGATCGCCATGCTGAACGAACCAAAAACGAATGCCACCAAGCCCGGTAACAGGCCGTAAGCATAGCCCGGATGCGTTAGTAATTCGCGTGTGAACGGAAATGCGAAGAATACAAGATAAATCTTTAGGAAGTAGCACACCCATATGGCTATGGTCAGGAAAAGATAAGTCCATCTCCCCTTCATTGTGAAGATGACTTTGAATCCTTGCCACATCCTTGAGATGCTTAGATTTATCCCTTTGAAAAATTTAGAATCTTTATATTTTATATCGCATAGAATGAAGATGCCGACAGCTATGGCGAGCCCTGTCCAAAGCTCCCATTTTGAAAATATGTTTTCTATGTCTCGTCCGAACGAATACTGGTCAAAAAAGTGGGTGAGAGCCGGATTTGCGACAATAAGAGCCAAACCGAGAAGAAGCACTATCATGACGAAATCAGAACTTCTGTCGGCAAGATCTGTGCCCACCACTGTCGATAGCTTGGCATTCTCTTTCCTGACCACATAGACACATCTCCAAGCTTCTCCTAAGTATGGTACAAGGAGATTGATGGCATAAGCAGAAAAGATTGAGACACTCTCGGAGACCACCGACATCCTTGGTATTCCGGCAGCGCGCAGTTGGTAGCCCCACCTTATCCCTCGTATTGAATACGACAGCATAGTGAGGATCATTACGAGCAGAAGCCACCAGTAGTTGCAATCATGTGATGTGATTTCCCATATCTTGTGGAAATCAAGCTTGTGCGACATCCATATGATCATGGCTGCCGACACTCCAATCGGCACTAATATCTTGAGAATTTTCTCAATTAAGTCTTTTCTCTTTGTTCCAGAGGTGTCGTTTTTATCCATAATCGACTGTGTTTATCTACTTATACAACCACAGTCAGTGCCGGTAGGTTTATTCAAATATCATAGAATCGATCCATAAGCTCCCTTCGATACGTCTTTGAAATCTTGATTTCGGAAATATTGTCAAGTGGAGGAAGAAGTATGCAGTCATTGCCGTTGATTATTCCGATATATCTCACGTTGACTATGAAATGTTTGTGGGTGCGTACGAAGTCTGGTCCATATCCAAGTATGGTTTCAGCCGTTGTCTGTTTTTTTAAGATGATTCGCTTGAGGCTATAGAATACACATTCCCATATCTTGCGTTCAGATATGTATCGGAAATAGACTATCTCTGAGGGATTGACGATTACCTTTGAGTTGGTCACCGATGTAATAGAAATTAACCGAGATCCACGTGACGACCCTGAATGAAAATTAGGTGTTTCCAATGATTGAATCTGGGTCCGGGCGTTTTCGGATGGCAAACTCTTTAGTCTTTTTAGGACCACATCAAGCTCTGAGGCTTCGAACGGCTTAAGCAAGAAGTCGAAGACCTTAAGAGAAAGCGCATCATGTATGTAGCGCTGATAGCAAGTATGAAAAACGACCCTTGTGTTATCGGGCAGCTCTGCTTCTTCATACCAGGCTAATCCATTCCCCTCAGGAAATTTCATGTCGAGGAAAACAACGTCAGGTTTATGTTGGAATATGAGTTGCTCTCCTTCAAGCAAAGTCTCTGCAGTCGCACACAGTTCTATATCATCACGTCTGTTTAGTTCCTCAGCAAGTAGCATGATGCTGGGTAAGTCATCGTCGATTATCAACGCTTTTTTCTTTTTGAATTGGTTGTTTTCGCTCATTGTTTAAGATTGTTTGGCAAAGTGATAGTGGCATTATATCCTTTAAGGCCGTAGCATTCGGCATCCATATCTATATTGAATATGGTCTGTTCTTTATTGTGCTCGTTTAAAAGTCGCAGTGTCTCCACCAAAACATGAAGCCCTGTTCCCCCCTTTTCTGAGTTTGATGGCACGGATCCGCAATTGTTGAATACACTTACAGAGATTCGGTTTTCATCAGCCTTCCTCACGGTTATATACAGTTTCTTTTCCGTTCCGGGCGTAAGCGTGGTGAACCCGTGTTTGAAAGCATTCTCTACAAGTATCTGAAGTGTCATCGACGGGAAAGGGAACTCAGGGTTGATGCCTGCTTCTATTTCGTAGTGATAGTCGAATGGATCCCGACCATTGTCTCCGATCACTTGGATGTAGTCTTCGGTGAATTTGAGTTCTTCTGAAAAAGGTATGAGAAGTTCTGAGGCAATTATCTGTTGTCTTCTTATAAGATGCACCAGTGAGTCAAGATGAGAGGGATTCCCGTTTTTCTCATTATGGAGTTCATGGTTGAGCGCATTGTAGATGAAGTGAGGAGTTACACGGTTACGTAGATTCTCCTGCCTTAGGGAGATGATCTTGTTCATCATTCGTTGTTCACGGCGGTGCATATTTGCTCGCCTCACTACGTATAGGAGCGTGAGACCTATGATGACGGCTATTGCTATGGCAATGGCAGCCATCAGCTTGTAGATGTGTGCCTGTTGTCTGGTGCTGTCAGCTTCAAGGTCAAGTATTCGTCGGTCACGCTGATATCTTGCATTAAGGGCTGATATTTGCTGGCTTAGTTTGTAAGATCTTAAGGAATCGTTGAGTTGGTCATGTCTGCATCTGGTGTCATACGCCAGCCTGTTGTTGCCAATGTTGTTATATAAAGCTTCGAGTGCCTTAAGTCGTGCCAAATGTTGCTCAAGCCTGAGTGTATCTGCCTCCGGATGAGCTTTTGCAAGGCTGAGTCCTTTTTCATATTCCCCCTTGGCAAGGGCTGCTCTAATCTGTAGAGTGTGTATATATGAAGTCACCATCGGGTTGGGTTGCTCCTCTGTGAAGTATATTGCAGCAGAATCAAGCATTTCCAATGCTTTAGCGGTGTTCCCGAGCCTTATATGAGAGTCTGCAAGATTCACGTCGGTAAACATGATTTCCCATTGGGCTCCTGGCACAGAGTCAAGCATTTTTCGCAAGCGAGAGAATACCCTGTTTGCTCCTTCATAGTCTTCTCGATAATAAAGATCATTGCCATACCCGGTAAGTGTGTTGAATTTATCATATTGATTCATTGACTCGAGGATCTCCATTGATTTCTTCCACCATATGGCACTGTTGTCGAAGTCTCTCATGTCGGTGAGAACGGAGGCTATTCCGTTGTAAAGAGGTATGTAGTGTATAGTCTCGAGTCCAAGTGAATCGGCTGTGGTGATAGCTCGATGATAATAGAAAGCTGCGCTGTCAAGCGCCGCAGCCATGCGCATTGCGTTTGCATAGTTCCCATATGCCTGCGGTAGGTTTTCACGTATTTCCGAAAGCTCAGTATTGTCTACAGCCTTGCGAAAATAGATGGCAGATGAATCAGGATTGAAATAGTATTGATCATAATAAGCCCCATGGTTCTGATATGCTTTAGCGAGGAGTCTTGCTCGATTTTTTGTGGGCTTTTGACGTGATAGCCATGATATGGCTGAGTCGGCGGAAGCGAGCACAAGCGGTGGATTGCCCAAATAATAGGCGTTGACACCCTGTTGCACCATCGCTTCGCACCATAATGCCGAGTCCCCTCTTGAAAGAGCGTCTCGTTTAAGTGCATCGGTCAAACGTACGGCTTTTTCAGAATCTCCTTTACGAAGCAAGTCGTTGATTTCCGTAATCTCTTTGTTGGAAGTAGGCTCATCTTTTGAGTTCCGGCATGAAGATACTGCTGTCAGTATGATCGCAGACAGCAGCAGGACTATTCTTGTAGATTTGTATTCGATGTGCTTCATGGCAGTGTCTTAAAAGTCACTTTGGGATAGTATTTTGTATTGAAGTTGCAAATATAATCATTTTTGCTGATTTTTTAGTCGCTTATGTCAACTTTTACAAATTCAGTGAACATTATTTTTGTCTACTTGGAAGCTTTTTTCGTCAACTTGTCTACTGAATTAGTCCTTTTGGTTTGAAAATGCAATTTTGGTGGTTTTTGGATTGAAAATATTTTTATACTTTTGCATTCGAGTCGCAGATGAGCGATTTTGCAGAAGAGAACACTCATTTATTTCAACCATAGGCTTATATGCACTTTATCTACTGCTTAGCTTGCACATCTCGGGGACGCGCCTTCAATCTCAGGCAGCGTCCCCTCTTTCTTTTATGCGCCGAAGATTTAGACTCCATCATATAAAAAAAAGGCATTCAGACGTGTCACCACTTTGCCGGCCTGAATGCCTGAAAACGTTTTCCGTGGATGGCGCTTATGCCCCATGCGCCGACGGGTTGTTGCAGACTTGTAGACTAATTCTGACTCAGGGAAAGCCACGG
>JAIDSL010000098.1 GCA_029061255.1 Muribaculaceae bacterium
CAGCTTCAATGAAGGAGTGATCCGTTTCAGTGAAATTGTACCTTTACAACGCGCAAGTAGCAAAAAAGGCTTAAAGAAAAAGTGCAAAAAACTTAATTTTAACATTTATTAAGTTAAAATCATATATAAACAGATCCCTTTGTAATATGAAAAATATGAGTTAATGTATTAATAATAATGTAATTATATACGACGAGACGTGTGGATATAAAAAAGTGTCCCATTTAGTAAATCATCGTCTGATGATATTACGCCTTAGTGTCAGGGGAGGATCTCGAAAGTGGCCTCTATAGGGTAATGGTCGGAAGTATTGATGCGGTGGCGTTTGGTCTTGAGTGCCTTAAGGTGTTGACCTCGGTAGAAAATTTGGTCAATGTGGAATAGGAAGAGAAATTGGTTGAAGGTATTGGTGGGACCGAGACTTGTCTCCGGATAGGCATCTTGAAAACCAGCTTCTCTCATTAGCCTATACGACCAACTTCCCGGCACATCGTTAAAGTCGCCGCAGGCAATGAGTGGAGTGATGTCTGCCGTTGTGCTTATCATCTCTTGCACATTCTTTGCCCTCGTGCGGAAAGCCTCGCCAAGCTTGGGGAATATCTCATAGCGGAACTCCTCATAACTTTTTTTCGCAGTGCTGACTCCCCTTATTTCGGTCACTACCTCCCGTTCTGTGTCGGTAAGCTCATAGGAAGTCATGTGAAAATTGATGATCGGGAGCTTGAGGCCTTTGATATCGACTTCAAAAAGAGCCCATCTTCTGCGCTTGCCCCAATAGGCTCCATCCTCTTGACTATCGCACTTGATTTGAACAGCATTGACAGGATATTTTGAAAGAACCTTCAGGTCATGGGCATTGGCGAAGCCTGAGGCTCTATAAGGATATGCCGCATACAATGAGTCGATCAGTCCGCGACTCCAGTGATGAATCTCGTTAGGGTCTTCAAAATTGACGAGTTCTTGCAGACATATGATATCAGCGCCGGACTCAGTAAGAAACTTAATTGCTCGGTTGCCGGGTGCATCTGCCTTGGTAGTGTCAGCGAGGTGGAGCGAATTGAATGTCATAAGCCTGAATGTGCGTGTCTCATCTTCAGGCGACTTGGAAAAGGCAAGGGGAGTCACATCTTTTAGAGTTCCCCACCCTAAAAAGAGAGTGCCTGCGGCAGCAGCAGCCATTATGAGACGTCCTGACAATAGCCACGCAATTCCGGTAATCAATGTAGCTATCGCAAGATAGGGGAGTGCAAGCACGAGCACCGATGGCACTGTCATGTATTCAGGGTTGCATTTGCCGCCGTAGGCAGCTGCAAGAGTGACAATGAACAGCACAATAGATATGATTTTCAGGCAAAGGCGTATGAGGGGGGAAATGATTATCACTGTCGGAAAGCTATTAAAGATTAAAAATAATATTGAAAAGTTCTATTTTTTGAGACGGGCAGAGAGGTCGTTGAGCTCCTTGCGTTCTTTGCGAGAGAGGCTTTCATAGCCGGAAAGCTTTATCTTGTCGAGAAGCGAATCGAGGCGTTCCATATCATTTTGGCGTTGCTTAAGCACACGGACCATCATGTCGGGTCTACGATCATATGTGGCATTGGATCCTACTCTATGAAAGTTGGGAATCCATTTTGCAGGGTCGATGCCATTCCTGAGCATAAGCCCGATTGCTATGCCCCAAATCAACCCGCCTATATGGGCGGCCTGATTTCCACCTCCTCCTAAAAATGTCAGCAGACAGCACGCAACTGCCACCCATTTCAGCTTTACCTCCCCTATCAGGAATAGGCGGATCCTATGGTCGGGCAGCCTGATGGCAGCCACACACATCACTGCAATCACTGCTGCACTGCATCCGCACAGCCAACCTGAACCATATCCTATTGCAGCAGCTACGAGAAACAAAAGTCCACCAATGATGCCGCCACCGATGAATGAGAGTAGCAAATGCCTGTCTGATAGAGTGACAAGCATTATTCTGCCAAACCAGTAGAGCCACAGCACATTGAAAAGCATATGCAATACGTCGAAATGGACCATCATATAGGTAAGGAGTGTCCACGGTCGACTGAGGAAAAGAGGAAAGAAAGAGGGCAGGGTAGTCCATTGAGCTACGGGTATGGTGAAATGCATCAGATGCCCGAGGATAGTGATGACAGTCACTATAATCCATATCAGCACCAGCCCGAGCGTAAGCCATGCCAAAGCTGAGCTCCCGTCACAATATCTTTTCCACTTATTAATTATTGTCATATATTCCC
Source organism: Muribaculaceae bacterium (assembly GCA_029061255.1). GTDB lineage: Bacteria > Bacteroidota > Bacteroidia > Bacteroidales > Muribaculaceae > Lepagella. Next base: position 2,262 of record JAIDSL010000098.1, read on the forward strand.
GTTTTCTTTCTTTAAGTCATCCATCCTCTATACTTAATATCTATGCAGCATACCCTTTTTCTTCCAATAAAGGAGGATGAAGATACCGAAAAGCATACCCCCAAGATGGGCAAAATGCGCCACTGTGCTCATGCTGCCACTCACTCCGAGGAAGAATTCGATCACGCCGTAGCCGATCACCATATATTTTGCCTTAATGGGCACAGGGATGAAGAACAGGTAGAGAGGCATATCCGGGAATGTGAAGGCAAAACCAAGCAGTATACCGTAGATGGCTCCGGAAGCGCCGATGGTCACCATCATCGACTTGAAGCTTGCTATTGCATCAATCCACTTGGCATCGCCACTTTGGATTCCTGCATCCACTATGGCTCTCATATGTTCGGAGGTGAGTCCGTTAAGTCTGGCTATGCCATCGATGTATTCTGATTTCCATGTAAGTTCCCATACCCCTTCCTGCACAAGTGCAGCCCCGACACCACACACGAGATAGAACATAAGGAAGCGCTTGGCACCCCACACTTGTTCAAGGATTCTGCCGAACATCCATAGTGAGAACATATTGAAGAGTATGTGTGCCGGACTGTGAGGGTCGTGCATAAACATATAGGTGAAGAGCTGTGCCGGATTGAAGAGCGAACTCCCGAACATATGAAGACCCAGTCGGTCAACGAGGGTGTTTGAGAAGTGCGGCACGAGTATTTCTGCCAGCCAAACGATAAGATTGATTATTATCAAGTTTTTGGTCACCGGTGGGATTGATCGCCACCAGCCTCCGGAAGATGATCCGTTGTACATTTATATTCTGCTTTGAGGTTTATATACTGTTTTATACTGCAAATTTAGCAATTTTAGTCCGTATTTATAGTGTGGAAGGGCGAAAAACGTAAAATTTTATATATTTTTTATTTTTTTTTCTTAGAAAAGTTTGCTATTAACGTTTTTAACACTATATTTGCGCTTTGAAAAGCGTTTATATATAAAGAATAACTAATAAATATATACAAAACCAAAACTTAGAATTATGAACAAGACAGATCTCGTAAATGAAATCGCAGCTAAGGCTGGTCTCAGCAAGGTAGACTCAAAGAAGGCCCTCGACGCTGTGCTCGAATCTATCGAACAGGCTCTCGCTAACGAAGACAAAGTGCAGCTCATCGGCTTCGGCACTTTTGCAGTGGTAGAAAAACCCGCTCGCGAGGGCATCAACCCCCGTACGAAAGAAAAAATCCAGATCGAGGCTCGCAAGGTTGTGAAATTCAAACCGGCCGATGGGCTTGGCAAGTAAAAAATTTCCTTGAATAAAAGGACATTTCATTAATTTCAGGCTTCCTCCACTTCGTGGCAGGGAGCCTGCCGCTTTTTATTTGCTAATATCGGTATTTATTGTTAAATTTGCATACGAATTTGACAATCTTAGAAAATGAAGATAGAATCTATTATCACACAAGGTGTGAGTGATGCTGTCAAGGCTCTTTACAGTCTTGATTTCCCTGCTGAAAAGATACAGCCTCAGCAGACTAAAAAAGAATTTGAAGGAAACCTCACTATAATGGCATTCCCATTTCTGAAGGCTTCGCACAAGTCGCCCGAAGCCACTGCCACAGAGATAGGGGAGTGGCTTGTGGAAAATGTGCCCGCTGTGGAGAAATTCAATGTGGTGAAGGGCTTCCTCAACATATCTGTGAATCCGACATTCTGGCTGACTACTCTCCATAGCATTGCCGAAGATCCTGAATTTGGAATCCGCCATGCCGATGAGAACTCCGACCTCGTGATGGTGGAGTATTCAAGTCCAAACACCAACAAGCCCCTTCATCTCGGGCATGTCCGCAATAACCTCCTCGGCTACTCTCTTTCTCTGATCCTCGAGGCTAACGGCCATAAGGTGGTGAAGACTAATATTGTCAACGACCGAGGCATACACATCTGCAAGTCTATGCTCGCATGGAAGAAGTGGGGTGAGGGAGCCACACCTGAGTCTACCGGCAAGAAAGGCGACCATCTGATCGGTGACTTCTATGTGCTTTTCGACAAGCACTTCAAGGAAGAGGTAAGGAGCCTGATGGAAAAAGAGGGAATCTCAGAAGATGAAGCCAAGGCAAAGTCTCCTCTCATGCTCGAGGCCCGCGAGATGCTCCGTAAATGGGAAGCAGGCGACAAGGAAGTGCGCGACCTATGGAAGATGATGAACGAGTGGGTGTATGCTGGTTTTGACGAGACCTACAAGCGTCTTGGCGTAGGGTTCGACAAAATATATTACGAAAGTGACACCTATCTTCAAGGCAAGGATCTCGTGCTAAAGGGTCTCGATGAAGGAATCATGTATCGCAAGGAAGATGGCTCTGTATGGGCAGACCTGACTCCCGACGGACTCGACCATAAGCTCCTGCTTCGTGCAGACGGCACATCTGTCTATATGACCCAGGACATAGGGACTGCAAAACTACGCTATCAAGATTTCCCGATCGACAAGATGATCTACGTAGTGGGCAATGAGCAGAACTATCACTTCCAGGTGCTCTCGCTGCTCCTCGATAAGCTTGGTTTCAAGTGGGGCAAAGACCTTACGCATTTCTCCTACGGCATGGTTGAGCTTCCTGAAGGAAAGATGAAGAGCCGCGAAGGAACAGTAGTGGATGCTGATGACCTTATCGACAAGATGATTGCCGATGCTGCAGAGACCGGTGCCGAACGATTTGCCGATATGCCGGAAGATGAACGCGCTGAGGTGGCTCGCATCGTAGGTATGGGAGCATTGAAGTATTTCCTCCTTAAGGTAGATCCTCGCAAGAATATGCTCTTCAACCCCAAGGAGTCTATTGACTTCAACGGCAATACCGGTCCATTCCTTCAGTACACATATGCCCGGGTTCAGTCTGTGCTTCGTCGCGCCGGTGATGACTTCGATCCTCTCTATATGCCGACAGCTATTCCCAACGAGGCAGAGTCTGATCTGATCCAGAAGGTGGCAGACTTCCCCGAGGTGGTGAAGGAAGCTGGCAGAAGCTATAGCCCGTCGCTCATAGCAAACTATTGCTTCGAGCTTGCAAAGGAATACAACCGGTTCTATCATGACTACAGCATTTTGAAGGAAGAGAACCCGGCTGTGCGCCAGCTGCGTCTGCTCCTGAGCTATGTTGTGGCCCGCACTCTCAAGACCGGGGTTGCTCTGCTTGGCATGGAGATGCCTGAAAGGATGTAAGATTAAACCGAAAGGCATATTACATTGTCTATATAATAGAAATTAATATAAACTATATTGAATATGTATCCAGATTTTAATAATCAGCAGCAGACTCCTCCTCCTTATTATGGTGGAGCTGCAGTGGCGCGTCAGACTAACTCGGTCATGAAGCGCGTATACGTCCGCATGTTTATCGGACTCCTCGTGTCGGCTTTCTGCGCACTTGGCGTGGCTTCCAGTCCGGCATTGCTTAATATCATTTTTGGCAATCAGATAGTGTTCTGGGCTTTGATCATCGGTATGTTTGCCATGGCTATCCTGATTCCGGCACGCATGCAGAAGATGTCGAGTGGGACAGTGCTTATTCTCTTTCTCGTCTATTCAGCTCTAATGGGCACATTCTTGAGCAGTATCTTCTTGGCATATAAGATGTCAGCCATCGTTGCCACCTTCTTCATTACGGCGGGCACATTTGGTGCAATGACAGTGTATGGATATTTCACTAAGGCAGACCTTACGAAGATGGGTTCATTCCTGATGATGGCTCTTTTCGGCCTCATCATCGCTATGGTTGTCAATATCTTCCTTCACAGTGGCACGATGAGTTATATCATCTCTATTGTAGGTGTGCTGATTTTTACCGGTCTTACCGCTTGGGACACCCAGCAAGTGAAGCAGCTTGCCGCTGCCAATCTTGATCCGGCTCTTGCCGACAAGCTTGCTACAATGGGCGCGATGAATCTCTATCTTGATTTCATCAATCTCTTCCTCTTCATCCTTCGCATTTTCGGCGGAAGCCGTGACTAATGAATATTCTGTGGGCCTGCAGTGTCGTTTCGCACTGCAGGCCCTTTTTGTTTACTTAACCTAACAACCCCACAACATCACAACTTAACAACCCATGAACAAATACCCAAAAATCGGTATACGCCCCACCATCGACGCACGTCAGGGGGGTGTGCGTGAGAGTCTTGAAGACAAGACCATGAATCTCGCTAAGGCTGTAGCCGACCTTATTTCAAATAATCTAAAATACCCCGACGGCACTCCGGTGGAATGCGTGATTGCCGACGGCACTATCGGACGCTTCCCCGAGACTGCAGCCTGTGCTGAAAAATTCGAGCGAGAAGGGGTAGGCGCTACGATTACAGTGACCTCGTGCTGGTGCTATGGTTCTGAGACCATGGACATGCATCCTCATTGGCCAAAGGCCGTGTGGGGATTCAACGGTACTGAACGTCCCGGAGCCGTATATCTCGCTGCTGTGTTGGCTGCCCATGCCCAGAAGGGTCTCCCTGCATTTGGTATCTACGGACATAATGTGCAGGATCTTGACGACAACAGTATCCCGTCCGACGTTCAAGAGAAGCTATTGCGTTTTGCAAGGGCAGCACTCGCTGTAGCTATCATGCGTGGTAAGTCCTATCTTTCAATCGGCAGTGTTTCTATGGGCATCGCAGGTTCAATAGTAAATCCGGATTTCTTTCAGGAATATCTCGGAATGCGTACGGAATCAGTCGATGCTACCGAAATCATCCGCCGTATGAGCGAGGGCATCTTTGATCAGGAAGAGTATGAAAAGGCTATGGCGTGGACTGAGAAATATTGCAAGCCACGCGAAGGAGAGGACTTCAAGAATCGACCTGAGAAAAAGAAAACCCGAGAGCAGAAGGAAGCCGATTGGGAATTTGTAGTGAAGATGACCCTTATCGTACGCGACCTGCTTAAGGGGAACCCAAAACTGAAGGAAATGGGTTTCAAAGAGGAAGCCCTCGGACATAATGCCATTGCAGGAGGATTCCAGGGTCAGCGCCAATGGACCGATTTCTATCCTAACGGCGATTTTACCGAGGCTCTACTCAACACTTCTTTTGACTGGAACGGTATACGCGAGGCTTTCGTGCTTGCCACTGAAAATGATGCATGCAATGGAGTGGCAATGCTCTTCGGCCATCTGCTCACCAACCGAGCACAATTCTTCAGCGATGTGCGCACATATTGGAGCCCCGAGGCAGTCTATCGAGTTACCGGCAAGGAGCTGACCGGACGCGCTGCAGGAGGAATGATCCATCTCATCAATTCCGGGGCAACGACTCTCGATGGCACCGGACAGTCGGTAGATGCAAATGGAGTTCCGGTGATGAAGCAGCATTGGGATATGACTGATGCTGACGTTGAGAAATGCCTGGAGGCCACTACTTGGTATCCTGCAGACCGTGACTATTTCCGTGGAGGAGGATTTTCTTCAAACTTCCTTACAAAGGGTGGTATGCCTGTCACCATGATGCGCCTCAATCTCGTGAAGGGACTTGGTCCGGTGCTCCAGATTGCTGAAGGATGGACGGCAGATGTTGACCCTGAAATCAACAAGGTGCTCGATATGCGTACCGACCCGACATGGCCTACTACATGGTTTGTGCCTCGTCTTTGTCCTGACCGTGATGCTTTCAAAGATGTATATTCTGTCATGAACAATTGGGGAGCCAACCACGGAGCCATCTCTTATGGCCATATCGGGCAAGATCTCATCACACTCGCATCGATACTACGTATCCCGGTATGTATGCACAATGTGGAGGAGGATAAGATTTTCCGTCCGGCCGCCTGGAATGCATTCGGCATGAATAAAGAAGGAGCCGACTATCGTGCCTGTGCAGCTTACGGGCCGATTTATAAGTAATGAGAAATGCGTAGTGCGCAATGCGTGGTGCGAATTGAAAGATAAACATATTTACTGATAACCATGAAAGACAATACCAAGGGAGCCGCAGATGGCGGCTCCCATTCACTCCTTAGCATGAACGGGGTGAGCTATCTCGTTCCCTTTATTCTTATCACCAGCTGCTTTGCATTGTGGGGCTTTGCCAACGATATCACCAACCCGATGGTGAAGGCATTTTCAAAGATATTCCGCATGAGTGTGACCGATGGCACCCTTGTGCAGGTGGCTTTCTATGGCGGATACTTTGCCATGGCATTCCCTGCGGCAATATTCATCCGCAAGTTCTCCTACAAGGCAGGTGTCCTTCTCGGACTTGGCCTGTATGCCTGCGGGGCATTCCTCTTCTATCCGGCAATGCTCACGGGCAGCTACTATCCATTCCTTATAGCTTATTTCATCCTTACGTGCGGACTCTCTTTTCTGGAGACAAGCTGTAATCCATATATCCTTTCTATGGGTCCGGAAGCGACAGCTACGCGTCGCCTCAATATGGCACAGTCGTTTAATCCTGTCGGCTCGTTGATGGGTATGTGGGTTGCGATGAACTTCATTCAGGCACGTCTGAATCCTCTTGAGACTGAGGAAAGGGCTCGCCTCACCGATGCTGAGTTTGAGGCTGTGCGCGATGCAGATCTTCTCACGCTTATCTCTCCCTATGTATTCATCGGACTGGTGGTAGTGCTGATGTTTGTCGTTATTGCTGTAGTGAAGATGCCGAAAAACGGAGACAAATCGCATTCCATCGACTTTTTGCCTACATTGAAGAGGATTTTCTCGCAGACTCGCTATCGTGAGGGTGTGATTGCCCAGTTCTTCTACGTAGGGGCGCAGATAATGTGCTGGACCTTCATTATTCAGTATGGCACCCGTGTCTTCATGCTTGAGGGTATGGGAGAAAAGGCTGCAGAGGTGCTTTCGCAAAAATACAATATCATTGCCATGGCTATATTCTGCTGCAGTCGTTTCGTCTGCACATATCTGCTTCGCTATGTCAATGCCGGACGCCTTTTGGCTATTCTTGCTGTGGCGGCAGCCATTCTGACCGTAGGGGTGATCGTTTTCCAAGATAGGATGGGGCTCTATTGTCTGGTAGGGGTTTCGGCTTGCATGTCGCTGATGTTCCCTACAATCTATGGCATAGCATTGGACGGTATGGGCGATGATGCCAAGTTTGGGGCCGCCGGCTTGATCATGGCCATTTTGGGTGGTTCGGTGCTTCCTCCCGTTCAGGCCAAGATCATCGACTGCGGAGTGATTGGCGGCTTCCCGGCAGTTAACCTGTCGTTTGTGTTGCCATTGATCTGCTTCCTCGTCATCATTGCATATGGCTGGCGCTGCTCACGTCGTTAAGCGTAGCGCGTAGTGCGTATCGCGTAGTGCGAAATGCGAAGATATTATGTGCAACTTACCACATCTCCGAGGCTTACATACCATATGTAGGCCTCGCATTTTTTTACCAAGCCTGTCTTCAGGAGAGCTTCCGAATATCTCTTCACTTGCCTTGTGTATGCCTTGTCGTTGCGTTGCTCCCCGAATTTATAGTCTACGATTATGGCTGTGCCGTCAGGCCTGACTACTATCCTGTCAGGGCGACGCACCTTCCCGTCGATTGCTATGCCGCGTTCGTTTATCACGCGGCATCCCGGCTCAAACCATCCGTAGCTGCTTACGCTGTCTAATGCATCTGACAGCTGAAGCTTCATCTCTTCCATTTCCTGCGTGCTTATCAATCCCGCTGTCTTGGCGCGTAGCAAAACTCGAGGAAGATCGGCCTTGGTATTGATCCCTTCCATTATGCTGTGCATCAATTCCCCATAGTGTCGGCTTTGCTCAGATTCCGCTTCGTCAGCAGTGTCTTCATTAAGCTCCAAAGGAAGAGTGTCGGTATCAGGGCTGGTGGGATCAGAATAGATAAGGGCAGGAATCACCGTGCCGCAGCGATAGTCGGATAGTATATGATTTTCAGCGTTCCCTTCTTTCTTTTTGCGTCCGGCAATTATGGCATCCTTTCCAAGTGGCTCTCCGAGGCTCCATGACCGGTTATCAACATCTACATTGATTTCATCGGCTGAAGGTATATATTTGATTGCATTGGGATATGACTTATTGATATCTTCAATGATCTCTTCAGCTTCAGCCCCGCATCTCCAAAGATAGTATCCGATACGCTTTGTATCAGACGACGTGCCGTCATCCTTAAGTGAGCAAGGCGTATAGATATATAGTTCGTCAATGGCGCGGGTATATGCCACATATGCCATGTTCACTTTGTCGGTCATATAGTTGTCGAGGTATGTCTGATAGATGTCGGCATGGATGGTATTCTTGAGCCTTGGCTCGCTCCATATCGGTATCCAAGGTATTTGTGGAATATCCCCGGCCTCCGATAAGTCCGGCTCCACCCATAGCCATTCTTTCTGCTGAGTCGACATCGGCTCTATTGACTGCTTGGAGAAAGGCACTATCACGCATCTGAATTCCAGACCTTTCGATTTGTGTACAGTCATGATGTTGACTGCATCTGCATCCTCGGGTGAGGAAATGGATTTGTAGCATCCTTTTTTATTCCACCACTGCAGAAACGATGCGATGTCGGAAGTGTGCCCTTCACAGTATTCTATCACCATATCCTGCAAGGCAGCGAGAAATGCAGCTTCCGACTGCCGGGAATGAGGGGGAATGAAGTGCTGGATTATATTCTCTACGAGAGCAGGGAGCACGGTGGTGCTCATCTCAGCGAGCATGTCGCGGATAGAGTCAGGATTATACTCTCCATCAAGAAAACGGGCAAGCAATTCCGAAAGGGGGGCATCAGGATTGCGCATGGCGAAGAAGCTGAAGTCTGCTCGCAATTTGCTCCAGTCGCCGGCTCCTTTCTCTTTTCTCTCTTCTTTCGGATTAAGCCGGGCATGAGTGCCGTTGTTGATTGCTTCCAGAATTGATATGACAGTCTGCACTGCAGGTGATTCCCCGGCTTGGAGCGAATCTGCGCTTATGAAATTTATTTTCTGATCAGTGTCTTCCCTTACGTTATAGAGCATGATGCGCTCTATGATCTGGGTGCCTTGCTGGTGAGTGTCGACGAGGACGGCAATCTCTCTCATTTCATAGCCCCGGCGCAGCATATCGGCAATAAGCTCCGGAATTTCATCGAAATGCGCCGGCACGTCATCATCACCGGTATTTTTGTCGAAAAGCTGTATCTTGACATATCCTTTCTCTTCTTTATGCGAAGCAGGCTGCACTGTGTTTGAGTAAAGCTCTTCCATTCGCTCTCCGAGCTCTTTTGAGAAAAACCGGAAAAAGAGATTGTTGAATTTCACAATCCTAAGACTGCTTCGCCAGTTGGTGTTCTCTGCCGGAGTGTTGCCGCATATTCTGACGTTTTTTGCAAATTCTTTTGGCACTGTCGAAGTGATCAGGCTTGGGTCTGCGTTGCGGAAGCGGTAGATGCTTTGCTTTGCGTCTCCAATGATGAGATTGTCGAAGCCCTTTCCCTCGCTCTCTTTAAGGAGCGGGCGCATATTATGCCATTGCAGGTTGCTTGTGTCCTGGAATTCATCAATGAGAAAATGCTCAAGTCGGCTGCCGAGGCGTTCGTAGACGAATGGGGCGTCATCCTTCCCAATGATCCTCTTGAGTATCGAATTGGTCTCTCCAAGCTCCACAGTGTTGCTGTCGGTTAGGAATAGACGGGAGTTGCTTCTTACGCTTTGTAGAATACCTACATAAGGCATCGTGGCGCGATAGATGTTCCAGCGCATCATCTTGTCTGATGATGCTTCTGCGCGCCATTCTTCGAAGCATTCATACATTCGGACGGCGAGTGCTTCAATATGGTCTTCGATTGGAGTGCCGAGATGAGGGTTCTCCTTTTTTGGATGAAACACCCTTGTGGTAGCCCCCTTTCGGGTGAATTCCGGGACCTTGAAAGTAGCCCCTTTGTCTACAGGATGATTCCAATCCCAGGATTCTGCCATATTCTTTACTCTTGAAGCAAGGTAGGTGCCTGCAGTGGCATCCATGTCGAGTCCTGCTTCCCGGAATGCATCGCGAACTTCCCGGGCAGCGTTTTTCATCTTTGTAAAAGCATCTCGTTGTGGCTGCTCGTAATGGTGGCAGAGTTGTTTGTAGGTGGAAAAGAAGTCAGGATTTTCTTCAAAGTAGTCATCAAGACTTTCCCTGATATCCTTGAAGTCTTCTTTAGCTAAGTTTCTGCTGGCATTCAATATCTCTCCATATACGGAGTGACGGCTCTCTTTTTTCTGGAATATATTCCATCCTTTTCCGGAAGCGGCTTTGTCTTCCATCATGTTTTTTACCCATTCCGCTCCTTGTGTCGATTGCTCTGCAGTGTCTATTTCATCGAGCGTAGTGTCAAGTCCCATCTGGGTGACATAATTCGAATCGAGCTCAAGCTGATATGTGTCGTCAAGGTCTGCCTCATAGGCGAATGTGCGCAGCACAGTCTGGAAAAAGGAGTCGATGGTGGAGACCTTGAAGTCGCCATAGTCGGTCAGCAAAACCTTCAGTGCATATTTGCACAAGGAGGCAATCTCTTGCGGGCTGCAATCGAATTCTTGAGTGAAATCTGCCAGATAGTCTACATTCGAAATGGGAATGGCAGGAGTCCATGAAGCCAATGAATTGAGTTTGTCTACAATTCGCAGCTTCATCTCATTGGTAGCCTTGTTTGTAAAGGTGATGGCAAGTATGTGTTGCAGTGAATCGCGGAGAGCACGTGCAGGTCTTAGTCGGCGTCTTCCTGAGTCGTCGGGTTGCGATATATAATATTCAATAAATTTTTTCGCCAGCGTATATGTCTTTCCTGACCCGGCTGATGCTCGTTGAAGTTGCAGCACTTATTCTAATGTTTAACGATCGATTATTAATTATTTTGCAATCTCTTGACTCTTGACCCTTGACTCTTAACCTTTGACTTTATATCCCATTTCCTTCAGTAGCTTCATGACATCGGCTTTCCGATCGCCTTGGATGAGGATTTCGCCTCCACGCGCGCTCCCTCCCGTACCGAGTTTCTTGCGGAGCGTGCGTGCTATATCGTCTACTTCCTCGTCTGAAATCTCAAAACCTTCCACGATAGTAGCTGTCTTCCCCCCACGCCCTTTCTTTTCAATCAGGACATGGAGAGGAGTCTTTTGGTTGTTGTTTTGTGAGGTCGTGGGGTCATTGGAGAGTGGGGTAAGGGATTCTTCCGGCTCTCCATCGGGGAGACCGGAGAGTGAGGCGAGCGCATCTTTCCAATCCATCATAGTGATTCTATTTCCAAAATCAAATTACACATCAGCATTGAATTATGCATTATGCATTGTGCATTATGCATTTGGTTAGAGTTTTTCCCTGATCTCCTTCACACTCATGCATCTGGCAGTAAGCTCTCCATTTGCATTGTAGATGAAGAATGTTGGCAGCTGTCCGACGTTGTACATTGTGAACACCTTGTCTTGTCCGGCAGAAGGGTCAAGTACAGTAGTCCAGGGGAGGTTGCCGGCAGATTCGCGCCATCCATACTGGTCGCGGTCCGGGCTTACATTGTAGATGTCAATGCGTCCTGCATTATAAAGCTCTGCAAGCTGGCGGTTGATCTCCGGGGTTGCACCATCACGCATAAGGGTGAAAGCTACCACTACCGGTTTTCCTTTACCCACCATTTCAGATAGTTTCTTTTCCTTGCCGTTTTCGTCATTGAGGGCAATCTCAAGCATTTTGATTTCCTCTGCATTTATGACAGTGCGGATACCATTCTGATCGTTATGATGACGCTGTGCAGCTCTTGCCAGATTGAGGAGGAAAGGGGTGTGCGCATCATCGGGGCGGAACTGCTGGAAGTTGTTGGCAACAGCCACGATGTAGCGAAAGTCTTCTGTCGCCGGGTCAAACAGTGCGCGATTGCCGATGGTCTTTGTCAGGATATAATAGCTCATCACGTTGCCACGGCTGTCGTGCATATATTCGTTGTAGACACGTCTCTTGAAGTCTTTCAGAGAGTCGGCATTGTTGATATATGGCACAAATGCGATAAGGTCTTTCTCAAACTGTGCCATGCGGGCAGCTTGCTCCGTGCCTGCTACTTCAAATTCGTGTCCGAATTTATCCTTTGAGCTGGTCACTGTCAGTGTCTCGGTGGAGTCAACAGGGAGATATATGTACTTGTCGTCGAGTGTAAGGCGGAATATTTCCGGACCGCTCTGCTGTGGCTGTGAGAACTTGAAGTTTCCCTTGCTGTCGGTGCGGGTGGAGTCTACGATGGTCCAATACCCGGAGAAATCAGCCTTTTCAAGAAGCACTTTTTCGCCTTCGCTGTCGGCGAGTTGTCCCTCAATCTTGAATCCCTTTTCGCCGCATCCTCCGGCGAGTGCTATAGCAGCTACAGAGAGAGCCGCTGCGAAATATCTTGCTATTCTTTTCATAGTTTAATCAATTCATAATGCATAATTCATAATGCATAACTGAACATGCCAAAATTGAGGCAAGTCATAACGCATATGTGTGAAATCTTTGCAAAGATAATGAAAACTCCGCGTTTTAGCAATAATATAAGCTAAAATATTCGCTATATTGAAAAAAAGAAGGCTTGATGAAATCATCAAGCCATATTTTTAGTGTAGATACTAATTATACCGATCGAATGCCGAGTAGGGCAGGATATTATTTACTTTGTTTAAGCGATAATCTATTATGCAATGAAATTATGCATTAGTCAGTGAGGTCTTTTGCCTTCTGGGCTGCTGCTTCAGAAGCTTTTGCGGCGAATCCTGAGAACTTGTCGAAAGCCTTTGCTGCGAAACCGCTGATAGCATCCTTAGCCTGATCCACCTTGTCGCCAAGGGCATCCTTTGCATCAGCAAGTTTATCTTGGAGGTTTTCCTTCAGGTCGGCAGCCTTATCTTGTGCCTGAGCTGCAGCTGCTTGTGCTGCCTCCTTAGCGTCTGCCAGCTTATCTGCAGCGGCAGCTTTAGCGTCGGCTATTGCGTCTGTTGTAGCTTCTTTTGCCTGCGCCAATTTGTCGGCTGCCATATCCTTAGCTGCTGCAAAACCGGACTCGGCTGCAATCTTTGCAGATTCTGATGATATTTCCGCCGCTGTCTTTGATACCTGTGCCGCGGCCTGAGCTGTTGCCATATTCAAATTGTTTTCCATAATATGTAAAGTTTAAAGGGTTTAAGGGTTTAAATGGTTTAGAAGGTTTATGTCAGTTTGGGGCGGACGCACGAGCCGTGCGTCCCTACCGTTGCCAACTGCTAATAAAACACCTAAGTTTTAACTTTGGTTTAAAATCAAACTCTTGCCCCTTAACTCTTAACCCTTAATAAGGCTTCCCTTGTAGCCTCATGTGTATTAAAGGCAGTCAGACGCAGATACCCTTCTCCCTCTTCTCCAAATCCGGAGCCGGGTGTGCCTACGATGCCATGGGTCTTTAGCAGATAGTCGAAAAATTCCCATGAGGTCGTTCCTTGCGGAGTCTTTAGCCAGATGTAGGGAGAGTCAACGCCTCCAATCACGTCATAGCCGGCTTCCGTGAGTGACTCCCGCATCATTCTGGCATTCTCCATGTAGTATTCAATGGTCTCTTTTATCTGTTCCTGTCCCTCGGGAGAGTAGACTGCTTCTGCCGCACGCTGGGAAATATAGGATGCTCCATTGAATTTGGTGCATTGACGGCGGTTCCAAAGTCGGTTGAGGCTTACATCATTTCCTTCTGAATCGCGTCCCTTGACAGCAAATGGCACAACGGTGTAGCCGCATCTTACTCCGGTGAATCCTGCGGTCTTCGAAAAACTGCGGAATTCAACCGCCACTTCCTTTGCTCCTTCTATCTCATATATGCTATGTGGCACATCCTCGCTATGTATATAAGCCTCATAGGCAGAGTCAAAAAGAATAAGGGAATTTTCTTTTCGTGCGTAATCTACCCATTTTTTCAGCTCCTTGTGGGTCATTGCTGTTCCGGTCGGGTTGTTGGGACTGCACAGATATATTACGTCCGGTCTTTGTTCCGGCAATTGTGGGACGTATTTATTTTCTTTATTCAATGGAATATATATTATTCCTTCGTGATGCTCGCCATGACGTTTGCCTCCGCGGCCTCCCATTACGTTGGTGTCTACATACACCGGATATACCGGATCTGTCACAGCCACCGTGCTGTCTTGTGCCAATATGTCAAAGAAGTTGCCGAGATCGCTCTTTGCTCCATCGCCGATGAAAATTTCATCAGGAGATATATCTATGCCTCGCTTCTTATAGTCGGAATCAGCAATCTTATCGCGCAGAAATGCGTAGCCCTGTTCCGGACCATAACCATGGAATGTCGCAGTGTCGGCCTCATCGTCAACCGCACGGTGCATGGCTTCGATAGCTGCCTTGCACAAGGGTCGCGTCACATCTCCAATCCCCATTCTTATTATCTTGACGTCAGGATTCTCCTCCTGAAACTCTTTTACCCGTCTTGCTACTTCAGAAAAAAGATAAGACTCCGGAAGCAGCAGAAAATTCTCATTTACCTGTATCATTTCTTATAATTAATAAAGCATAAAGCTTAGACTTATACACTCTTAGTAGGGACGCACGGTTCGTGCGTCCTTGAGTTGCAGTCAAAATGTATCTCCTTCAAATACTGTTGTTGCCGGTCCGGTCATCAAGACGTGCCCATTATCATCAAGCCGAATCCGCAGGTCCCCGCCGCGCAAATGAACAGTCACGTCTTTCTCCGTCAATCCCCTAAGGATTGCTGCCACCGCCGTAGCGCATGCCCCGGTGCCGCAAGCCATTGTCTCACCGCTCCCTCGTTCCCAAACTCTCATCTCCACTTCATCTTTACCCGTCACTTTTGCAAATTCAATGTTTGAACGATCCGGAAATCTCTCATGTTTCTCAGCAAGCGGTCCTTGGCCAAGTACCATCGCATCCGACGGAGTCTCATCGGAGTATACTACGAAGTGCGGATTTCCCATTGATATGACACTCCCTGTAAGCTTAGACCCATCAGAAAGGACGATAGTCTCTTCTATGGCTTCAGTCACAGGCAATCCCATATCAACAGTGACCCAAGTTTCTTCATCGCCTGGTTTTGCATTTGGAGCTATGTCAATGATCTTGACTCCTGAAAGAGTGTCGATCTCAAGATGATGTTTATCCGTCAGTCCCTTGTCGAATACATACTTAGCCACGCAGCGTATGCCGTTGCCACACATCTTTCCTTCTGATCCGTCAGCATTGAAGATACGCATCAAAAAGTCAGCCTTTTCAGACTTGCAAATCAGTATTATTCCATCCCCTCCAATTCCTTTATGCCTATCGCTGAGCCTGATCGCCAATTCATTAACATTATCGGGCACTCCCTCGCGGCAATCTATATAGACATAATCATTGCCGCATCCATGCATCTTAGTGAATTTCATTACCAGTTCAAATTTCGTTGTTAGAATCACCCTTTACAATGGAACGTGAAAGCATTACTACAACCATGACACAGCAGAGATTGATGATCTGCCCTGACATCTGAGGATGTCCGAAGAGAAGAAATCCGTTGATTAAGCCGTCGAGCCAGAAAAGGATTATGGACAACGAAACCATCATGAGCCAGAACATAGTTCGTTTTATCAAAAGCATCGTCATACTAAACAAGATGAACAGTCCCACTAAAATGAGGACTATGCCGACTCCGGTTTCTGTAGCTGAAGTCGAAGAATTAATGCTTATAATGCCTCCTGCTATACGCGCAATGCCAACAATATATGCAAGTATAGCTCCGCAAATACCTTTGATATTCATATTTATCTATAATTTTTCTGTAATTTGTATGCAAAATTAGTAAAAATTTTACGAAAAACTCGCTTTCTCTTGATTTTTTTGTGCGGAATCTTGGTAAAGGTTTTTATCGGGATAAGGGGCGAAAGGTGATTTTGCAAGGTAATTTTGCAGAAAAAAATCAATAACTTATGAACATTTCAGATATCTTCACTCTCATTGGAACTGTAGGTGGCATACAAGGTCTCGTAGAAGTCGGAAAATGGTGGCAAACCAGAAAACTAGACCGTCGTAAGGAGGAAGCCGATGTAAAAGCCACAGAAAACCAAGTGACTCGATCCCAAATCGACTGGCTCGAAAAGCGGCTCGCAGAACGCGACGCCAAAATCGATGCCATCTATGCCGAGCTCCGCAAAGAGCAGACCCTCCGTATAGGCGAAATCCACCAGCGCCACGAGGCAGAGCTCCGGCTTGCTGAAGCCGAAGCCCGCAAATGCCTCATCCGCGGCTGCCCCCAACGCCAACCCCCAAGCGAATACTAACTATGTTATTGGGTAGGTTTTCGATTACATATTCATCAACCTACCGAAGAAGTCACCCTTTGGAGGAAAGTTTTTATGCATTCTTTCCTCTAAGGATGACGATTCTGTGGAAAATATGGTGTGGTATCGGAATTTTTCATTATATTTGCATCACGCCGCTGCGGCCTTGTCGCAACTCGGGGCGTGGAGCTATAACGTAAAGCTACAAGGTAGGTTTAATTGATATTATGACTGATAAGACAAGAACGGACTCGTTTTTCACTTCCGATATGGACTATGTCGCAGATACGGAGACATGGTCAGATCTGCGTCTTATCCATGAATCTGATCGTGGATGGTGTGTCGTCTATTCAGGATTATACTGCGGACGACGCGTTGCGATCAAGGGATTGAAACCGGAATACCGGTCAAGTGAGTTTCACATGAGGCTCTTGCAGAAGGAATTTGAAGTGACCTCCGGCATGAATCATCGGAATATAGTGGCAGCCATGCGGATGGCAGATGTCCCGAAAATTGGAACAGCCATCATTTTGGAATATATCTACGGCCTTACACTCACTGAGTATTTAGCCTCTCACGAGGCTATTGACGGAAGTAAGATTACTGACATTATTCGTCAGGTCTGCTCCGCCGTGGACTACATGCACTCACGGCAGACTATCCACTGCGACCTGAAACCGTCGAATATAATGATCACCCATTCCGGATTTGTCAAGATCATTGACTTTGGGATAAGTCGCGGCAATGGATTTGAAAAGCTTGACTTTCCGGGAGGTACAGTAGGTTATACTGCTCCCGAGAACTTCAACTCCGAATCAGAAGCCTCTGTTGCCATCGACATATATTCCATAGGTATGTTGCTTGAGAAGATGGACCGCAAAGGTATGTTTAAAGAAGTATGGAAGAAATGCCTTTCGTCAGACCCTGAAAAACGTCCGGCCAGTGTCTACGATATCCCGGACCTCCTTAATCATTCCTTGACATACAATAGACAAAGAAGGATTCACTACAGAGGAATAGGCGTTGTGTTGGGCATAACCGTCATTGCAGTGTGTATTTTCTTGATATTTCGAAAGGAGCACGTTTCGAATTATGACGAGCAACCTGATACGGCGATAATAAGTGAAGATCCAGGTCTGAAAGAACTCATGAATCAAGTGATGAACGATGTGGAAATCTCGGAGGAGGAGAGGCAGATGCTCGACTCGATGTCGTATAAACTCGGTAAGACGGCCTTTGACTGTGGCGACTGGCTTATCGATGAGGCCCGTAGCGGCGGCATTAAGGGAGCGGACCATGCCCAATGGGCAGACTACCATCTCTATCACCTCTGCGTCTGGCTTGACGAGGAGTATGGGCGGCTTCAGTCTTGGGTCGGAGTCTTCCTCAACCGTCAAGCGGAGGGTGGTGGTATCGAGGTCAGTTTCTATATCGTCTGCGAGTCGCAGGATGAATCGTTGCACTCGTTGCTTCGGGATAAACTGGATCTTCTTCCCGGCGAGAAGAGGGAGGGTGATTACTGGTGGTTTTCTCCCGCATCCGAAGATCTACAAAAGATGTACTTCGTCTCCGTGCCTGACCGTCACGCCATACGCTCACGCATAGAGCAGATGCTCGCTCACCTTAATGTGATTGTATGGCCTTAATTCCTGTCTTTCGGGCTCCGATGTAAGTACCTAAGACCACACCATTGCGCCTGCAATCCCTGGCTATGAATTTTTCGCCTATGATTAGGGTGTCTATCTCAGCTATGTCACCTTGCAACAGTTTGATGTTTTTTGATTCCGTTACCTCAAAGATATTCGGTTGGTTGATTTTGATCAACCGCAGCCATTTCTCCGATTCCCATTCGACATAGACGCTGGATCTCAGGCTTAGATCGGAAGCGATTATCAGTCTGGATGATAAAAAATCGGAATCCTCATCCCCCCTATATTGTGAGCAGAATGAATCCCAGTCGCGGTAGCCGACGTAGCGTGCAAGAATTGACAGGGTAGTATGGGTTGCATTATAGGGAGACTTGACATATCCCCAGAATCTTTTGAGCGTAGAGACTCCGACTTTATGGCCGGTAGTGGAAAATATTTGATAGGAGAGGTTGTCGAAGTTGGTGGGAGTAACCGGTTTTAGTCCAAAAACATCTTCGACGACCTCCCTTAACTGATTCAATTTATCAGGGTCTGTTTTCATGACAGCTATTGATTTTCATTACAAAATTAGCATAAAAACTCGCACCAAGGGAATTGGTATATGCTAATAAATGTTAAAATGAAACGGAATGGACTATTGTCGATACGTGCTCCATTTAGAAAGATATGTAATTTTGCATCATTATTAGCGCAGCTGCCGATGCAGTCTGAGTCATATAGAAAAGGCGTTTACCCAATGCTCAATCCTGACGTATAGATACCGGGAAAACTTCTATTGGAGTTCCAGCGTGTCTCTGCGAGGAGCGGGCAGTAAGTACGGCTCTCACGCTTTTTTATTACTAACCTAACGCCGCAAAGTGGGCCGGGCGGCAAGAGGTCTATATTATGCCAGTATACAGAATAACAGTAAAACAAGGAGTGTCAAGCAGTGCCGTGAAACTTGAACCCGGCATGTACGTGGAGATTGTGACATCAATATCGACTCCTCTAACACAAACAGCTACCGTCAATCAGATCATCGATGCATTCGTTGACAAATATGGCTCCCGTTATCCGATGGACAAAGGATATTTGCGTTCGATGGTAAACACGTCGTATATGACATCGGAGAAGCTGTAAGTTGAGATTTTTGTGACATATGTCTTCAATTTTGTGGATGTTGAATAAGGCTGTGTGATTTGGATGGTGTTTGGCCACACTGTTTTATAATATTTTGAGAATCCAGAATTATCGATAAAAAGGTTGGAACAATGAGGAATAATATGTTTGAGCTACGAAAAATGAAGCGACTGATATTTTTACTCTTTATTATATCCCTTCCATGTCTCGTATCCGTAGCTCGGGACTTTAGTTATACCTATGAAGGGCAAACTCTTGTCTACACTGTACTGGACGAAGATGCCAAAACCTGTGAGACTAAAGCCGGAGTCTTGCATATCGGGACACCAGGAAATAAAGTATCGGGAAAACTTGTCCTCCCGGAAAAAGTCATGGATGGAAATACGGCATATACACTAACGAGGATTGGAGACTTTGCTTTTAATAACTGTACTGCTATTTCCGGTCTGGTGACCATTCCAAACTCCGTTACATCAATCGGCAGTAGAGCGTTCTCCTACTGCTCTGGCTTTACCGGTCCACTAATCATTCCAAATTCTGTAACATCAATCGGCAGTGGAGCGTTTAGAGGCTGCTCCGGCCTTACTGGTCCGCTGACCATCCCCAATTCCGTAATATCCTTAGGTGATGAAGTGTTTAGGGATTGCTCTGGCTTTACTGGTCCGCTAACCATTCCCAACTCCGTAACTTCAATAGGCGGCGGGGCATTTGAAGGTTGCTCCGGCCTTACGGGTTCGCTGACCATCCCCAACTCCGTAACAACAATTTACAATGAAACATTTGAAGGTTGTTCCGGCCTTACGGGTCCTCTGACTATCCCAGACTCCGTCACATCAATAGGCGACGATGCATTTTATGAATGCTCAGGCCTTACCGGCCCATTAACCATACCAAACTCCGTAACTTCAATCGGCTGGAGTGCGTTTTCCCACTGCACTGGTCTTACCGGCCCGCTGATTATCCCAGACGCCGTAACCTCAATAGGCGGATGGGCATTTAATGAGTGCTCAGGCCTTACGGGTCCATTAACCATACCAAATTCCGTAACTTCAATAGAGTCTGGTACTTTTCAAAACTGCTCGGGTCTAACCGGCCCATTGACAATACCCAACTCTGTTACTTCAATCGGCTGGAGTGCGTTTCAAAACTGCTCCGGTCTTACCGGCTCATTAACCATTCCCAATTCCGTAATTTCAATCGATTTAAGGGCTTTTTCGAACTGCTCCGGCTTTACAGGTCCACTGACCATCTCTAACTCCGTAACTTCAATAGGCGACCGGGCATTTGAAAATTGCTCCGGGCTTACGGGGCCGCTGATCATACCCAACTCTGTAAATTCAATCGGTAAGGAAGCGTTTGCCTACTGTTCCGGCTTTACCGGCCCGTTGACGATCTCCAACTCTTTAACTTCAATAGAGGAGAGAGTGTTTATTGAATGCTCAGGCCTTACCGGTCCGCTGACCATACCCAACTCCGTAACCTCAATTGGCGACAGTGCATTTGAAGATTGCTCAGACCTTACCGGTCCGCTGACCATACCCAACTCTGTAACTTCAATCGGTAATAGTGCTTTTTCGTGGTGCTTAGGACTTACTGGTCCATTAACAATTCCAAACTCAGTAACATCAATCGGCTCGAGTGCGTTTGCATACTGCCAGGGATTTACGGGCCCATTGACCATCCCCAATTCCGTGACATTGATATCAAGTTGTGTGTTTGAAGGTTGCATTGGTCTGACTGAGTTATATTTACCTGAGAATTTAGTAGGTATATATGGAGGTGCATTTGTTTCAGGTGGAGTAAATATGAATATTGAAAGAGTTTACTGTAAAGCTCTAACTCCCCCTAATATTTTGGAGAATATTTTCGGGAAGGCTTTTGATGCCTACACTACCGACAATGCAACTTTAATTGTGCCGACCGAGAGTATTGAATTATATAAAACGGCATTCCAATGGGAAGATTTTTTTAAAATTAAAGGTGATAAAGAAGTTGACGCGGTATCCATTGAACTTAATAAGACTACTGTATCTCTGAAAGTGACCGAAACGGTGCAGCTGACTGCGACTGTTCTGCCGGAAGATGCAACCGACAAATCCGTGACATGGTCCTCTTCCGATACATCGATCGTTTCGGTAGATGAGACGGGATTAGTCACGGCAATAAATGTAGGAAATGCGGTAGTGAGCGCAACAACGGGTAACGGTCTGAGTGCGGAATGTCTTGTTACGGTAGTTGAGACTCCAGTTTCGGAAGTGATAATCGACAAAGAATCCCTTGGCATCAGCGGAGATGATCTTGAGATGAGGGTAGGGGAAGTACGGACAATCAACGTCACAGTCTTGCCTGAGACCGCGACAGATAAGAGCGTACGCTTTGAAAGTTTCAATCCCACTGTAGCGTCAGTTGATTCGGATGGTAGACTTACGGCACTTTCTCTCGGCAGTACGACTATAACCGTCACTGCTAACTCCGGAGTCTCCGCTTCTATCAATGTCATTGTCGTGGCCACTCCGGTGGAGTCAGTGATATTGAACAGAACTGAAGCTTCGCTTAAGGTATCGGAACAATTACAACTGACTGCGACCGTTCTGCCGGAAGATGCAACTGACAAATCAGTGACATGGTCCTCTTCCGAACCATCGATTGTCTCAGTAGATGAGACTGGACTGGTCACGGCCATAAATATCGGATGGGCGGTAGTGACCGCAACAACGAGCAACGGTCTGAGTGCGGAATGTCTTGTTAAGGTAGTTGATACTCCGGTTTCAGAGGTGATAATTGACAAGGAATCCCTCGGCATAAGCGGAGATGATTTTGAGATGATTGTAGGGGAAGTTCGGACGGTCAACGTCACAGTCTTGCCGGAAACAGCAACAGATAAGAGTGTAGACTTTTACAGTTCGAATCCCGCTATTGCTTCCGTTGATGCAACAGGCGTTCTGACTGCTCTGACTCTGGGTACGACTACACTGACTGTCACTGCGAGATCAGGAGTCTCTGCCTCAATCAACGTAATAGTCAAGAATCCTGCCGTGGGTACGGTAGACACCTATGTGTCTCCTTTGAAGGTACGTGAGGGAAGTGAGGTAAGTGTAGCTGCCGAGCAGCCTCAAGGCGGATATGAATCAGGATGGGAATGGAGCTGGAGTATTGATGGCGTTGAGGTCTCTCGCGAACTTGAATTTGACTTCCGACCGACGATGCCGACCGGGTTGGAGCGTGAGATAGAAAACATCCGGTTTGATTTCCATGCGCTCAACCGGAATCCGCAGGGTGTAATAATATCGCAAATCAATGCGGAGACAGAATCTGTCTCTGTCTATCGTAGTCCCCGGATGCCTTTGCAGCTTTTACGCAAAGGTGATGGTAGCAGCCATACGCTGGTTGTGATGGCAGGTATCGACAATCAGAAACTTGACGAACTTGGATATACGTTTGTTTACGGTTATACAGACCGTCAAGGAATCGATAACGTCATAGAAACGACTCCCTTGCGCTATTGCCGGACTCAGGAAATCATTTATGATAATCCAGACATTAAGCTGTGGGTCTATAGCCAATGGCAATATGATGATGGCAGTGTGGTTACGAGCGGCAAAAGATATCTTGACGGTTACGCTGACGATGATTTCGATGCCTCGGTATTTGATGGCCGAGGCATAAGCCAGGTTGCCTCGCACGATCCTGACGCTTGGATTAGATCTACTGGCAATGGAGTGGAAATTAACATGATAAGCGACCAGGATTCCAGAATTGACATCTATGATATGCTCGGGCGAGTCGTAAGGTCTTGTAGTGTAAAAGGTGGTGTCCCCTTCAACGAGACCTTTGTCTTCGACAAAGCCGACGGAAATGTCTTTATTGTAAAGGCTTCTTCCGGAAGTGAAAGAGTGGTGAGAAAAGTTGTTGTTCGATAATTTGATATGAATATAATTTATCAGTAATAGATAAGTGTTTAATCAAAATAATGTATAATATCATTAGAATGTTTTTTGACTGAAATTCAGCGGCAATCAATTATGAATTATGCATTATGAATTATGCATTACTAATTATGAAGATATTCAAGATATTTGTTACGCTCGCGCTGGCTGTTGCCTCCTCTGCCGTAGCTAACGCGCAGGAGCCTGCCCCTGGACGGGTGGTAGTGAAGGCTATGGCCGAGATTGGTCTGACAGATGGTATGTCTTTGTCATCTGACATGAATATGACAGAGAAGAAAACATCGACAAATAACTTCGGTCTTGATTTAGGCTACAAATTCTGGGCTCACAAAAGAGCGAGCTTCGACATCAACGCGGGTTTCGGCTACGGTGTCATACGCAATAAACTTGGAGTGGATGACATCCAATATAGTTACCATGCCGATCCGGATGCCGATCAGGATGGCAATAGTTATGTCAGATATTATGAAGTGGAAGGTATCCGACAGAATGTGGAGACAAAGTCCTATACGGTTCCGTTGTATCTTACTTTTAATATCGCATGCTGTGAATGGTTGACTTTCCATATCGATGCCGGAGCACAGATGAGATTCAAGACTTCTTCTAAGGTGAAGGGGTCTTCAGCTAACTATTATGCATACGGAATATACCCTGAGTATGACAATCTTATGATTGATGCTGCATGGCTCAATAATTTTGGACATAACAGAATGGAGGATGCTCCTACCTCAAATGTTGTGACAAACAGTCTTACGACATCGTTGATCTTCGGCGGTGGTCTTGAGGTCATGCTGATAGATCCGTTATGGATCGATCTCGGAGTCCGATACTCAAGTGGCCTTAATGATGTTTTTGTCAACAAATATTCGGGTGATCTGTACTCATCGTCAAATAATGTTCCTATGTCTTATACCGTAGCTAATGGAGAGACTGTCAATTCACTGACCGGATATCTAACAAAAAGTAGGTTGTCAGGCCTTTCTTTGAGGTTGGGACTGGTCTTTAGATTCTGATTAAGATAATTTATTTGATGCAGAATTGTCACCCTTTAGGGGAAAGAATTTAAGAAAACTTTCCCCTAAAGGGTGACAATTTTATGAAAGAATACCATATTTATTAGAAAATTTCATTAAATTTGCATCTGTAAAATATGCAAGACAATGACAGACTTCAACCTTATCACATACATGAATGAGGAGCTACGCAGGACTCCTACCGCCTTCCGCCGCTATATGTACGACCGCATCCTGTGGGAAGACCGGATGATCGGTATTGTCGGTCCGCGTGGCATTGGCAAGTCCACCATGGTGAAGCAACACATCCTATTGCAACCTGACAAGGATCAATGGCTCTATGTATCAGCGGATAATTCCTATTTCTACAATCATACGCTTATCGGACTTGCCGACGAATGGGTGAAGGAAAACGGACGGCACCTCATCATCGACGAGGTGCATAAGTATAAGGGATGGTCGCGTGAACTCAAGCAGATATATGACACCCATCCGGACTTGCAGGTGATATTTACAGGTAGTTCTGTTCTCGACATACATCAGGGTGTCGCGGATCTAAGCCGTCGGGTATTGATGTTTCAGATGCAGGGACTCTCTTTCCGCGAATATCTTAAAATGTCGAAGGATATAGATTTTCGAACTTATTCCCTTGATGAGATATTGAATCATGAGGTGGAATTGCCTCTCGATTTCCATCCTATTCCGCTTTTCAGGGAGTATCTTGCCAAAGGATATTATCCGTTCAGCAACCTGCCCGGATATGAGCTCCGTCTTCAGCAGGTGATGACCCAGACCCTTGAGGTCGATATCCCGCAGTATGCAGGAATGAATGTCTCCACATCAAGGAAACTTGCGCGACTTCTTGCCATTCTGTCGGAATCTGCACCCTATAAACCAAATATGGGCAATCTTACAGTTGAGTTGAGTGTGAGCAAGAATGATCTGCCTGACTATCTTGTCTATCTTGAGAAAGCCGGCCTTATTGCTCAGCTTCGCGATGAGACGGGTGGGTTGAGAAGTTTGGGAAAGGTAGAGAAGATATTCATCGACAATTCAAACCTCATGTATGCTCTGAAGGGGCGCAATACCAATATCGGAAGTGTCCGCGAGACTTTCTTCTATAACCAAATGCGTGTCAACAACGACGTAATAGCTGCCAAGAACACTGATTTCCGAATCGAAGATTATATTTTCGAAGTTGGAGGAGCAAAAAAAGGTCAGAAGCAATTGGAACATAATCCAAAAGGCATAGTAGTGCGCGATGACATCGAATTCGGCCATGCCAACATCATCCCCCTATGGCAGTTCGGACTCAATTACTGACCGCAAAAACATATTTTACTCAAGAGGAACGGTTTTGTCACATGTTTTTATAATAGCTCGATCAGATTTGGTTTATTGAGATTAGTATAATCTGCATTCATGATGGCTCCATTTGAATAGATGGTGCCATCTTGTTGCATGATACCATGCTTACTGTGTACATGGCCAAACAAATGATACTGGGGCTTTATAGTCGTGATTCTTTCCAGTAAAGTTTTCGATCCATAATGTGTATTATCATCAAAATCAAGTATTCCGTATGCAGGGGAATGGGTTATGAGTATATCTGTATCAGCTGGAATGTTGGCATAGTTATAATTTTGTCGGGAAGTAATACAATCATTCATAAACATAGGTACTCCGTAAAACATAACACCGTCTATCTCCACGCCGGAATTGCGAAGATAATGCACGTTATTGTCAAGTCCATCAATATTTGCATCATATAGACAGTCATCATGATTCCCACAAATAAAAATCTTATGTTTATATGGCAAGTCACAGAGCCAGTTTAAGAAATCAAGTGCTTCCGATTCGGTACCAGTCATAGTAAAATCGCCTGAATGAACTAAAACATCAGCTTCCGGAAGATTACGCAAACGATGATGACACCCATGAGTGTCAGAAAGATGAAGAATTTTCATAATAAATAATATGGTTGAATTAATGATTTGAAAAACTTAAGCGCTATGATATAACAACAGAAATCAAAATTCGGATATGTATTTTTTTGAGATTGGAAATAAAATAAATATAGGAGAGGTTATCAATAAAGAGTTTTACATCTTAATCTGACAATTGTGAAAGACGAATATAGTAAATTGCCATAAACAAGATCGAATCTATAAAGTCCACTGTAGTAACACGCTCAAAATATTCTCCAATGTAGATGGCGAAAAATCTGTAGAGAATATGTGCAGTGAATTCGATATTTAATGTCACCCTTTAGAAGAAACTTTCCTCTAAAGGGTGTAAAATGAGTGGCTATCCTATTGATACGAGATTCTGTCAGTCGAGAATGTATGCCTTTGACATCAAGGTCTGCTTGACGAAGTCAGTAGATAGCTTGTTGAGAGCCTTGTTGAAGTTCTTTTGTTCACACTTGTCAAGTGCACCATACTTACCCCCATGTTCTTTCAGAAAATCATCGAGTATGTCTTTTGAATAGAGACCCATTATTTTACCAAAATCCTTTGGAAGTGAGACCTCTCCTATATGGCTGATTACGTTGTTGAGTCGGTTCTCAGTTATATAGGTATCTACCTCCTCAATGAGGAATTTCAGATCCTCGCTCTGAGGAATCGGTTCGGAGAAGATCTTGTTGCGAGCCTTTACAGCCTTCTTTTCAGCGAAACGGGCATTTTTACTCTTGATCAGGACTCTTGAACCATTTCTAAGATATTGGGGTACAACTGGACGAATCACGATACCTTCACAGATATTGTCTGAGATATCAGGTAGCCCTAACCACTGAGAGATTTTACTTTGAAAAGCATTTGGGTATGCCAGGCATTCCGAAAGCGTCCCTCTAAGCAGAGTCTTGGCGTAGAAGAACCCATCAGCCTCAAAGAGGGCGTTGACCTCATCCATATCAAGGTATCTTCCGGTCTCGCTTTCGAAGACATAGATGTCGAATCCGTAGAACTCATGTCCGGGGGTGTAGTAAACTCCCTTCTGAATTAGTGTTGTCCCTTTCTTTGCGGCAACTCCCTCATGGGCGTATCTTCCGCCAAACATCTCTCCGAAGACAGAGATTGAGATTACTTCCGGATGCGATTCCTTGATTCTCTTGAAGAGTGACATGACCTTTGGACGGTAACATTCCAGCATTTCCTGGAAGTCGTAGAACTTTTCATCGTTGTTCAAAACAGAGGTACGCTTTGCGAATTCTACCGTCTTTCCGTCACAGAGAAAGCTGGTGTTGGCACCATGCACCTTCTCCTGCACTACCCACTCAAGGCCGTCAGGTATCTCAGCCTTAACCCGCTCCATGAAGTCTCGGGTGAATGCATTTTCGATGGAGCTGTACTTTTTGAAATTTACCATTGTTTGTTGATAGTTTTTTGCGCTTTAGCGCGGTTGGAGTTTGAATGTGTCCAAAGCTAATCATGGTGGAGAAGGTGGAAACCAGTATGGACACGAAAAAACGACTGTCGGAAAGATTGGCAGTTCCTTTCCGACAGTCATTTATATCTTGAAGTTTATTACACTCAATATAAACTAATCTGATTTAGTCTGAATGCTGAAACAAGAATGTCGGAATTTGCCGCAGCGCGGATTGATGTCTGCTGTCGGAGTGAACACATACACCATACATTCAAAGCCCTGCGGACATTGAATGCTGCTATTGATGAGTATGTGATAATTCCTTTTTAACATATGTTTCATATTTGGGTCGCAAAATTAATATAATTTTCTGAATTCACCAAATAATCTTCATGATATCTCTGAAAATCGTCACTCTTATACATATTTTGCCCATTGATCCAATTTGAGTTGTCACCCTTTAGGGGAAAGTTTTCTTAATTTCTTTCCCCTATAAAGGGTGATTATTAAAAAACAAATTATCAGATTTGCGAATTAGAAAAATTATTCCTAAATTTGTTATCGTAGTTGAATTATCAAACCATTACAGTTAAAAATATGGAAGTCAAAATTAAGGGTAAGTCCCCGGATATGATAGCCAATAATCTTTATCCAAGCAATCCAATTCATCCTGGAGAAATGATAAAGGATGAAATTGAGTACAGAGGTATTACGCAAAAAGCCCTCGCTGCTGAAATCGGAGTTCCTGCATCTGTCTTGAACGAGATTCTTAACGGCAAGCGGGCCGTGACTACCGAATATGCTCTTCTTTTGGAAGCCGCGTTAGGTATTGAGGCAGACCTGTGGCTTAGACTTCAGACAGAGTACAACAAGCAGATAGCAAGGTCCAATCCTTCTTTCTTGGAAAGACTCTCGAAAATCAGACACGCAGCCGCATTCATGTAGACTTACTGATAAGTAAAAAAGCTTTTGTGACGTTATGCCACTCAACCGCGCTACTTTGATACGTATATCGACCATCGACCGGTGTCTGCAGAACCGATACCGCCGCTGGACCATCAACGATCTGATTGATGCCTGCTCCGACGCGCTCGCGGAATACGAGGGACGCACAATTCCTGTTAGCCGCAGGACGTTTCAGAACGATCTGGCGCTCATGCGCAGCGACAGGCTCGGCTATAACGCACCGATTGTCGTAAGGGAAAACAAATATTACGAGTATGAGGACCCGGATTTCAGCATCACCCATCTTCCGCTTAACGAGGAGGGGCTTGACGCCCTCAACTCAGCCCTGGATATACTTCGCCAG
The DNA here is from genome assembly GCA_029061255.1 of Muribaculaceae bacterium. Taxonomy (GTDB): domain Bacteria; phylum Bacteroidota; class Bacteroidia; order Bacteroidales; family Muribaculaceae; genus Lepagella. The sequence goes on from JAIDSL010000098.1 coordinate 30,890, forward strand.
CTCCAGGTGTTTCCCCAGCTTGCTTCCTCAATCGACATCATAAGCAAGCTCAATGAGCAGATCTCGCGCCAGACGGGTATGTCAGTCCCTGCGATGGACATGGAGCATGTCCCGGGTTATCGTGGAGCTGAGTTCATCGGAAAGATTTATGAGGCTGTCCGCAAGAAGCAGACCCTCCTGATAGAGTATCAGTCTTTCAAGGCGCGACAGGCGGATAAGATAGTTGTATATCCTTATCTGTTGAAAGAATACCGCAATAGATGGTTCCTGATCTGTGAGAAAGCGTCCAACAGGTCGCCCCAGGTCAATATTTTCGCGCTCGACCGAATACATTCAGTGGAGATAGACCGGAAACATCCTTTTAGGAAATGTGTTGATTTCGATCCGGAGCATTTCTTTGATGATATTATTGGTGTTACAAAAAGCATAAGTGATAAACCAAAACACGTAGTGATCAAGGTCGACCGTCGGCAAGCTCCCTATGTCGAGTCAAAGCCACTCCACAAGTCGCAGAAAGTAGAGCAGCGTTTCTCCGACGGAAGCATCCAAATATCCCTCGATGTCGTGATCAACAACGAGCTTGAACGTCTGATCCTCGGTTACGGTGGTTTCGTCGAGGTGATTGCGCCTCCCGCATTCCGCAAGCGGGTTGCCGAAAGTGTCCGTCTCGCTGCCTCCCGCTACACATCCCAATAACCAACTAACCCTCAACTTTCTTTTTTTTAAGAGGAAGTCGAATTTTTTTTCGAAGTGCGCAACAAGATTGCGCATCGGCTTTGTAACTTTGCGTCGTAATTAAAAGATCAAAGATTATGAAGACAATAGAAGGATACGACGTGAAGATTTTCACAGACAATGTAGAGAATGTGGCATTGGACCAGATAAGGCAGCTCCTTTCGATTGATGTTTTCTCCGACAGGAAGATCCGCATCATGCCCGACGTACATGCCGGTGCCGGCTGCGTTATCGGTTTTACCGGCGACCTCGGCGACAAGGTGATACCCAACATCGTAGGTGTCGACATAGGCTGCGGTATGCGCATACTCAATCTCGGAAAACTCTCCGACATCGACTATCATGCTTTCCATGAGCATATCCGCTCCAATGTTCCTTCCGGAAAGATTGTCATGGAAGAGAGGTTGGGCTTCAAGCCTCTTATAATGGGAGAGGAAATGGATATTTATCGTGAGGCTAAAACGCTTGTCACACAGCTGCACTGCTACCGAGCTCTCAAGGATTCACCAAGAATAAACCGAGCAATCGGATCGCTTGGAGGTGGCAACCACTTCATCGAACTCGACAAAGATGACGAAGGCAACGTCTATCTTGTCATCCATACCGGTTCCCGCAATCTCGGCAAGCAAGTGGCTGAGATCTATCAGGCGCGTGCCGTAAAGCATCTCACAGAGGGTGCCGACGAGCTGGAGGAAACAATACGACGCACTATCGAGGAATACAAGGCTGCGGGCCGTCGGTCGGAACTGCAGGAGGTCGTCAAGAAGATGCGTCGTGAGTTCAAGGCTGCAACTCCGTCGCTTCCGGCAGAATTGTGCTACGTGGAAGGGGAGGCCCGGGAGGAATATCTTCACGACATGCGGCTTTGCCAGCGCTGGGCAGTACTCAACAGAAAACTCATATCGCTTCTCCTTTTGAGGTTTTTTCCTGATGCCGAGGTGAGGGAGGAGTTCGAGTCCGTCCACAACTACATAAGCGACGACAACATCATACGCAAGGGAGCTATCTCGGCAGCGGAAGGGGAGAGGTGTATCATCCCCCTCAATATGCGCGACGGGTCCCTGCTTTGCACCGGCAAGGGGAATCCTGACTGGAACCGTTCTGCCCCTCACGGAGCAGGAAGGGTCATGAGCCGAAGCCAGGCCTATCAGACGATCACTATTGCAGACTTTGAGGCCTCCATGCAGGGCATATATTCGGAGTCGGTCAACGATTTTACACGCGATGAGTCTCCGATGGTCTATAAGCCTGCTGAAGAAATAATTGCCAATATAGGCGATACCGTCAGCATAGACACGATAATACGTCCCATCTTCAACTTCAAGGCCGGTTGACATAAAATGTTACCTTCCGTACAATAAAATTGTGTAGTTCAGTGTTTTTTAAGACAGGAGCTCATTAGAACGGTATCTGCTGTTTTTCAAATGCGCTCCTGTCAAAAACAACAAGCACATGAAAGATTTTGCAGCAATAGATTTCGAGACAGCCAACAGCAGTCGCTCCAGCGTCTGCAGTGTAGGCATCGTCATAGTGCGCGACGGCGAGATAGTTGACCGATTCTACAGTCTGATACGTCCTACACCCAACTACTACAGCCATTTCACCACCAGAATCCACGGCCTGACCCGCGAGGATACGGATTCAGCACCGGTGTTCCCAGACGTTTGGGCCAAGGTTGCTGACCGACTGGAAGGACTTCCACTCGTAGCCCACAACCGACCCTTCGATGAAAGCTGCCTCAAGGCTGTCTTCAGGACTTATCAGATGGACTATCCCGACTATCCTTTCTTCTGCACCCTGGCTGCCTCGCGCCGCACACTCAAACTCCCGTGTTATCAGCTACACGTAGTCGCCGACGCCTGCGGCTACGACCTTGCCAACCACCACCACGCCCTTGCCGACGCCGAAGCCGCAGTTTGGATAACATTGTATCTTCAAAACGAACTTGGCATAGATCTGGCTGATTTCTAACCATCGTTAGGATCCGTTACTGTAGTCAAAATAGAAGTGTATTCAAAAAAGTCTGGAAGGACTATTGAATACACTTATTTTTTGTGGTCAAATAAATCTTTGACTTTTTAGGATACATTAGGACAAGAATTTGGCATGGATGAAAAAGATCAGGTATATTTGCGGTATGAAACAAAAGATTATGAAAAAAGCTGTGATATATGCCAGGGTGTCATCTGAAGGTGACAGACAGTCAACAGAAAGACAGGTCCGAGATCTGTGTGACTATGCAATAAGGAATGGCTATGAGATTGTCCATACATTTGAGGAGCATGTCAGCGGTGCCAAGAAGAACGAAGACCGTCCGGTACTGAAGGAGTGTCTGGAATTTTGCGGAGAGCAAGGAATCGACTGTCTTCTTGTTTCCGAATTATCAAGATTGGGCAGAAATGTAGATGAAGTTCTTGCCACTGTCCGATTCTGTAAAGATCGCAATCTGAATATCTTCTTTCAGAAAGAGAATCTAACTTTGTTTCTACCGGACGGAACTAAAAATCCATTCTTGAATATTCTCATATCAGTACTGGGTACCTGTGCGGAGATGGAGCGTGAGAACATTCAGTTCAGATTGCAGTCTGGTCGAAAACGATACATTGAGAACAGTGGAAGGATTGGAAGAAAGAAAGGAAGCACGAAGAGTAAGGAGAAGAAAGAGCAGGAGTACTCCAAAGTAATAAAAGAACTTCGTCGAGGGACATCAGTTAGAAGAACCGCCAAACTTTGTGATGTCTCTGTGTCAACCGTTCAAGGATTAAGAGGAGAATTCTGTTGACGGAATGACAAGAGTGGATGCCTCAGCTGAGACATCCTCTTGGTTTTATGAACGGTTAAACGTGCCAACCATTATTGTGATTACTCATCAACTTCAATCATAACATATATATCCTAAATCAATATTGTGTTGGTCACGATAGTACAGATAAACTTCCTTTTCTAAATCTTTCAAAAGATAAAAAAGTTTGGGATAAGTAATTTCTTCAGTCGGCATATCAATAGGAATGCTGACATCCATACATTTAAATGAATCATTTTTTTCATCGTAATAATACGGAGTCATTGCATGATTATTCCATCGGAAACCAGGGACAAGTCTGCCGTGCATCTTATCCCAGATTTCTTTAATCTTCTTAACTCTTTCTTCTGTAATATGATTCATAAGTCTGGGTTATAAAAAGAAATATTATACTGGAGTTATGATTAATAGATTAAGCCCTTCTTTTTGAAGGTGTATCGGTTTTATTGGTTGTCATATAGTATTAAAGACTATCTATATGGAATCATAGACATACGGGCATTGCCAGACTTGATTCAATCAAATAATAATTTCCAGAGTTAATGTCAGTCCTATGGGTATAGGTTGCGGCAAAACATGTTTTGTCATACTTTCTTGCAAAACGCATGGTATGAATGGATCCACTATGTTCAGGACATTGTGCCAGTATCACGGAGTCCGAGAGAGCGGCCTGCAGCCTGTTTCGGGCAATCAATCGTGTGGGATTGGCTTTTGTTCCATAAGGTTGCTCGGAAATAAGAAGTCCATTGTTGGCGAGAATGTCTTTCTGTAACTGTATGTTTTCTTTTGGATGAGTCAAGTTTAAGCCGGTCGCAACCACGGCTATGGTGTCTCCTTTGACATCGACAGCACCTCTATGGGCTGCCGTATCACATCCGAGAGCCAGTCCACTCACTATCACATTACCTTCATGTGCATATTTCATGGCCAGCTTATATGCCATGCTGTAGCCCTCCTTGTCGCATGCCCTTGCTCCGATTATAGCCACGGCTTTCTTTTTTCTCAACAAAGCGGTATTGCCAAGACAGTAGATAATTGCCGGGCAGTCATTACCGATGGTCAGCAATCTTTTGGGAAAGTTATCGTCATGGACTGTAATCGCAGATATTGCCAAGGCTTCCAGTCTGTCAAGAATGGTGTTGGCCTTGCCGATATATTCTTCATATATCGGATTAGTCTCATATAGTTCTTCGAATCTGGTCAGGTCAATCTTGATTATCTCCGATGTCGGGAGACCTGCCATCTGGAGACACATTATCTCATCGGTGTTTAATCTTGAGTTGTTGTTCATAAAAGATATATTTATAATACATTTGATATTGGTGCATATATTCGACCATATCAAATGGTTTTCATTTTTAGTCGTTATAAAAAAAGATTACAGGATATTCTTGAAGTTTATATACGATATAATTCCGACAAACAGAATTACTGCGATGATTACACCTATAGATATAAGTCGTTGCATTCGCTTTTCTCTATCTATCTGTGCATCCATCTTTTTCGCATAGTTCTGCATATATTCGTCAGTGAAGATTTCCTCATTTGTCATCAGACTAAAACCTCCCTCCTCTGCTTGCTCAGATTCGTTTTGTCCGGGATCATAGTCATCACTCTCATCGTAGATGACAACACCATCTTCCTCTATCATATCAAATTGATTCTTCATTTTTTTACTTGTTTATACGTTTTTTTTAGACATCTTGTCCTCTCCAATTGTCAGAAGCCGACACGACGGTAATGTGCCGATTCTATTCTCTCCTGCTCACATATCCTGCAAAGCAGTTCCAGATCCATCACGCTTGACCCTGATAGAACGGTGGATACAGTGTGTTTCCTTGCTATGTTTTCAATCTCACCTCCTGAAAAGTCAAAACGAGAAGCAAGCTGAGTGGCATCCATCTCATTTAATCTTTTGAGCATCTGCATCCATATCTTGCAGCGAACCTCTATAGTGGGTTTCTCAAATTTGATTTTATAAATAAACCTGCGTTCAAAAGCCTTGTCAAGATTTGAAGTCAGGTTAGTGGTGGCTATCATTACTCCGTCAAGAGTCTCCATTTCCTGAAGGATGATGTTTTGTAGGGAGTTCTCCATCTTGTCGACACCACGTACAGCACCATTCATACGTAAGCCGAGTATGGCATCAGCCTCATTGAAGAGCAGAATTGGGGCAAGCTTATTCTCCCGGCATATATTGCGATAGCGATCAAAGACATTTGAGATATTTTTCTCGCTTTCCCCCACCCAACAACTCTTTATCTCGTTGATGTTTACTTGCAGAATGTCCCGTCCTGTCTTGCGGGCAATCTGATATACTGTCTCGGTCTTTCCGGTGCCTGGCGCACCATAGAACAGGCAACAGAAACCACGCCTCATTCCGGACTTTTCAAGACTATCCTGTATTCCCTTAAACCTGTCGGGCATAAGCAAGGACGACAGTTCCGTAATCTGCTTTCCCTCTTGCTCATTATATACAAGTGTTTTCTCTGTAAGTGTTTCATGTTTGGTCAATTGCTGACTTGTATGTGTTGGCTCATTCATGGAGACTTCCCTCAACACATCGTTCTTGGCATATGAGGTCAGTCTGTATGTGTCGGGTTGCGCCATTCCGTCTCTATTTGAGTTTTCGATCAGTGTTTGCTGCAATGCCGATATCTGCAATCTCATGTCTTCCTTGATGGTCGATGGCATAATATGGTCATCATATATCTGCCCTATATCCTGAAAACTGATATACTCATCCATCATGGAGATATACAGGTGAGCCATATGTACAAACACGAGTCGGTCATCTGCTCTATGCAGTTCTTGCTTTAATGTCTGTGCGAAATGGGTATTCCCGATTTGCTCAAGATTCTCCTCATTGAGTTTACGAAGCATCTCATAGGATATCTCGTCACATCTCCTTTCTCCGAATATTTGTTCATATTCATCGAAGAATTCATTGACATTGGATATATCTTTTGTCTTATATACATAGGGTACGTTGTCGCGTAGGCTCATGATAACCTCCCGGGGAATGCGATAGGAGTCGTGGCTATTGCCTTTTCTGATTCTTAGGAAGAATTTCTCGGCAAGTTCTTCCAGTGACTTTGAGAATCTTAGCAGTCTGGTAGTGCTGCACCCGGTCATATCGGCTATGTCTCTCAGACGTATGCTGCTGTCATCGATATGGTCTATCAGAAGGGAGAATAAGACTGCTTGTATTGGGGTGATCTGGAGCCGTTCGGATAGATACATGGTGGGTATCTCCACTGCCTTGAAGTAGTCATCGGTTAGATGGGAGTTGTTGGCACTCTCTGAAATAAGTTCCATAGCCTCAAGTAGGCATTCCGGTTGCTTTGTCACAGTAGGCACAATGCGTGGCTGCGCCATTTCTTCGAATAGATCTTGGTTACGTCTCTTTATCATTACGATTTTATTTAGGGTGTTTCTTATCTCTCCGGGACGCTTACGTTTCCAGAGAAGTGCAAAAACACGTGTTAAAATCCACAATGTAAAAGAGATGTACTCTCGATAATTCACCGCTTCATGTATTCCATCAAGCGATTTTCAAATTCAAAGTTAATAAAAATTATTTTAATAACGTTAGGTTTGCTGAGATTTTTTGATTTTGACCGATGTGCGGGTGTCTAAAGACAACCCACACATCGGTCGATTGTTTAGAACCATTCCCAGGATCCATCATGCTCGTGACCTCCGATATGGGGCAGTCCTCTTGAAAGAATTGCCTTGCGAAGTTCAGAATAATCATGAACGTTCTGTTGAGTGGTTACCTGGATGGTAAATCCCTTTGGGATCTCAGAACAAATGTGAGTTTTAGATCTCACAGTCCATACTCTCGACATAATATAAGTATATATAATTGTGCCTACATCCTTTCAAGCGACTCGGCTTTTTCTTCCTTGGCAAAATTACGAAAAAACTTTCGTAACACCTGAGTTCTTTTTGTTCATTTATTTTAGATTACATAACTCTATTGATAGCCCTGTAGTTAGGAATCTGATCGAGGTCAAACATTGATTCCTTCCTCAGATTGTTCCATTTGCGTATAAGCAGCGGAAAGCTTCTCCCGAAGAACTTGTTTATTGCCGACAGGGTAGGGTTTGGAAATCTGTAACTTGAGCTCTGATTGTCGGGATATAACTCAGGCTTGACCATATTGAAGCGTATCGTGGTGGAATTGTCACCTACACCAAAGCGTATATAGAAATTAGGCTCGAACCCAATTCCATCCACATCAGCCTCGATTAAAGTCCCTGTATCTTTTATTACGAGCCGCCCGTCCTGATTGAACTGAATATTCAATTCCGGTCTTGTGTCATTTGTCTCGTTTCCTTCTTTGACTTCTACAAAACCAAGCACATCGTATGCAGTATTCATAAGGACATCTATATCTCCGTCATAGATAATCTTACCATTTCCGTAAGTGTCCTTATAATACTCGAACCCATATTTTTTTTGATTCTCCTCTGAGTTGAAGAATTCATCAAGTATATCCATTTCTCATTTATATGGTGTTTAGATTCTATCTGTATAATCGTCCCGATACCTCTTGATTGATATATCGAAGGATTCTATCTCCAAAGTTTGTTCCTTTACTCACACGGATCATACCAACTCTGCAAATCAAACCCCTCCTGCTCGTCAAATGTCACGACTTCCCATGGAACACAGGAAAATCGATGTTCATCAAGCCTTTCAAAATCAGCCGGTAACCTATTTCCGATGCCATCTACAAGCCCCCACTTGCCGTCCTCATTCTGGTACAAGGAATAAGGAGGATTCTCTCCGAAACCATATTTACTATCCATTATATCTTTACTTCATTGTCGAGTTTATCATTGAATTTTTTTCCCAATGCTTCAGATTCTCTAATTATCTCAGCCCTCATTACCAGTCTTTTATAAAACATGGTTTGCTTGAACTCCTCACTTGTGTTATTCAGATCCTCCATAATCTCAGAATATGACTTTTTCGGAGGAATCTTTCCGTCTCTTCTTCTCATGATGTATTATTTGAATTTTTCTACCGGACTCCGTGTCATAAGTGATCTATGAAGCTCCAGAATATTGATTTCATCACGACTTTTATCTCTTTTGCGTTCCTCCTCTTCATGTTCAAGCCGCTCAATCATATATGTACCGTTTGTGATTCTTAATTCCTTGAGATAACCATAGTCATCTTTGATTTGCTGTACATGGTATGTTTCATTTCCGATGATATAGATGTCATTATATTCATAGTGGGTAAGCCCTGTCGAACCATTGAAAACGAAACTGTCTAAATGCGCTCCGCAATGTTTGCATTCGAAGAATCCGAGAACTTTTCTGGGAGAACTTGATTTCATAGGAGTCATCTTGTTTAGCTGCTTGTATTCATACAGACAGCGGGCACATCTGACCTCACATGCCGAGTATGTATCGCCCGGTTGATGCGACACGATGATTCCGAGAGAACCATCATGGTCTTCTTTCTGACGGTATGCCGACGGCGGTATGATGACAAAGCCGTATTCTTCCGTAAGCGGCATGTGTGTGCCTACGTCATTATATTTTGCATTAGCCGTCTTAGGGTCAATCGTAAATGGATAAATGACAGGATGTAAAGCCTCTTGGATGTCAATAGGAACAGCTTGTGCTGTAGCTGTCATAGTTGTGATGATAGCAACTGTTGTGAGTATCAGATTTTTATTCATGTATGTATGTTTTTATTTTTAGAATCAAATATCCGTTTGTTGAATACCTCGTATATGATAGTGGATTAAATTATCACGATGCAAAGATAATAATTGAATTTTAAATGACCATAGTTCTATTTGTTCACTTCTATTTCATAGAAAATTTATAAAGTTTAGTAATTTTTTTGTGCTTGACAATTAGCCAAATCGAGATTTTTTATGTATTTTTGCATTTGATTTTATGAAGTCGTTTAATCAATGAAAGAGCCGGATATATCATCAAACTTTTTGGAGTCTCAAGCCCAGGATGACGAAATTCCTGCGTCATCCTCAGAGGCAAACCCTATGTCTCAGATTTCTCATTTACTACCTGAAATATCTGATTTCAGTCGACTTGAGAAACTTACTAATGAAGGGACCACGTGCATTGCCTATAAGTGGGAATGGCGATCGCGTGTGTATTTTGTCAAAAGGCTAAAGCCTGAATTCCTTCACTCTCCAAGACATCGGAATGCATTTGAGAAGGAATTTGAACTTGGTTCCAGATTAAGTCATCCCTCTCTCCCTCGTTATATTGATTTTAGGCAGACCGAGAATGAGTGTTACATAGTGATGGAGTATATTGATGGTAAAACCTTAAAGGAGCTTTGGCATCAACCGATCACGGCTGATCGACAATCTACATATAGAATAATGAATCAGCTCATTGATGTGCTGGAATACTTGCACCGAAACAACATCATGCATTATGACCTCCTCCCACAGAATGTCATGCTGACTACAGGATTGAACAATGTGGTGCTTATTGATCTGGACAAGGCATTCAATAGCGGGTATGTCGATAATTGCGGTGATCCAAGTCGCTTTTGTCCGGAACTCTTAGACGAAGCATCATCCGATGTTGACTTCCGTGGCATCAGCATTATCTTATCCAAGGGATTGTGGGGCTGTATGGAGTACGATGAATTAAAGCATTTCAATGATCTCTGCAACAAGCCTCATGTCACAGCAGAAGAACTCCGCGAGGCATTGGCGCATAAGTATGACGATGTCTATATAGATGAAAATAAATGCATCCGTGGCCGTACGTGTGAGGTCTTGGAGGGTGAGTGGCAACTCTATCCGGTCATGATAAAGAGATTAATTCCCGATCTGCAAAACAATCAATTTTACCTTGAGAAAATTAAGGAGGAGTTTGATAAAATGCATTATTGCGAAGATCCTACGTTCGCTTATTACCATCTTATAAGGACAACACCGGAGAAATGTTTTATTGTAATTGATAGGCCTGATGGAATATCAATATCCGGCATGATGGCTCAACAAAATCCATGGATTTATGATAATGAAAACATAAAATTTCTAATCGGTAGATTACTGAGTTCTTTTTTCTATCTATGGGAAGAAGGATGGGATGCTATGAATTTTGAAATTGAAGATATTTTTATCAATCCAGAAACTGGAGAGATAAAAATAGCCAATTTCAGGGAAGTACTCGACATGACTGTCAGTGATACGGAAGAGAGATGGACTGAGTCGGAAATAAAAACCGTATCTGCTTCCGGGAAAGTCCTCCATGTAAGAAAATGTCCAATACCGGATGGTAACGTCCCTCTAACCTTTCCACAACTATCCCGAATCATAAGGCAAATGGATCAGGGAGGTGTCGATCTTCTGTACTGGTTGTCAGATTTCCAGAGGGCATGTGTTCAAGGAGCTACTTATAGAGATTTGTCAGATCTGCTAAAGACCGCATCTCCATACTGACTTCTTATCCGTCATTATTTCATTTGAATTGTTTAGACAATGATTTCCAGTGATGTTAGGCCACCGTCTTTTGCCCCTCTGTAGCCGCCAAGGCTGCGCCCGTCTCTGACCACTTCACTGACTATCATCTCATGTCTTATAATAAGACTGGTAAGACTGATTCTGTCTCCTTTCAGTAGTTTGCTGTTCTTTGACTCATTTACGAGGAAATCTCCATCTCCTACATATGTCATGACAAGGACTCTGGCTGGTTCATAACGAATCTGGATTTGTGTCCCAACTGTGAGGTCCTTTGTCTCTATTTTTTGCAATGATGTGAATTCTGAAGAAAAATCACCCTCGCCTATTTCCTGCAATAGCTCTTTGTAGGAATTATATCCGAGCCATTTCGCTACTATGTCCATAGTGCTGTTGTGGGGCTTACGGTTACGTTCCGGAGAATCCTTGCCGACAAGACCGAACATCCGCTTGACTGTCGTCTCGCTGATGCCGATCTCGTTGGCCAATGGTGAGCAGTCGGCGGAATAAATGGTCTCCTTGCCGTATTTTGCAAGTATCTTATCTAAGATTGTCTGTGATAGCATAGATGTTTATTATATTACGGTTTATACGGCGCAAAGTTAATACATTTTTCCGAGATCTGCCAGTAAGGAACAAAGTGAACGGAACAACTGATCCCTCATTCTATTTTCCATTGAGAATTCTATAGCCAATCACGTACTTTTGAGCAGGAGCCATTCTTAACTACGGTATCAACCACAATAGCAGTAAATGCATAGCCATCCCACTCAAATGGCACAATGTCTAGAACAGGTATAGTACCATGGCGTCTTGTTCGAGCTACAACCAATTGAAATGGGTCACAGACATTTATTATCTTGTTAGAATCTATTATGTCAGGATATACTATTCCCGTCTTGTCATAATAACCAGAACAAATCTCGCCCAATTTATTGATGGTGCTTACGGCTTCATCAGGAAAATTAAGGCAATTATTTTCAATATCTATGAAGGATATTACTAATCTGCCTCCTTTACATACATTGGATTGCGTGATTTTTTCGATAAATTCTCCAATGGTCAGTTGGCGAATATCAGATCGTAGGCTGTAAGCAATCTTTGTGTTCGTAAAGCCTGGTCTTAAGCTGGAAGGAGGTATCTTATCAAGACCATTTGCTTTGATATATTTTTTTTGTTTTATCTCACTCTCTAATTTATTCCTGAACTCTGAACTTTCAAGATTATAAAGGGGTGTAGTTTCCATCAAATTGGAGTTGGATCTAATGAACAAAGAAGCCAAGTCATCAGCGTCTTTACTTGGAATATCTCCTAATTTCTCAATTATACAATACTTCCATTGTTCACCAGGAGTGCTAAAGTCTTTAATTTTTTCTTTATCGTAATCCAAATCAATATAATACTTATGGAATAAAGATAAGTCAAATTGAACACGAGTAGCACAAACTCCGTAGAATGCCGTTTCAGGAAGAATTTTAGCCCGTTTATAACTTATAGGATGGATAGGCTCAAGAATATCAAAGTACTTCTGAGAATCGTCCATTCTCATAAACTCCCAACAACATTGTTCATCAAGATATAAACATGACGCAATCTTAATATCGTCCACATCACAACGTGTAAAAATATCCGTGAGAATTTCACGCTGATCCTCAGTCTTACAACGTTCTTCAAGCAACCAGTCACGGTCTGTCTTCCCAGGATTTAACTCAAGCCATTTTTTCATGGCTTCTTTTTTAGACTCGTTATTCAAAATATTATCGTTTGCCATGTTATCATCCGATATATACGTTGGATGTATGTCATCATTGTATTTCTTCAAACGTTTCTTCCTGTAGGATTCTACACTTTCCTTAATTGTTTGGATGACGGATCCAGAGCATCCTTTTAGTGAAATAGTGACAGGAGAATGAGGTTCGATGTCAATTTTTACTGTACTGCCAATTTTTAGTCCATCAAAAATTAGTGTGTCAGTTTTATACGGTAGTACAAACATGCGTTTCGCAGACTTGAGATTTTTGAAATTAGCATTTCTCAGTTCAATAGTTTTGATATTAGAATGTAAGAACATGCTGTCAGCATTCTGTAGACTTTCGAAATTTGCATTGTTCATCTTAAGTGTATTAATGTGAGCTCCATTAAACATGAACTTAGCATTTTCTAAGCTTTTGAAGTTTACATTGTTTATTTCGAGAGTTTCGATTTTGGCATGCTTAAACATGCTTTCCGCATTTCTAAGACTTGCAAAGTTTTCATCATTCATCTTAAGAGTCTTGACAGTCACTCCTTCAAACATGAACTTAGCGTTTTCTATAGAAGAAAAGTCAACCCCTGATAAATCAAATACAACTGCTTCATAACCTTCTATATCACACCCAGAATTAGCAAAGGCAGACTCAGCATCTATTAATTTTGGTGCTTTAAAATTACCAAAAGTAATTTTTCGAACATCCATCCCCTTGAACATTTCTTTCATAGACACGATGTCTGAACCATCAAAATGACTAAAATCTATCTCGACAATCTCATCACCAAAAATTGACTCAGATTTGAAACCGTATTTTAGGTCTGGGTAACTATCAACTGTGAGTACATTCACTCCCGGTTGAAGTTCTATGAAAGTGATAGGATTGGTACGAAGCTGAAGACGGTTGGATTTTGGTTCAGCATCTTCTGCACAAGAGACAAGGAGATAGCTATTGAGAGTCTCTGAATGTCTGTAGACGGCGGAATGCTGTTCTTCCGGAGTAAAGATACAATTAGTATCACTTTTATCAGCAAACTTATATTCTTGAATGTTCTTTTTGTCAGGTTCCATGTCTCTTCATATGGTTCTAAATCCACTGACACCTTCGTGGATGATTATCAAAAAAAGAGTGGTGTAATGCCATTGCTCGTTCTACTCATCAAGTCCAATTCCTCACTCCATCTTCAACATTGCAAAATTAAAGAAAATATTTTGATTATCCTAAAAATACTCCCAAAAAATCTGCAATCCGGAGTGAAATCTCATTTCGATATCCCTCCCTGAACCTCTACAACCGCAAAGAAGATTTATTCTTCGTACCACCTAAGTTCATTTTGTCCAAATTTTACATATCTCTATAAAACTAAAAAGAATAGTATTCTTCCAGACTACTATACTTCTTACCTAAAGTAGGAACCTGAGTCAGTAATTCAAGATTAAAAAAGAATACCCTCGATTTCCTCCAATGAACAATTTTCGAATTCTTGAGGTGCAAAGGCGTAGTTCTGATAATCGTTTTATTTTTCTTAATTACCTTATTTCGAATCCCTCCCCTTCTGCAATTTTCTTTATTTCATCGAATTTGCCCTTGTCCTTTCTTCCTTTTTGAGTGCTGATTTTGCATACTTTACCACCAATCTTAACCTTGTCACCGTATCCTGTTGTATTGTCATTAGGGTAAACATAAAATTTACCTATACTTCTAAATTTATCTTCAATATAAGTGAAGTCTTTTCCTAAAACATCGTATTGGCAAAGAAGCTTTTCAAGAAGATTTTTTTCATTTGCTTCGACATCTTGAAGATTCGGATGTGAAATCACATACTTCACAGAACTTCTTCTTTGCTTAAACCCTTTTTCTATTGTCGTAAAATCTTCATCGTCAGCGCATTCTTTAGCGGCCAACAATATTAATTCACGATTTTCTTTGTAAAAATTGGATAGTAGGTCTCTATAATCTTTTGATAATGCTATTGGTTGATCAGACATAAATTCAGCTGGATGTTGAAGTGTATCAATTAATTCAATTAAATCTCTATAGTAATCATCAGGAATCTTTCCTCCTAAATGTTTAATCTCGGATAATAATGGATCTAATACATGATGCATTAATTCATTATATGATATATTTATATACGCACCACATTCAGACTTTTCTTCTTTTGGATCTAAATATATATAAAACTTGTGAGGAATATCTGGATATTTCCGTTCGATGTAATCATAATAAAACTGACATTGATCATCATGTTGTTTTGATTTGATTTTATTCTCTATAACCAAACAAAATGGTTCTTCTTTCAAGACATGATTCGCGTCTTCATATTTAATCCTACCTCTTGCAAAAATATCTATTCTTCTATCTTTTTTACTATTTTTACTATTGGAAGATGTGTTAACAGGTTCTTCTGTATTGATATAAGAAGTCTCTACATCAATATTTGGATTTGTTAGAAGTATCATGTTTAGAGATGACAACGGACAACCTTCCTCCATTATCCTTGAAACAACATATCTTAAGAGATAGCCCATTGGTGCTATTGGCAAAGAATTATTTAGAGCCATATCATCGAGTACATTTTTAATAAATTTACTCAAGATCGTTTCGGAACTATCTTTATCAATACGAGTAAGAAGACTTGATTTTTGTGATAATGCAACCAACTCGTTATAGCAACTTGAAGCATGAATATCTCTTAGTTGCTTAATAAGCTGTTTATCTAATTCATTCATAATTTTTATCTCATTGTGTAGTTGAAAATGTTTATTATGAGAATTAACTAATTTCATTATATTTGGTTAAGGATATCATTCTTACAATGAACATCCATCTCTACATTGCAAATTTAAGGAAATAATCTTGATCTTCCAAAAAATACTTCCAAAAATCTGCTATCCGGAGTGAAAAATCTTCTATATATCACTCCTTGGGCCTCTGCGACTACAAAGTTCGTAAATTTTCCTTACAATACCTGAGTTCTTTTTTGTCCAGTTTTTAATTCAAATTCTTCTTGTTCTAAATCAAAGCTACTCAATATTCAGAATTTTAAAGCTGCGTAGCTTTCTCTGCGTTCTCCGGCCGATGCGGAGCAGGACGTAATCTCTGAGTACTTGCCGTAACTGTGACGCGAAGCTTTCCAAAGCACTGAGACTCTGCCACTTTGCGTCTTTGCGTGAAATCTTTAGAGCTTATGAAAGTTGAGGCAAAATAATCCTTTCTGCGCTCTTCTGCCAGTTCCAAGAATCTTAGGAGAAAAAAATTCTGTGCCTAAAATTCTAAATCCCTTTCTAAAAGAAACTTCCAAGAACTCTTGCTAAAAATTCTCGGTATTATATGCGAATTTTCAGATAATAATGCTAAATTTGCGGTAGATTTGACAGAGTATGAAACCGACTAACAACCGAATTTACTGCATAGGATGCCGACATACGAAGATGCTTTTTGAATCGGAGCAAAAAGCCACCAACTTCATAAAGTTTAATCGAGAGGAAATCGCTCTAAGTTCGAAAAAGGTACCTCTGCGTGCTTATTATTGCTCATTTTGCTGCGGTTGGCATGTGACAAGTGTCAGCGATAAAGAAAGGATTGACATTCTTGAAGCACGCGATAAGCATAAATGGGAAGGAATAAAATTCGCCATCAATAAAGGAAATCAAGAGACTCAAGAGGCATCCAAATTCTTAAGTTTTGAGGAAGCAGTGGAGGAGTATAAGTATTTCAATATGCTGAAAGATACTCTTACAAGGAATCTTCAATATGCAGAGTCAGATCTTCGCAATATGGAGCTGGAAGAAGCGGTGAGGCATAGCAGACTTGCTCAGAAATATTTTGGTGACGCTAACGCATATGCGCATAATAACAATCTTCTTTTCAGCCGTAAGCATGATCTTGAGAAGATGACGATTGCCTTGGTTGAATCTTTCGAGATCATTCGTATGCATGATGCAGATCATGAGTCGCGCCAGACATATCTTTGCCTTACTCCAGCAAAGGTAAATCCATATGCAAAAATCTTTCTGAGGAACAAGGATTTTATAGAGGTGACGGACACCAAACTAACGGAATTGGAGACTCTCGTCAAATACGGAGTAAATGTTTCTTCCTTGGGAATGATGGAAGAGATAGAGAGGGATATAAGGGATTTCTCCTGCGAGTGCATCGGTAAGAAAGTTGGTAAGAAAAGGAAGCAATTCCAAAGCAGACTTGGAGTGGTAAAGTCAAAGGCAGGGATTTATAATGAAACGGATAGCATCGAAGATGAGATAAAGATTAAATACCTCACTGTCATAGATATTTTGGAGAAAGCGCATTTAGCCTATGCCAAAAGAGATAATAAAGGCTTCCGGATAATGATGAAGGTCGCCGAACGATTGCTTCCCGAAGAAAAGAACGAAATCCGGGATGCCCTTTTTGCCAATATCCAGAAAATGAAGAAGGAATTTTAATCAATCCACATCCCAACCGCCGCCATCGGTAAAATCCACGGCAAAGCCGGATCAGCGTTCCGGCAGAATCTCTTAAATCCAACAATTTAAATTCTCCGCCACTCTGTGAGATGATGTCTTAATCAGCTAAATGACAATAGATTGCCAAATCAGAAAGTTGAGTAAGATTACATCTTGTCAGATAAGGCCTGGAGTTCTAATGCAATAGTTTCTATCGCGTGTTTAAGTTTTGCGTACTCTTCAGGTGTGAACGTCGCTGCCCGTCCGTTTTTGATGTTATGGTTCAGCTTTTGGCTTATCCAATAGCGGCTTTTGCCGAAGAAACGTTTCGCGATATAACATGCATTCAGTACATTGAAGATTTCACTCTCCCTGAGTTCAATAATGTCATATTTACTTTTAAACTCAGAGATAGCTTTGTCTGCCATCCTTGCCACTTCTTCGCTCTTGGCAAGTTCAAATATTTCTTTCACAAAAGTGTCGTTCTCGATATTCTGCATAGTAGTATAGTTTATTAAACAACTGCAAAGATAGTAAACATTTGTGTACTATGCAAATCTTTTTCTTACTTTTTTTGTATAGAGCCGTTGTCGATTGTTTATGTTGTTTAGAAAACTGTCTCACATTGCTTTCACCGCCAATTCTTTGCTGATTCGCTTAAATAATTTTAATGCCCGCTATTTCCTTAATATGACCACTAATTTTATTGAGAACTTTTCCAATTGAAATATCACTCAATAAATCAGATATTGGGAATTTCATTACAATAAAATGGTTACCAAGACGGGTGGTCTCATCAATGACTTCACGGGAGTCTATCATCCATTTGTTAAGATTTTCTTCCATTGAATCACGTTTCCAACGTTTAGCCCAAGATGATCCTTTAGTCTTGATTTCCATTACAAACAAAACTATACTGTTGCTTTCCTCAGGATGATAGAAAGTATATGTGTCGCAACGATCTGGAGATAGATTCTGTTGTACTGCCTTATAGTATCCGTCATCTGTGACTTGAATTACTGAAAGACGGAAATTCTCATCTCTGTTCTCTCCAAGATAATATTCCATTACCATAGGATATAAGTAGTCCCAGGCCCAATTCCCTACCCAGAGTTGGGTTTCTCCATAGTCTTTACTTTGGCGTGGAGCGAGTGAAAACAATTTATTAATTTCAATCCTTGTATCCGGACGGGAATGTTTAATGGATTTAACCGAACTAGAACTGTTCTCATCAGTTTTAACTGAATAAGAAAGTTTTAACATGGATTTGATATGAAACATGGTTCCTTGCATTCGCTTTTGATATTCATATAGCAAGCGGATGGATTTACGGATGTTGATGAAAAGATCCTGATTAGTATTTATATCTTCCATAATTGAGTCAAAGTTTCTTTTGTTGGTAGTTTTATCGAATGCTTATATCGATCCATTGTTTCCATAAATTCCACTACATATTCATCATAGCAAGCAAAAGCATCTAATGTCGATTTGAGGATACGATATTCTTGATAAGTTGCCTCAGTCTTATAAGAAAATGAGATGCGTTCCTGCAGTGCTTTGTCAACCTCACGAAGTAGACGCAGCCAAGTAGATTTGTATACATGACTGAACTTATCAAGTGATAAGGCCTCAAGATTTGGATTACCACCGAGAGCTATATAGACAAGTCGCTTTCCTTCAGGATACTCATTTTTGTATGCTTGAGTTTGGCTCTCCCATTGGGTTACATGTTGCCCCAATGTATCAGTCTTCTTTACTTCTACAATGCAATCAAATTTTTCAAAACGAATGAATACATCGGGCTCTATATATTTTTTGTTATTGACTACTTCTATATTTTGTAGCTTATACCATTTCGGCCAAAAGTCAATTAACTCGATCTCCCCTGATGACTTTGGTAATTTGTGATTGTCAATTACTGAAGCTCGTAGAATATTCCAAAATACCTGAGATGGGAGATACTGGAGAACACCAAGCGTAGCATAGGTCTTGAAGTCCTCATTATAGTTGCGGTCTGTCTTTACTTTAGAAAATGAATATTTCATTTTGTTTTTTGCTTAGCAAATCTAAAAGGTAGTATATATCATAGGTGTAGCCATATAATTTTTCGATTTGATTATTGATGTTTGTCCGCGATTTCTTTCACTGTTTTATAGCAGTCTACAAGAGATTTTAGGATCGCTTCTGTATCAGATCCGTCTATTCGTGGAAGATGGAGATAGACCCGATCGCCACATTCCGGATTATAATCTATATGGCAATTTGGATAAGCTGCTTTTAAATCTCCTTCGTATGGATCGAAATCCTTTTTCCCCCAAACTGTTATGTTGATGTGGAAGTCTCCGAGTGGATTATCGAATGTTTCATTATTACAGAAGTTGCTCTCTATTCCAATTTTATCGCTTTCTTCGTTGAAAGTTATATAAAGATAGCCGTTCAATAGCGACCAGTTTACCTCAGTCAAAGCACTGATCCGTCCTTGAAGTTGACTGATGTGTTCTGTCTGTTCTTGTAAAATATTTTTCTTAAAAGCATCATATTGCGATATAAGATTTTCAATATGATCTCGATTTGAGAAGAAAAATTTATTCAGTTCCATATTTGTGAAATAGTAGCGCTTTTCGATTGTGCGTATAAAGTCAAAAAGAAAGGTTAGATAATTATGGTCTGCCTCAATTGCATAATGCCCAAGATTTTGTTTTATTTTTTCGAACAATGTGGAGTAATTGACATATAGATAATTATGACACTCCATTTTCCTTATTTCTTTGGTGTCTACGATTCTACGTGCGGAAAGAACAATAAAAAACTGATACTTCTTATTGTTATAGCACTCTTTGATATGGGAAACGTAACTATCAAGAGGATTATATAATTCAGCTCCAATTTTATTTTCTATTGCAATGACAAAGTTATCCCCTGTGACAGTGATATCTATAAATTTTCCGTCTGATGTCTTTTCCTCAGTGCGTACATGAACATCACGAAGTGAGTACGGAATATCAATTTTGACTGCATCTAAAAGAGATTTGATCAATAGGTCATGGAGTTTATGCGGTGCATTCGGCTTTAAAAAAAAACACAAAATCTGACTACATCTTTCCTCAAATCGATCACTTATCATGTGACACAATTCCATGAATGTAGGATTTGTATTAACTTTTGGGAGAGCTTCAAATTCTTCCAGCAGCTTCTCGTATAGTATTATGGTTTCTTCTTTTTTAGAGAACATAGTCTACTGTGAATATTGATAATATATGGATACTAAAGTACTCTTTAATGTAATAAAGTTATTTCGTGGATAAGTCGCAATAACTTCATTGTCAAGAACTAAAATAATTAATGCAAATTTAATGAAATAATTTGACATTCACAAATTCATTTTTGAAATTATTAATCCGCCATCAGCGGTATCCACGGTGAGGGTGAAGCCCAGCGATATTCGAGTTGACGAAAAATTTCTTATAATCCAACAATTTAACTTTTGAGCTCCTCTGTATGATATTCGGAAAACGGAAAACGCGTAACAGAAAACGAAAAAATTAAGCGGATCTTTAATTTTTTGATGGGGATAAGGGAAGCATGCTTATTCTGCATTTTAACTTTGCAGAAAAAACATAATCCCTTATGAAGAATTTATTGAAATATCCTATCTTAGTCTCTGTCATTGCCATCTCTGCATGCAAGAGCCATAAGCCTGTTGAAGCATTCCACTACTCAGCCAATGACTCTTGCTTGGTCCAGTCTAACTTGAGTGTCAATTCATTTGTCGCCATCGAAAAAAACGAGACCATCTCTTCTCGTCTTGCCCAAGACCATATGGAATTCTCCGAAGGTGCCGGAGAGATCATAATCAACTCTAATGGAGAAATCTCGATCAAAGGTCTTAATTCTGCAGACCTTATACGTCATGACACTCATAAGCAATCTATAACCGCGGTTTCCACAAACGACAGCATAACAGTCCAAACCCAGGCAAAAACTGCAAAAGCAACTGATACCACGTCAAAAGCCGTATCTGCCAATCCAACGGTATCATCAACATGGCAAAAAATACTACTTTTTATAGCATTTATAATTATTGTTATCCTCTCATTCCGCTTCCTTCTTAAGCGCTTCTTCAATTAAATCTCCGCTGACAACGAAGAAAACGACGACAACGCTGACAACGACGATAACTTAAAAAACATGGCTCAACTCGAAAAACTAATCCCTTTCCTCATCTTCTGGGAAACCGGCATCCAAGATATTTCCCTTTCAAACGAAACCCTATTTGCCAAGGCAAAAACCCGTGGAATTGCCAACGATCCTGCCGATAGGGGAGGGGCAACAATGGTAGGAGTTACTATTGCTACTTATCGCGAATACTGCAAGCGCAAACGACTCCCAACGCCATCTGCATCCTCCCTCTCAAAACTGTCTTATT
This sequence comes from Muribaculaceae bacterium, assembly GCA_029061255.1. Taxonomy (GTDB): domain Bacteria; phylum Bacteroidota; class Bacteroidia; order Bacteroidales; family Muribaculaceae; genus Lepagella. The sequence goes on from JAIDSL010000098.1 coordinate 52,515, forward strand.
CCGAATGGCTCGACATTCTCAAGACCATGTTCTGGGATCGGTGGCAAGCCGATCAGATAGCGGACCAAAGAGTTGCCGAAATGCTCGTAGACTGGGTTTGGACCAGTGGCGGCTATGGCATCACACTTCCTCAAAAACTGCTAGGAGTAAAAACCGACGGCATAGTGGGCCCTAAAACCCTCTATGCCGTCAACGCCCGCAATCCTGCAGAACTATTCGAATCTCTCAAAAGAGAAAGAATAGCCTACACAAATCGCATATGTCAGTCGCGTCCTGCCAACGCCAAATTTCGCTCCGGTTGGATCCGACGCATCAATTCCTTATGATCACTTAAAAATAAGAGGTGCGAACTGGTAGAGGCTTTCGCGCCATACAGGCCATGTATGTCCACCCGGAGTCTCGAAATAATCATACTTGATGCCGATCTTGTCAAACCTGTCGCGCATCACCCGGCAGTTCTCATAAGCGATGTCTTCCTTGCCTCCCATCGAAAGCCAGAACACCTTCAGCTGATCGTTGTATTTATCCTTGTCCTTTTTCAGCATGTCGTAGTATTTCTCCGAGTCCATCATGACACCGAATGGATTTGGGTTGGCAAACCATCCCGAGCTGAACACTCCCAAATAAGCGAACTTGTCGAGATTCGGAATGCTGGTATTGAGTGTCTGTATGCCACCCATCGAAAGACCTGCAAGTGCACGGTTCTCACGTCCCGGCTTCACGCGGAAATTCTTCTCAGTCATCGGAATTATATCATTGAGAAGCTCCTTCTCAAAATCAGCGGAATTTCCATCGCCCATCACTATGATCATCGGAGTCGCCTTGCCTTGGGCAATGAGATTGTCTATGATGATGTCGGTGCGTCCCTGGGTTGACCACCCTCTTTCGTCTTCTCCTCCTCCATGCTGCAGATAGAGCACCGGATAGGATTCATTCGATGAGTCATAGCCCGGCGGACAGTACACGTATGCACGTCGCCAGTCGCCTGCAGTGGTGGAATAGTATCGCTTCATCCTCACGTCACCATGCGGCACGTCTGCCATATAGAAACGGTTGTCACCCTCCGGATAGGGTATCTCCACACCGCTTGAGTGCGTGCTGCAGCCGTAGAATGATTCGCTTGCGGGATCGGCAACAGGAACATCGTCGATCACAAGGAAATAGTAATGAAATCCCGGGGTCAGCGGTTCCGTAATGCCGTGCCATTCCCCTTCGGCATTCTTGACAAGGTCATATTTCTTTCCGAGGTCGATCTGCACCTTTTGGGCATTGGGAGCTTTCACCTTAAACTCCATACGGTTGTCGGGAAGCAGACGCGGATACTGTGCGCTGCGCACGTTGAGGATGCCCCGTTTCCCGGGAAGTCCTGACTCATCCGGCATTTGGTGGAACTGCGCATTGGCAGGATTCAGGCATGCTCCAGCCATAGCAAGGAGCGTCGCAATAAAAAGTTTTTTCATGATAGATGTTAATATGGTATGATTTAAGATTGGCTGAAGAAGTTGTTTAGTCTTAATATCCCAGAATGTCTTTAATCGAGAAAATCTTACTGATGGCCTCAAATGAGAAGAACTGACCGTCAAGAATCATATAGTCCTCTCTTTGAGATTTGTTTAATTTCTTTATTTCAGGAAATAGACCGACTGGTACAATTACCTCCCGCCCATCAGTGAGATAAACCGCCATTTTCCCTCTTTTCTCGTTAAAGTCAAGTTTCTTTATTCCTAATTTGGTATCCGTATATCTACACATAGTATTCTAATTTTTTTTAGTTATTTTCAAAATGTCGACTTTCTTACCTTTAAACAATTTATCGATCCGTTCGTTGATCGCTTCGTAGTTTTCTTCGATTATCTTGATAATACTTTTGTTTTCATCAGCTGACAATTCAGACCAGTCAATCTCAATTTTCATTTCCCCTTTTTCTTCTATCCATATTTTAGCAACAGTATGACCGGTATGAGACTTTTTACTTCCCCTTCGAATAACATGTACATGCCTTCTGTTTTCATTTATATCAGTAGGGAATACCGATAATATGAAGCAGAGAAAATATAAAATTTTACCCATATTTATATGCATATGAATTGGTAGATTTACAAAGTTTCAAATTATAGTGTATATTTGAAAGATTTTTTTGAAAAATCTTCCTCAAGGTTCATGGCTTTTCATTTAAGATGGATTTGGCGTACGCGTGGATTGTACTCAATCCATGGCAACCCAAAAGAAAAAGAGCGATAAATTTTTTTTAATAGGAATTTATTCTTAATTTTGCATTCAGAACTAACTATTACACATTTAACACCTAACTTTTATGAAAATCAAACATTTTGGAGCTGCACTCGCAGGAGTTGCCATCACGCTTTCAGGAGCTATGGCAATCAACGCTATGATGGCTCCTGCAGCTACTCGTGCAGAAGCTGGAGAAGAGGCCGCTCAACTTCAGGATGCCACCGGCGTATGGAGCTACGGCAATGCCGATGTGATGGAAGCCACTATGGCTCTCTCAGGCTCTAATGAAGCCGGAACAGTGAAATCATCCGAAGGGGATCTGGAAATGACAGTCCTCGCCAATGGTGCATCTTTCCGCAACAACGGCGACAACATCCAGGTTCGCACCGGAGCCGAATTCCGTATCCCTGTGATCTCGACAGATGACGTAGTGACTGTAGAAGGATATCCCGGATATTCTTACTATACCATCTCCGGCGGCGAGGAACTCAACAACACAAATACCTATAAGGCAAAGTATTCCGACGTTGAACGTGGATATGTAGCTGTGGTATCTACCAACGACAACAACTACTTCAAGTCGCTGACAGTAGAGCAGAAAGCCCCCAAGGGTCCTGCCACTCTCGACAATGAACCTGTTAAGGCAAGCTTCACATTCGAGCTCGGCACTGAAGGACAGAAAGCCGACATCAACTGCGAAGACTATTTCATGGCTTCTAAAGTGACCTATGGCAGCGACCTCACTCTCGACGGCAAAGACAATAAGAAGCTCGACATGACATGGTTTGGTATCGTCGCCGGCACTTCAGCAGCCGACGAATCCAATGCCATCCGCTTCATCATTCAGCCTAATTTCGGTCTTGAATTTACTCCTACAAAGGTATCGTTTGAGATGACCCGTTTCGGTACAGACGGAGGCTATGTCGACGTAGCATGGGAAAATCCAGACAAGACCGTTGTAGAACTTGCAAAGGAAATCAAGCCACAGCGCGACAATGCCACTCCTAACGTGAGCGAATGCAGCTATGAGGTCTCCGGTGCCACTCCGGGCGAAGGTGCCTGCGCACTTCTTCTCAACCTCTACAGCCTCAACCCCGGCAAGCGCGTAGGTTTCCGCAACGTTGTGATCGAGGGTACACTTTCCGGAACTGAGAAGGATCTCCCGATGCTTGGCTCTTTCAAGGCTAACGGCGTTGAATACAGCGTTCAGGATCTCTTCGAGGCTGATGGCGAAAACTATACAGCTACTATCGAGATTCCATGGGCAGATACGATGATCTCTGAGACTAATCCTATTGCAGAAGTTACACCCATTAAGGGAGAAGTCGGGGAAATTGTCTACAATTTGTTACAGAAAGATTGTGAGAATCCTTGGGAATGGGATGAGTGTTATGTCACAATTCCGGTTTCTTTGGGCGAAATAAACATTGATTACATCGCTCATTTTGTCCACCGTCCGGGCTTTACTGTGACTTACTATGACACTGACACCAAGACTGAGATGGGAACTCAGGTTGTTGAGAAAGATACTCCGATTACAGAGTTTGCTGTAGATTACACTACTGCTACAGCTGAGGATGGCTACAAGGTGCGCGGCTGGTACGTGGCTCCCGCCAAGGGTCGTAAGGCAAGTGTGGAAGATATCGTGACTGAGCCGATGAGTCTCTACGCTCGTGCATCTGAGATCGAGACAGAGTCAACCCACAAGAAATACGAGTTCTTGCTCAACGATGCTTCATTCGATCCAGCCGACCACGAGGCATTCAACACTGAAAACGGTTACTTCCACGATACTACCCACGGTTGGGCATTCAAGGACGGCGACGTGATCACACTTCTCACTGGTCCGAAAGCAGCCGTTTCGATTGCTCTCTGCCGCTATGGTTATGGCACTAACATCAAGGTGACTGACGCAAAGGGTAATGAAGTGGCTACAGTGCCCGCCAAGTCTACTACTGAAACTGATGGTGAAGTAGTTGCATTCCAATATGAAGGCGAACCTGGTCTTCTTACCCTCACATTTGAGGCTGAAGGGGAGCTCTACATCCATTCTGTGAAGATCATGAACAATGCTGAGGTCAACTATGAGTCAGCAGGCAACTGGTATTTCGTCAAGCCGGGCGACGCTCAGTCACTTCTCGACGTGATTGAGGCTGTAAGCGCAGCAAACGCTGACCGTGATGCCGCACGCTCTTTCATCTTCGTTCCCGACGGTGTCTATGACCTTCGTGAGACTGTTCTCACTAACCTTTCAGGCCATAATATCTCCCTCATCGGCCAGAGCATGGAAAAGACTATCATCCGCAACGCTCCTCACTACACTACCGAAGGCATCGCTCAGACTGCCACTCTCATGAATACCGGTACAAATCTCTATATGCAGGATCTTACCATCCAGAACGCTCTTGACTATTACGGTGCTCAGGATGCAGGCCTTGCCGGTGGACGTGCCGTTGCATTCTGGGACAAGGGTATCAACACTGTTGCAAAGAACGTGACTCTCCTTTCTTATCAGGATACTTACTACACCAACAATGTCAACGGTACATACTACTGGGAGACTTCTGACATACATGGCACAGTTGACTTCTTCTGTGGCGAGGGAACAATGTTCATGACCAACTCAACAATCACTGTTGAGATGCGTAAGCAGGATGGCACAGGCGAATGCACCATCACAGCTCCTTCCACCAAGGCTGGCGACAAGTATGGCTATGTATTCGACAACTGTACTATTGTCAACCACGCTGCCAAGTATAACTTTGGCCGCGCATGGAGCAACGAGCCCCGTTGCGCTTACATCAACACTACTTTGGCAGACGACAAACTTAATTCCGCTCGTTGGACAGCCAACGGCATGAACGTAGCAGCTAAGGCATTCGTTGAGTTCAACACTAAGGATGCTGAAGGCAACGTAGTTTCTCCAGCTTCTCATGTGATGACATTCATCAAGGGTGAGAACGTAAACGAAATGGAGACTATCCTTACAGCTGATCAGGCTGCGGAATACACCGTTGACAAGGTATTCCCCGAATGGAATCCTGCTGCTCTCTGCGTTCAGGTGTCTGCTCCAAAGGCTTCCTTGAGCAATGGAATGATCACTTGGGAAGCAGTTGAAGGTGCATCCGCATATGCTATCTTCAAGGATGGCGAGCTCGCTGCAGTAGTTACTGATGGTGACTCATATGCAGTAGACGATGTAAATGCAAATTGGAGCATTCGCTCAGCAAATGCACAGGGTGGACTTGGAGCGGTTGCCTACATCGACGGTTCTTCAGTGAATGCTATCAATGCAGAAACTGAAGGCATCTACTTCAATCTTCAGGGCATCCGTGTAGACAACCCCATCAAGGGCCAGATCTACATCCAAAACGGCAAGAAGATCGTAAAATAATCCCACCGCGTCAAACTTATGGAAGGGAGGCTTCCCAGCCTCCCCGCCAAAGCTGACGGGGCATGGAAATCCGGCTTGCACCGGTGTCCGCTCCGACACCAAGTGCAAGCCTTTTTTCACATTTTAGCTGATTTTTGGTGATAACAAAAATATTTTTATTATCTTTGCGGGAGCAAAACCTCAACTTCATGACTCAACTGCAGAAATATGCCTGGCTCATCGATACAATCCGTAATGCCGGTAAAATATCACATAAAGAGCTTTCCGACCGCTGGGAACTTAACAAGGACCTTAGCGACTGTAAACCATTACATAGGTCAACATTCAACCGTTGGCGTGATGCCATTCTGTCTCAGTTCGGAATTGTCATCAACTGTCAGAAATCCGGTGGATATCTGTATTATATTGAGAATCCCGAAGAAATCGATGATGATAAGTTGAAAAAATGGATGCTCGACTCTTTTGGACTCACTAATATTATCGGTGAACACCTGTCTTTGAAAGGCCGTATTCTCGTTGAGGAGATTCCCTCCGGACGTGACCATCTCACATCGTTCTTGAAGGCGATGAAAGATAGCCACTCTGTAAATGTGACTTACACGCCTTTTAATACTAACTACGCATATACCTTTACATTAGAGCCATATTGCGTGAAATTGTTTGAAAACCGCTGGTATGTGCTCGGACGTAATAATAATGACGATATTAAGATATATGCCCTCGACCGGATTCAATCAGTAGAAGAGACGACGGATAAATTCAAACTCCCTAAAGGCTTCTCCGCCGAAAAGTTCTTTTCTAAAAAGTATGGGGTAGTATTAGGTCATGATGTGGAGCCTGAGCGAATACTGATCCGTGCCAACGAACATCATAAAAACTATCTAAAGGCCCTTCCTCTCCACCATAGTCAGCGACTTAAGGAGGATTGCGGAGAATATGCTGATTTCGAACTCTTTCTCTCACCGACCTACGACTTTGTCATGAAGCTTCTGCAGTCTGCTTCAATGGTTGAGGTGATCAGTCCGGATTCTCTCCGCGAAACAATGAAGGGATGGATCTCCGACATGTCCAATATCTATAACGAAGAAAAGTATGTAGATCTTTGCGACGATTGACTTTGCAACAGACAATGGCAGTTTGCGCAGCCATCGCCCTCAAGCTCATTTGAAATTCATTTTGTCATTGAGGCAGCCTCTGCTTATATCATAAATAGGGGTAGCCTCAATGTTTTATGTATTAGTTGTAGAATTTACTCGTCATTATTTGATTTTCTCCAAAATTTCTGTGAAAATGTTTGATATTCTTTGTAATGTGAGATTTTTTTACTAATTTTGTGGAGGTATCACGTTTTAACCAAACAACAACCAAACAATAACCAAACAACAACAAATACAACAACCACAATAACAACTGCAATAACAGTCATATCCTATATTATGAGAAAAACTATTTTATTACTGGCAGGATTACTGATAAGTCTTATTTCAATTGAAATAAATGCTCAGGTAAATAGAAAATGCGTTGATCCTGTAATGCTACGGAGTGCTATAGAACGTAATGTCAAGGAAAATCAGCGCCTCTTAAATATGTCGGCCTCAGATAGCTTAAGGCATGCGCTTGAGAAAAAGAAAAGGGCGGCATTATGGAGTGCCTTTACTCCAATGGAGCTTGATGATAATCCGATGCAAATTGATGCTTCTGATACCCGTATAGGTGCAGATCATTCAAGAAATTTGATGCCTCGAAAGGCCGGTTCCGTGGATGAACAAATTTTTATGGATAGTACAGTAAGCTACAGGGCTGGCAATATGCCTGAGAGCAAAACAGTTTACTCGTATGATTCTGAAGGAAGGAAAGTTAGCGAAATCGTATATTATGGCGATGGCTATGATTGGAAGCCATATTCTAAAAATGAGAAAGTCTATAATGAAAATGGACGAAGTTTGTTGGATGCGTTTTGGTATTGGGATGACGAAATGTGTTGGATAGGATCATCAAAGCATGAATATGATTATGATGAAAATGGCACGCGTATTCTTGATGCATACTACAGCGGATGGGATTCTGCTATAAATGATTGGCGAGGCTCATATCGTAATGAGGATAAATATGACTCATCCGGCAATTGCGTAATGAGCATCTATATGTCCGGTTGGAACTATGATACTCATTCTTTCAACAGCGGGACTAAAACGGAATATACTTTCAATCAAAACGGCTACAAGATTGAAAGCCTTGCAAGTGAATGGTATTCTGAAAAGAATGACTTTGTTCTGAAATATAAGCAAGAATTTGACTATGACGAAAGGGGCAATTGCATTCTTGAGGCAGAGTACAATTATAATATTGAATCCGATTCATGGATAGGCGTATATAAATACGAATATGCTTATAAGAATTCCAATAGATATCTTCGTATCTTAAAGGCTTACTATAATGGATGGAATAATGAGAATGGAGAATGGATTGGCTATGATAAATATGATTATGATTTTGACTCCTATGGCAATAAGATACTGGATAGTTACAGCAAATGGGATGACTCCGCCGGTGATTGGATAGAAATGAATCGTACGGAGAAGGTCTTTGAAGAAAATAGTAGCCGACAAACCGATTTATCATATTTTATATGGGATTCCGAAATTAATATGCTTCGGGGTATTGAACATTGGACTACACTCTACAATGATCATGGGGATATCATGCAACACATAGTTTTTTCATGGGATGAAGAAGCCAAGGATTGGAGTATTAAAGAAAAATATAATTATGCATTTGATTATGATGACTACGGACGTGTCATCTCTTCTTCTACAAGTGTCAATGATATCTTTACTGTTAAGACTGACTGCGAATATGATGACCGTGGCAACCTGATTGGTTCTGTATCTTATGAGTGGACTGGTGAAGATTGGATTAATTATTGTAAATTCTCTCGTCAATATGATGATTATAATAGAATGATACTTGAACTAACCTATATTTCAGCTAATGATGGGTCGTGGATTAACGAAACTAAACAAGAATTGGGTTATCGTGAAGATTATTACTATTATAATGACCCGATTCTTCATGTAGAATATAAATGGAATGTTGAAAGAGAGGACTGGGATGGAGTGCAGAAATATGAGTATGCATATGATTCCAATGGTAGAAATTTGTCTTATTTTCGATATGTGGCATGGAATCTTTCACTCGGTTGGATTGGCGAGCAAGGATATGAGTATACTTATAATGATGATGGAAAAAAGACAAAGTATACAGTATATTATAACTGGAATCTTGAAAACAATTGTTGGGCAGACGCCACAAGGGAGGAATATACTTACAACTCTGATGGGAATAATATATTGACGATGGCATCAGTCTGGAATTCTGATTCTCAAAATTGGAGCGAACAATACAAGACTGTAACGGAATATAATGAGTCAGGTTATAAGACTGCGCAAGAAGATTGGACATATGATGCCTCTGCCGAAAAATGGATTGGATCGTATAAATATGAATATGACTACGATGAAAGAGGTTATCCGACCATTAATGCCCGCTATTCCGGTTGGGATTTTGATGGTGATTGTTGGAGAGGTTCTTATAAGTATGAATATGCTTATGATGAAAATGGTAATACTGTTTTAGATGCATATTATAACGGCTGGGATAATACGAACCATTGTTGGAAAGGTTCAAGAAAAAGTGAGTTTATTAGAGATGAGAAAGAAGATGGATATGTAGTTCAAGAAGTTAAAAGCCAGTGGGATACCGGCATTCCTGACTGGCGAAGAACGCAAAAAATAGAAAATGGTTACATCTGCGTAAACGATACTATCTATTATAGTGACGAAAGCTTTTATGTGAATAAAAGCACTTACCAATCCTACAGGGCATTTTATTATGCATCCGATGGAGAATCGTGGATTGCCGATTCTAAGACAGAGTGTCTATACGATGAGACAATGCGTCTGATAACAGAATTGTATTACGGAGGCAATGCGTCTGATGTAGAGTGGCTTTGTCAGGCCAAGCGTGAATATGAGTTTGATGTATATGGCAACATTTGCTTAGACAACTACTCCGTTTACGATAATGACAACGATGCATGGACTCCTGATTACACGACTCGATATTATTACACTAAGGGAATAAATGTTCTTGATGAAGACGAATGGCTCAATCTTAAGAATGTCTACGCCGAACTCAGTAAAAGAGAAGGATGGAAGAAACAATGGTATGACTGTAGTAGCATTAATTCTGCTTACAGTTGGAGTGGTGTCACCCGATCTGATGGGCATGTGACCGGTGTTGATATTTCCGGGTTTAATCTTTCAGGATCATTCCCTTACTATCTATTTTCTCTGCCATACTTGAAGGAGATTAATATTTCAAACAATAAATTTGAAGGTGACCTGACAACTGAATTTGCTGATTCTATAGAGGCTATCAATGGAAGCGCGGAAAACGTTACCAGCCTTTATATGGCAAACAATAATTTTGAGGGTAATGCTTCGGCATTGATTCCTTATTTCCCTTCGTTGACTTCTCTAAATTTGTCGGGAAATAAGTTTGAGTCGGTAGATCCGATGTTGCCCGCATCTATAAAGTCTTTGAATATCCGTAAGCAAAGATCTGATAAAGTAATCGACATGCATCTATCAAGTGTCGATGTTGATGATATGATAAATAAGTTGCCTGATATATGGTATTATGATCATGAGGATCAGTCATTCTCTACATGGAGAAACCTGATTGTGACAGAAGGAAATGCAAATTCTTTTTCCTGGGGTGACGGCAACTTTAGTCTGCTGTTGTCGGAAGAAGACGGAAAAGTGACCCTGTCAAGAGTGTCAAGTTACAATAAGGAATATCATGGAGAAAATGGTGGCACTATGAGTGTAATTTGTAATAGTGGCGATGCCGAAGGCTCCACGTTGAAAGTTAGATTTAACTTCGATGAAGGTGATGCTAATTTTATAAATGGAGTAGATGCATCCGACTTGCAAGCAACTATTCTCTACATTTTTGGAAACTACAGTTCTTATCCTTTTAATTACACTGCTGCCGACACACACAAGGATGATGTCATAAATGTTCAGGATGTGGTTTGCACTGTCAACATTTTATTGGCACAAACTCCCGACACCGGTAATTCTCAGATGAGAGTCTCTTCCCATGATTCTAACGATATTTCTGTAGACGCATCTGTATATATTGAAAACGGACAGGTTATCTTGAACTCTACCCGTCCGGTAGCTGCGATCGACTTGAAGGTTGCCGGGCAAGTTATGTGGGATGTTCAACGCTTCGGATTGCAACAGACCGTTGATGGAGGTAATATTGTAGGTTACTCACTATCAGGAGCTACATTGCCTGTTGGGGCTATTGTCATTGGTGAAGTAGTGGGTGATGCGCAAATAGTCGGAGCGTCGTTGTCAGATTACCAAGCACAAGCACTCTCTGTCTCTTTTGACAAAAATGCTGTGACAGGTGTCTCGGATGTGCAGTCCGAAACTGATGATAATTCTGAGGTTTATGATTTGAATGGGCGACGCATTAAGAAGGCAGTTAATGGTATTAATATCATTAGGAATGCAAATGGAGGGAAAAAGATTATTTCCCGGCATGCAGACTAAGACTCATGGTAACGCGATAATTAAGATTATATTGACAAACACTTTATAGCTCAACTAAATGAAAATCAAATATTCAATAGTGACATTACTCTTTGCCCTCATAGGGGTTGCTTCTATGTGGGCACAAGAAAATATTGTCTCGATTCCGGATATGCAGGTTGGAAGTGGAAAGACCGTCAGCATGCCTGTCGTAGTGACCAACTCGACAGACATTGTAGCTGTCCAGTTCAACCTCGCGGTGCCGAGAGGATTTTCTGTCGACACTTATTCAGCTGCCCTTACCGATAGGTGTCCCGACCATTCCATATCAATGAGAGAGATTGTCTCAAATGATAAAGGATACCGTAAGTTTATGGTCATGATTTTCTCAGCGGCCAATACTCCTATTTCAGGAAGCGACGGGGCGATTATGAATGTCAATCTTTCGGCATCTTCAGATGTCGATGATGATGCAGTCTTTCCAATGGCTCTTTCCGATGTGGTTCTTGCAAAAAGTAACGGCGACAATGTGGTCACCAAAATTTCTGCAGGATCCTTATCGATCGATGCTTCTCCCGACTTCGAGGTGTCAGATGTCTCTATGACAGCCTCATCTGTGATGCCTGGCGAACAGTTTTCGGTCAATTGGAAAGTCTCTAATATTGGTCCAAAGGCTGTATCAGAGGGATGGAGAACTAAAATATACCTTGAAAAAGATGGGCTCTCAAAATTGGTATTCTCCCAATGGCAGGATGATGCCCTTGCTGCAGGAGGCTCCATGGGGTGCAATGCCAGCTTCTTGCTTCCTGAGATTCTTGGATTTGATGGTGAATCTCAAATCAGGGTTCAGGTCACTTCTTCAGATGAAAAGATCGGGCTGCAAGATAATAATTCAGCTTATTCAAGCGACCTTGTCAATGTAGGGAAAAAGCTTTTCATCAACTACCCTGAGCTTCAGGCCGTAGAGGAAGATGCAAGGTCATATATGTTTAAGATATCAAGAAGTGGTGACACATCTATGGCTGAGACCTTCGCCATTACTTTGTCGCCTGCTGATTCTCGTCTTGCGGTCGATCAGGATGTCACAATCCCGGTTGGTATATCGGAAGGTTATTTTCAGGTGAAGGTGATACCCAATAATCTCCTTGATGAAAATCAGGTAGTGACTCTTACTGTATCCGGCAATGATTATGAGCCTGCATCGAGTGTGATATCCATCGAAGATGATGTTTGGCCGGATGTTGGCATTGCATTCGATCGCGAGCAGGTGATGGAAGGCGGGGAGTTTACTTTGACTGTGACAGCCCGCCGTCCGGTTGCAGAAGATACTTCTGTGTCTGTCGCTTGCGATGCTCCTGTTAAATTCAGCATCCCATCAGGTATTGTGATCCCGGCTGGTCAACAAAGCGTCGACATCAAAATCTCCTCTAAAGATGATAATCTTCCCGATATTGACAGCGAGGTAGGATTTACGGCCCTTATCCCGAAACATAATCCCATTACGGATTATATTACCCTTGTGGATGATGATATGCCGACACTTACAATGAAGCTTACTCCTGATGCCGTTTCAGAAGATGCCGGGCCATTCTCTGTGACTGCTGTCATCAAGAGGACTGACAATATCGACAAAAAAATTAGTATCCGGTTCATAGATAACTCTGATGGTCAGATCAATTATGCGAAGGACTCATTTGATATGGAAGCCGGAGTAGAAGAGGCTATTTTAACTCTCGGTCCGGTTGACAACAATATGGTAGATGGCGAACGCACTTTTGATATTACCGCTGCAGTATTTATCGCCTCTTGTTCATGTTCTGCTTCGGAGATGACTTCAGGTGGAATTGTGACCGTTCCTCTTACTGTTTTCGACAATGATGGCCCCTCTCTCTCTTTGACTACTAAGTCTACTGTGCTTAATGAAGGGGATGAACTTCCGATTACTGTAAGTAGAAATACTTCTACCGGACAAGCGTTGACTGTAGCAATAGAGTCTGACCACTCAGACCGTCTGGAGTATCCAGCCACGGTAGAAATTCCTGCGGGCGAAACCTCGGCTTCATTTATGGTGAAATCATCAAAAAACGATGTCGCCAACGATGGTTTTAATGTCGTCTTTACTGCAAGTGCGGATGATTTTGCAAAAAGCACCACGTGGCTCACTGTGACAGACCAGACACTCCCTGATGCAAGGATCACATCGATAGCAGCATCCGCTTCAGAGGTTATAGCAGGCGAGGAGTTCATGCTCGATATTGTGGTTTCCAATGACGGTACATATGATCTTGCCCCCGGAGTGCTGGTGAATGTGTATTTTAAGGGCAAATCAAGCAAAATTGCTTCTGCATATACTACCGAAAGCATTGCACCCGGTGCTTCTGCTACCGTAAAATGTCCGGTTGTAATCAACGGAAGAATCGGAGAAAACAGTATTCTTGCTATTGTCAACGAAAAAAATAATGTAAAGGAGCTTGTGAACACCAATAACTCTTCGAATCTGTTAAAGGTGACTACTGTTTCACCCTTCTCTGTTACGGTTTCCACAGATAAGGCTGTCTACCGTCCGGAAGAAAAAGTCTTGATATCCGGAAAACTTTCAGGATCAAGAATTGCAGATGAGGATGTCGAGGTGTATGTGATAAACGGTGGATACCGCAAGACAATTTCTGTGAAGAGCGACAGCGACGGTAACTTCAGCTGTGAATACACTCCTTATTCCGGACAGACCGGTCATTTTGCAATAGGAGCATGCTATCCCGGTGAAAAACTGATTTCTGAAATGACCGCAATGGATATATATGCATTCATGAATACAGGGTCAGACAGCAATTCTTTATATGTAATTTTGGATCAGCCTTATTCCGGTTCGTTTAGTGTTGTTAACACAGGAACTCTTGCGCAGACAAATGTTACTGCTTCTATTCTTGAGCAGCCTGATGACTGTGAGGTTAAAATTACAGGTGTAGAGGCTGAATCAGATGGTAAGACATATAAGGTGAACTATGAGATCACAGGCAAGCGTCTTAGTGTAGGTCGCGATTATGGTACAATCCGTTTCCGTGTGTCAAGCGATGAAGGAGGCGTTTTGGATCACGATATTTATTTCTTATGTGTGGCGGAGAAAGGCCTACTGGCTGCAAGCATAGAGCGCATAAATACTACTGTCACGAAAGGAGCTGCAAGGGAATACCCCTTCACTATCATAAATGAGGGTAAGGGTGAGACCGGGAAGATTTCTTTCTCGCTTCCTGATTGGATTACGACTGTGACTCCCAAGGAAATTGCTTCCTTGAAACAAAATGAATCGGCTGATGTCGTGCTTCGCATTTCTTCTGAGGAGAAATCCCAACTTAATGTGGCAAATACTGGTTATATAGCTCTTAATTGCGAGTCGGGTAAAAATCTCAACATTCCATTCAGTATTACTCCGGTTTCAGAAACTACGGGTACTCTTTCAGTCGATGTATGTGATGAAAATTCATATGCTTCAGCAAGTGCTCCTCATGTCTGTGGCGCTAAGATAATTGTAACACTTCCGTTTACCAATCAAATTGTTGCAGAAGGCATCACAGGTGAGAATGGAAAATATGAAGTGGAGCTTCCGGAAGGATATTACTCTCTTAAGGTGACTTCTGATGACCATAGCGATTCCTATTCGGGTGAGATTCTCGTCGATCCGGGAGTCGTGACATCACGCATTGTCAACCTCAGTATCGGTGGTATCAAAGTCGAATGGGATGTAAAGCGTACTGAGATTGTCGACTTGTATGATATCTCTTCAACTGTGATATATGAGGTCAATCTCCCCGTGCCTGTGGTAGAGCTGATTGTTCCGAATCGTATTGAGATAGATCTCCTTGCAGAGGGTGAATCTGTAGTCTTCAATGCCGTTTTGGTCAATCATGGATTGGTCACTGCCGAGGACGTGGAATTGCTAATCCCATCGGGCTTTGGAAAATATAAGTTTGAAAAACTCAGCCATAACGAACCGTTTAATATTGGCGCAAAGCAGAGTGTCCAGATTCCGGTGAAGATAACTCGAAAGTTTGCCAATGAAGTCACTTCAACTTCCGAAGATCCTTGTCTGGCAAACATGGGCACTATCTATTATTGGGATTGCGGCACCGACCGTAAGTGGAACAGCTATGCAGTATCTATCCAAATAGGTCCATGTAGCAGTCCGGACGTCATTTACAGCGGCGGTGGCTCCGGTTATTTTGGCGGTGTCGGTGGTGGCATCTCCGGACCAAGTTTCCCTTCAGGTTTAAGTTCAGCAGGGAGCTATCACTCTTCCCATAATACGGTTATCGTTGATACTGACAAGGGTTGCGAACCCTGTCAGAATAGCTTCCTATATAAGATGACAGTAAATATCAACAATCAAATCCCTGTAGTATCTGAGATTTTGGATTTTGTTGATCAGGTGAACTGTGTCTCTGGAAGTGCAGATTCAAAGGCCCAGGTTAAGTGTGTCATTAAGCATATCCCTGTGTTGAATGACATTGTGGAGTGGATTGATTTCTATAAGGATTCGTTGGTTACATTATATGAAGATTGTGTATCCGATGGCAGTAGCTCCAACATTACAATAGCCCCCGAAGCTTCAATCGAGGAGATACTGAAACTTCGTCTTCCGGGTGGGGACTCAGTTTCCGGTTATCCTTCCTACGTTCAGGAATATCTCGACAAATTGTCATTGTTGATGAATTCCATTAATGCCATGTATGAGATCACTACCGAAATCTGTGGTGATCCTTGTTGGAACCACGTTTCAGAAGCTGACCTCAATCTTTTGGCTGCGCAACTTAATTCGTGGGATGGAAGCTACGAAAGTCTCCTCCCATATAAGCCATCAAATGTCACTGTTGAGCAATTCAGAAAATTTGCTGAAAGACTCAGCAACACATTGAATGACATTGATGGCGAAAATGTGATCAATACTGACAAAGTTACCCGATGCTACAGCGAGATTACCAATACCATTGATAATTCGGTGAAAAAGGGTTACGAATCGCTTGCCGATATGTTTGAAAAAGAGACAGCAATAGTGATGAAAGGCCTCAACGAAGCAAGTAACTCCGTATGTTCTACGATTACGTTCGAGATTAGTCAGCAACTCTCAATGAAACGCGAAGCTTTCAGGGGCACATTGACTGTCTCTAACCCACATGAAACTCTTCCAATGGAGGACTTAAAGCTTTATCTTACTGTCACTGAAAAGGAGAGCGGAAAGATTGCCACTGCTCATGAATTCCAGATAGTTGCAGAGTCGAAAGATAATTTTGAGGGCGAGCTTGACCTTGAAGCAGGATGGACACTTGAGGCTGGGGCTAAAGGATCAGCGAGCGTGCTTTTCATACCCACTAAGTATGCTGCTCCTAAGGAGCCGACGGATTATAGTTTCGGTGGTTTCATATCTTATATGGATCCATTCTCAGGAAATGAAGTGGTTCGTTCCCTTACTCCTGTCACTCTGCCTGTGTCGCCTTCTCCTGTCTTGGATCTTACATATTTCATGCAGCGTGATGTGATTGGCGACGATCCCCTGACTGAGGTTGTGGAGGCTTCCCAAGAGGCGGAGTTCTCACTACTCATCAACAATACAGGATATGGGGATGCTAAGAATGTATGCATGATTACGCATCAGCCTGAGATTATTGACAACCGTAAGGGTGTTCCAATTATATTGGAAATCCAAAGCGGTCAGCTTAATGGTGAAGTTAAGACCCCTGCAATTGGCACCAGTGTCGCTACAGATTTCGGCGACATCCCTTCGAAGACAACTTCTTATGCCCAATGGTGGATGACATGCAATATCTTAGGGCATTTTGTGGATTATGATATCAAGGCAACTCATCTCACGAGCCATGATAATGAGGATCTTTCGTTGCTTGGCGATGTTACGATTCATGAGCTTATAAGAAGCATAAAGGTTGGGCTTGCCGACGATAATGTCATCGGATTCCTCACCAATGATCTTGTTGATGCCAATGATACTCCCGATATGCTTTATGTATCGGATGGGGAAGTGCTTCCTGTTGCAACTCCTGTATCTTGTACTATAGAAAAGACATCTGATACCGAGTGCCTGTTGACTGTGGAAAGCGCAGACAAAGGATGGGTATATGGAAATGTCCTCGATCCAACATATGGAAGTGTAGAGTTGCAATCAGTCGTTCGTCAAAGTGATGGCGCAGTGATGCCGATACGCAATTTCTGGCTCACAGATCGTACGCTCCGCGATGGTAAGGATCCGATCTACGAGAACAGGATTCACTTTGCTGATGATATGCCCGGCACATCAGAGTCGTATATCTTGAAATTTGATCCTATGCCTTCTCTGATGCTTGAGGTGGTTGCTATCGAGGGTGTCCCGCAGGAGGGAACAGTGCTTGCGCAGCCTCTTGAAAGCGTGAATGTGGTATTCAACAAGCAAATAGATCCGGCTACATTTACCTCAGACGACATTTTGCTATATACTCAGGGCGAACCCCGCGATGTCACCCTTGTTGGAATATCTACTGAAGACAATAAGACTTTTAAATTGGACTTCGCTACACTTAACGAAACGATTATCAATGGCTTTAATGTGCTTACTGTAAAGACTGCCGACATCGTTGATATAGAGGGATTCAATGGAAAAGACGGAAAGCAAGCTTCGTGGGTGATGTATCTCAACAATAAGACAAGTCTTAGGGTTGAAGTTCAGCCTGAGAATGCCGGCACTATTCTCGTGCCCGGTTTTGAAGCGGATCCGGCAGACCCTTCAATCCATTACGTGACATATGGCTCATCTGTCGAGATTAAGGCTGCTCCTAATCCGGGATATGACTTTATGGGTTGGTATACAGGTGAAACAAGTCTTTCTGACAATCCGGAATATTCTCGGACGATGAATGATGATTTCTATATAATCGCTAAGTTCGCCAGAAAGAAAGTAAATCTCAATATCTCTGACAACATCGAAGGTGGAGAAATTACTGGAGCGGCTACAGGAGTTTACCTATATGGCGACATGCTGAAGCTTATCGCCGAGCCTGATGAGGACTTCATATTTGGAAACTGGATTGTAAATGGAGAAGAAGTTGCCGCAGACAGTGAGCTAAATCTTGAGCTCACAGGCACTACAGAAGTGACAGCAGTGTTCATTCGTGATATCTATCGTCAGACGTTCAGTATATTCGAAGGGTGGAACTGGATTTCATCTTATTTGAAGGAGCCGATAGAAGTGATTGATTTCAACGCGAGAACCAACAAGATTCTTGGTCAGTTCTCCGAATCCATACAGGATCCATTGTTTGGTATGACCGGCGATGTTGATAATTTCATTCCGGGACAGGCATATAAGGTGCAAAGCAACCTTTCATTCCTGAAGACAGTCAAGGGTCATCTTTATGATATTGTGGAGAAACCTATTGAACTGCACACCGGATGGAACTGGATATCATATCCTTTCTATGAGGCAAGGCCTCTGAATTCTGCTGTAAAGAATGCTTCAGAAGGGGATTTCGTCATATCTCAGCTTGGATTTGCTGAATATTCCGAAGGGTATTGGCAAGGCTCAATTGAGGCTCTTGAGCCTGGTTTGGGATATCTATATAAATCAGCAGCCGATAAACTCCTTGAGCTTGATTTCAGTACCGGTGCGGATGCGGGTAGGATCGCATCCATGAGAAAGATTGCTGATTATTCTCGCTCGGGAGAAGTCAATGTGCACAAGAATCCTAACACAATGAGCATGACCGTCACACTCAAAGCCGACGATTATGATCTCTACGGTCCTGACTATACTATTTATGCTATGGTAGGAAAAGAATGTAGAGGTGTCAGTGTTTATTCAGGAGATCTTTACTATTTGACAGTCTATGGGGATGATCCTGTCTCTGTGACATTCCTGATTGAGAATAAATCTACCGGAGAGTCTTTCATTGGCTCGGATACTATTCAGTTCCGAAATGATATTGTCGGAAGCCGTAAGTCACCTTACATTGTCAACATTGGTGATGTTTCCGGTGTAAATTCAGTATCCGGAGATGCTCATAAGATGAAGATTTACACTCCCGGTGGAATCTTGATCAATGCCGATGCCGACTTTGAGACTATCAAGTCGCTGACGCCGGGTATCTATATCATAGATGGTAGAAAAATTCTTGTAAGGTAACATTAATATTCTGTGGCCGGAACTTGGGTTCTCTGGTTTCCGGCCACCGCAAATAGATTTAACATGAAAAATAAAATATTATTGTTGTTGGGAGTCTTTCTCACTTTGTCGTTGCCCTTGTATGCAGACAACGGGTGGACAGTCAATCCCTATGACTATCGGTATGACATGTCGGCATATGTGAAGCTTGAGATAGATGGGGCTATGGCTACTGATCTTGCTGATTATGATGTCGCTGCATTCTGTGGTGATGAATGTAGGGGTATTCTTGATGTCAGGACTGCGGCTGGAAGCCAATATGGATATGTACGAATCCGCAGCAATTCTGCTGATGGAGAGGTTATAGGTTTCAAGATTATTGATAAAGTTTCAGGGAAGGACTTGAAATGTGAGACTACCTTAGATTTTGTTTCCGATTCTTCAGTAGGATTGCCAAGCAGCCCTTTTGTGGTCGCTGGTGCAAACTTGTATGATATTGTGTTTATGGTCGATGATGAGGCTATAGTGACACAGCAATATTATGGCGACCCTCTGGAGGCTACAGACCCTGTCAAGGAAGGCCATGAGTTTACTGGCTGGGACCCCGAGTTGCCTGAGATAGTACCGGCTGAAGATCTAACGTTTACAGCTACTTTTAAGGTGCTGAGTTATACCGTGTCTTATATCTTGGAGGATCAGGTCTATGAGCAGAGCGTGGTTGAATACGGCACTGCTCTCGTTCCTCCGGAAGCTCCGGAAAAAGAGGGTTATACCTTCTCAGGATGGAAGGATTTGCCCGCGACTATGCCTGCCGGTGACATAGAGATTCTCGGTGGCTACACTGTAAATCAGTATAAGCTGATATATAATGTAGATGGTGAGGTGTATAAGGAATTTACTGTTGACTATGGTACGGCTGTAGTTGCAGAACCGGGACCTGAAAAGGAAGGTTTCACTTTCTCCGGGTGGGACGGTGTCCCTGAGACGATGCCGGCTCACGATGTGACTGTCGCCGGAACATTCTCAATAAATTCATATGAGGCTGTTTTTAAGATTGACGGGGAAATCTTTGATACTAAAGTTATAGAGTTCGGACGGAACATTGAAACTCCCGAGGCTCCTAAGAAGAGTGGATTTACTTTTTCCGGATGGCAGGATGTGCCCGCTACGATGCCGGCACGCGACATAGAGATAATCGGCTGGTATGTATCTAATGTTGAAATCACATTCTCACGCAAGCAGATACATCTTAATTGCACTCAATATGAAAACGCATCTATCCGTTACACAACTGACGGAAGCAATCCCACCGCATCATCTGGGGAAGTTTACTCTTCTCCTTTCCTTCCCGAGAATGATTGCACAATCAAGGCAGTAGCTTATAAAGATGGATCGATAACTACAGATGTCGCCAGTTATATCTACATTGCTGAGGATCACACTGTCCCTAACCTTAATATCGTTCCTGTATATTCGGATAGGATAGTGGTCATGATTCCTGAAACAGATGATGAGATTATTGCCTCAAGTGATTCTATAATGGTAAGGGATCAGGTAGTTCTTAAAGGTGGTGACAAGGTTCGTCAGTTGGAATTCCCGACCGACATATTTGATAACGTCGCTGTTTTTGAATGGAAGTCAGCCGAGTTGTTGGAGCGCGGCCCTGTAGTGATGCCTATTGAGTATGCTCAGACCCCGCAGATAGACTATGACGGTGTAAGTGTCAGAATGAGCAACGATATTGGCCATATCCTCCTTTATGGTATGAGATATGATGATGGAAATGTTTTTGAAAATGAGGAGTCTATTCCTGATGGTTATCTCTCATTTAATCCCGAAATGACAGGCTTGCTCGAATGTTTTGCCTATGATGATGGGCTCTTCCGTTCGGATGCAGCGCAATTGGAGATCCATGCAATCCGTTTTGAGGAAGATAGAACTGTAATGCTCAATGAAAATGGTTTCCTTGGCCAGGCCATTCGCGAAGGTGATGCACTTGATTGGGAATCATTGACTATAATTGGGCCTACAGAATCAAATGTTGCTATAGATTCTAAAGATCTGAGTATTATAGCTACATTAAATGATCTCCATCACATAGATCTTACGGCTACGGCTCCTCTTCAGGACTCACAAGCGGATTTCAGTAGGCTCTCCCGACTGATGTCGTTAAGTATGCCAAAGTCTAATTTTTATGTTTGTGATTGGAATCTCGACAAGATCAGCCTGCTTTCTGCTATCAAGTGGAATATGTCTGAGCCTATGTCAGCAGATATGTTCGCAACTATTGCCAACCGTCATGCTCTTGTTTATGTCGACGATTTGAGTCTCGCTCCCGAAAATGCCATTAATATAGTATGCGATGGATATGCACCGAATCTAACATTGACTCATGATTATCCATTCTGCGTAATCGATGAATTTATTGCCGGAGAAGCTGTCTTCACTAAAAACTTCAGTCGACCTACATATATCGGCCAGTGTCGTGGATGGGAGACAATGTGGATTCCTTTTGATGTGGATCAGGTGATTCAAATGGATGACCGTCAACGTGAGATACTTCCGTTCCTCGCTATAGATCCGGATGATATGACTACCCCGGGCTTCTGGCTATCGTCTCCTGATAGCGAGGTAGGTGACTGGGTGGATCATGACAGCATCAAGGGTTGTGTCCCTTATGTCATTGCAATGCCTAACAATCCTGACTATGTTGAAGAGTTCAACATACGAGGTAATGTCGCTTTCGTTGGTCATAATGTCAAGGTCAGCGATATCATCTTAGAATCAGGAATGACAGATGAAGATGGAAATTACAGGA
Source organism: Muribaculaceae bacterium (assembly GCA_029061255.1). Taxonomy (GTDB): domain Bacteria; phylum Bacteroidota; class Bacteroidia; order Bacteroidales; family Muribaculaceae; genus Lepagella. The sequence continues at coordinate 74,705 of JAIDSL010000098.1, forward strand.
CATTCTATGGTTCATGTATACCTATGTCATCATCTGATCATGTGTTTTCTTTGACTGAAGAACTTGAAGAAGGAGAAGAGAATATGATTCGAAGTGTCTTCTCTCCAGATGGTGATGAGGTAAGGCCTTTCGAATGCTGGTTTGATGGTGCTCCGGGAATGAAGAAAATAAGCTTTGGTGGAAAGACTGACAGTGTAGCTCAGCTTTCTGATTCTAAAGAAGGAGTGAGGATATGGCAGGAAGGTGGAAATATATTCATTTCTTCTTCCATCTGCATGCCGGCAGCCGTGACCGATATGGCAGGAAGCATCGTTCGTAGGATATCTTTGAAGGCTGGTGAGACTAAGATCCTAAGTGGACTTACTCCGGGTGTATATATCATAGCCAATAGAAAGATTCTTGTCAAGTGAAATTGATAGTGGATTGAGTAAGAATCTTAAACAACATCTTCGGTTACTTAATATTTGTGAAAAGCCTCAGCTTCAAAAGATGCTGGGGCTTTTATTTTTGCAGAATTAAAAAAAAATCCTTATTTTTGCATATGTGGAAATTTTATGACCTGACATGAAACATTATTTTGTGATGCTTTATAGGAATATTTTGTCGATTTTGGTACTAATGTGCTTGGCAAGTTCTGCTTTCGGTGCAGGAAAATGCATATCCGGCCTTAACGCCAAAGACTTCAAGAAATATTGGATTGTGGAGTCAGAAGGCCCTTATAAAGTGAGCTTTAAAGGCGACACTGCCGAATTCGTAGCCCCGAAAGGTCTCAGTGTCTGGCGAAAAGACAAGATGAGTGGGCGAACAGTGATAGAATATGATGCCCAGGTCGTGACTGAAGGCCCTGACGACCGCCTCAGCGATCTCAACTGCTTTTGGATGGCTTCAGATCCTAATGCATCTGATCCTTGGAAAAACCTCGATAAGCGAGGTGGTAAGTTTGTCAATTCCTATACGCTTCAGCTCTATTATCTTGGTTATGGCGGCAACCATAACTCCACTACACGTTTTCGCCGCTACAATGGCGATGAAAGGGGAGTGGAAGATCCGGCTTTTCGCCCTGAAATAATCAAGGAATATACTGATGCTGATCATCTCCTTAAACCCGGAAAATGGTATCATATCAAGATAACCCACGATGGCCTACGCACACAATATTTCATTGATGGGGAGCGATTGGTTGATTTCCGGGATCCTGCTCCTCTCACGGAGGGTTGGTTTGCATTTCGTACTACTCTTAGCCGTACGCGCCTGACCAATTTCTCATATTCATGTGAGCCATTGCAGGAGACAGACGTACCCCTTGCATGGGTGGGGAAAGCTCCTGAATCGGATGTCCCGGTCACTTTCGGCGTTCCATTCGATAAGGGTTCTGTTTCCACATCTACCCCTCTTGCTATAGCATCCGGTGTCAATACTATTCCTACTGAGAGTTGGCCGTTGGCTTTCTGGCCGGATGGAAGTGTAAAGTGGGCTGCGGTAGCAGGTACTGTCCCGGCAGGATCTGAAAATCTCACGGTCCGGATCGGTCAACAAGGGAAGAAATCCAACATTAAGGAAAAGAAGAATATGCTTGCAGAGGATGACGGAAATCGAATCGTCGTAAGAGCAGGAAATTCAGAAATCTATATTCCTAAAGTGACTTCTTCAAGTCAAATAATCGAAAATATCATAGACTCTATCGTAACCAATGGGGTGAAAATAGCTGTAGATGGTCGACTTGTAGGTTCTGTAAAAGACTCCCCTTATGCGGGCTCTGTCAAATCTACCGATATGAAAAGCCGACTCCTTTATTCCGGAATAGAACGTAATGGTGCTGAACGAGCAGTAGTTTATCTAAAAGGAGTCCATCGTTCAGAAGATGGTCGCGAATGGCTACCATGGACTATACGGTTAAGCGCATTCGCTACCAGTCCGGAGATAAAGATGACTCATTCCTTCATATTTGATGGAGAGCAAGATAAAGACTTCATTTCAGCTCTCGGAGTGGCATTTGATGTCCCCATGCGTGAACGTACCTACAATCGCCATGTGGCATTCTCCACTGCTGATGGTGGTGTCTGGAGTGAACCGGTACAGCCTCTCGTAGGGCGTCGGGTTTTGCGTAATCCTGTTTCTGGTCAATTTACTCCTTCCGTGCAGGAAATGCAAATGAATGGAGAGAGGGTATTCGATTATTCCGAATTTGACGAAGCCGGGCAGAAACTTATTGATGAGTGGGCTGAATGGGATGGGTTCCGTCTCTCTCAGAATGGGCCGGATGGCTATACCATACGCAAGAAAGCCACAGCAGATTCCCCTTGGATAGGCACTTTCGGTGGGCATCGTGCTCAGGGCTCTGTATATGCCGGTGATGTCACCGGGGGATTGACCATTTCAATGAAAGATTTCTGGCAATCATGCCCATCCGGACTCGAAGTCTCAGGAGCCCGCTCTCCTAAAGCGACATTGATAGCATGGCTTTGGAATCCTGATGCCGAACCGATGGATCTTCGCCATTACGACGATCGCCCACATGGACTCACCTCAAGTTATGAGGATGTGCAGGAGGGTATGAGTACTCCTTATGGCATTGCCCGTACCTCAAGTCTCACCATACGTCCTGATGAAGGATATAGAGGCAAGGCGAATTTCGCGGCCAATGCGGCAGCAGCCGGCCTTGAAAGCGTCTTGCTCCCAACCCCGGATTATCTGCATCGCCACAAGGCGTTCGGAATTTGGGGACTTCCTGACCGGAGCACCCCGTCTCGTGCTGAAGTGGAAGACCGTCTTGATGATTATGCAGATTTCTATAAGCATGCTATTGAAGAAAACCGCTGGTACGGTTTTTGGCATTATGGCGACGTGATGCATGCCTACGATCCTGTGCGTCACTCATGGCGCTATGATGTGGGTGGATATGCATGGGACAATACAGAACTCGGAAGCAACCTTTGGCTTTGGTATCAGTTTTTGCGCACTGCTGATCCCGAACTATGGCGTATGGCAGCTGCCATGACCCGCCATGCTTCCGAAGTCGATGTCTATCATATTGGTCCTAATGCCGGTCTTGGTAGCAGGCATAATGTGAGCCACTGGGGATGTGGTGCAAAGGAAGCTCGAATTAGTCAGGCAGGATTCAACCGCATAATGTATTACTTGACTGCCGACGAACGTCTTGGCGACCTTATGAGCGACGTGACGAACTCAGACCAAAAACTATACACCATCGATCCGATGCGTCTTGCCCAGCCACGTGAAAAGTACCCTTGTACGGCTCCTGCACGCCTCAGATTCGGACCCGACTGGCTGGCATATGCAGGCAACTGGATGACGGAATGGGAGAGGACTGAAAATACCTCATATAGAGATAAAATAAAAGCTGGAATGAAGAGTATTTGCGCACTTCCAAGTCGCCTTTTCACCGGCCCTCTTGCGCTTGGCTATGACCCTGCTACCGGAATTATCACATCAGAATGTGATTCCTCTCTGAAAGATACCAATCACCTGATGACAATAATGGGTGGTTTTGAAATCATGAATGAAATGATGGATTTGCTCCCTGATAAAGATTGGGAGGATGCATGGCTCGAACATGCCACGCACTACAAGAGGATGGCTCGCGAGATAAAGCGCAACAAATTCCGCGTATCACGCCTGCAGGCTTATTCCGCCTGGAAGCGAGGCGACAAGGAATTGGCGGCAGAGGCCTGGCATGATCTTCTGACCACTTCTGAGCATACCGATGCTCCGCGTATGCAAGTAAGCGTGATTGAAGGCTGTGAAGTGCCGGCTCCCATGCATGAGGCCTCTCCAATAAGCACAAACGATGCAGCCCTTTGGAGCCTCGATGCCATCTATATGCAGGAAGTGATCCCACAAGATTAATATGAGTATTGAGAATATTCCGATAACTCTGATCGCTCCGATAACTCTGATTACTCCGATTACCCCAAAAAACAATGACTACAATGACAACTTTAAACTTTATCGGCGGCCTCGGCCTTTCTGAGGTATTGGTGATAGCACTGGTAGTGCTCCTCTTCTTCGGAGGAAAGAAAATTCCCGAGCTCATGAAGGGGCTTGGAAAAGGAGTGCGTTCCTTTAAAGATGGCATGAAGGAAGTGCAGTCCGGTCTTGATGACGATGATAAGGAGGAAGTGAAGAAAGAAAAAGAGAAAAAGTGACATTCTGCGATGGCTAAATCGACAGAGAACTTGCAGGATGATTCCGGACAGACTTTTTGGGATCATCTCGATGTGTTGCGCGGTGTCCTGCTGCGCATACTCGCTGTCACTCTCCTGTTTACTGTGGTGGCATTCTGCTTCAAGGATGAGGTGTTTTCCGTGGTTCTTGCCCCGAAATCTCCTGATTTCATTCTTTATAGGCTTTTATCGGATTTGGCTTCACGTTTGGGTATGTCCGGCACGGAATGGTTTGAAGTTAGTCTTATTAATACCGGACTTGCCCAGCAGTTCATGATTCACATGAAGACCGCTTTCTGTGTCGGTCTCATTGTCGCTTCCCCATATATCCTCCATCAATTGTTTGGATTTGTTTCCCCTGCTCTCTATGATAAAGAACGTAAATATTCACTCCGTCTGCTGATAGGAGGATATATTATGTTCTTGCTGGGTGTGGCTATAAGCTATTTCATCATTTTTCCTCTTACTTTCAGGTTTCTCGGCACATATCAGGTATCGGCAGAAGTCACCAATTTGATTTCCCTCGAGTCATATATGAGCGTGCTCATCATGCTTTGCCTCTTCATGGGCATCATGTGTGAACTTCCCGTGCTATCGTATATAGCGACAAAAGCCGGAATCATCGATTCCGGCTTCCTGAAGCGTTATAGGCGGCATGCCATATTGGTGATTCTTGTGGTGTGCGCTATCATTACGCCCACCTCTGATGCTTTCACGCTGTTGATAGTATCCCTCCCTATCTGGCTCTTGTACGAGGCCTCCATACTTATATCCAGGTCGGCCTCCGGTAGGGACGCACGGCCCGTGCGTCCGCAATAATCGGATCAGTAATTTTATTTCCCGGCTTCTTCTTTGATCTTCGCGAGTGCCTCAAGCGGAGTATATGTGTTTCTGGCTTTCGGATTGAATGTGATGGTGACAGTGTCTCCATTTGCTATGTAGTTGACATACATATTTGTGCTGTCGTTGCCTACTGTCACGGGTTCTCCGCTCTTATCGGTTGCCACATACACGCTGTCTTCCTTTTGGAAGCTCTTGTCGAGCATCAGTATCTGCTTGATTTTGGTGCGGTTGCCATTCTCATATACGAATACTGCCGACTGATCGGGGCTGAGGGAGTAGATCACTCGGCCGTCAAACTGTCCTTTTCGGGCATCTTTGCCTTTGATGTTGAAGTATGTTGCGTCATATACGCCGCTTTCTACCGGTTGTTCTGCGGCAAAAGCTTCATTGGCAGCTTCTGCTTCAGCTTCTTTTTCCTTGCTTGAGTTGCCGCCACAAGATGACATGATGAATGCAAGGCCACAGAGACCTAAGATTTTCAAAGTTTTCATGTTTTTAGTAATTTTGGGTTATATTATTATTATTATAGTTATAACGTATCCGGAAGAATAAAAGTTATGATGATATTCACCAATAAAAATTTAATTATTCATTGTGAATTGTACTACAACTTTTATCTTCCCCTGGTGTTATAAAGTAAAGGAGGATAATCACGGTGGAATAGGGGAGGTCTCTCCAAAATTGTTGTACCACCATTAAAACTCATTGACTATGGACGTAAAGATTAAGGCAATCCACTTCGACATCAGTGACAAACTCGAAGCCTTCACCAACAAGAAAATCGAGAAACTCGTCCGCAGGTTTGATGCCATAAGCGGCGTAAACGTCAACTATACACTCGTTAAGCCGGAGACCAATAACAATAAAGAGGTTGGCGTAGAGCTAATCGTACCCGGTTCAGCTCCGATCTTCGCATCCAAGACAGCTGACTCATTCGAGGAGGCACTCGACCTCGCTCTCGTGGCGCTTGAAAATCGTCTCGAACGTAATAAGGAAAAGAAGTGACGGATGGGACGCCTTCTCGATAAAGTAAGGATATTTGAATTTTCAAAAGTATGTGACCCACGCGGCAACCTTTCTTTCATTGAGGAAGGTTGCCACGTGCCATTTTCCATTAAACGTGTTTTCTACATCTATGATGTCCCGGGGGGAGAGACCCGTGGCGGCCATGCACATCGTGAAAACACCACTGTGCTGATAGCTGTATCCGGTTCTTTCGACCTGCACCTTACGGATGGCGAAGATTCAATGGTGGTGCGTATGAACCGTGCCAATAAAGGTGTTCTTATCCCTCCCGGTGTATGGGATTCGATGCACGATTTCACTACCGGAACGGTGTGTCTCGCGCTCTGCGACCATCACTACGAGGAGGAAGACTACATCCGCGATCTTGACGAATATCATGAATTTCTTAAATCTCGCAGAGACTAATACTCCGCTGTTTGCTGAGCTTGAAGAAGCCGCTTCCAAAGTGATAAGAAGCGGCTGTTATCTTCATGGCCCTGAAACGAAGGCTTTCGAGGAGGAACTTGCTGCGCAGTGTGGCGCACGATTCGCGATAGGTGTCAGCAATGGCCTGGATGCATTGCGATTGATCGTAAGAGGCTATTTGGAGCTCGGGAAGCTTCAGAAAGGAGATGCGGTAATGGTGGCTGCCAACACATATATAGCTACGGTTATCCCCATTACAGAATTCGGTCTTGTCCCTGTTTTTGTAGAGCCGGATCCGGACACTATGAACTTCAGCTGGCACGAAGCTTTGCGCATTATTACTGATAATGATGATTTGGAATCTCCGCTTGATATCCGATGTGCAATTGTCACGCATCTTTACGGCACTCCTTGCTGGGATCGTCACATTGCCGATGAGATGAGAAATAGGGGAATTCTAATTGTAGAAGACAATGCGCAGTCGATTGGCGCGAAGGCAGCAGAGGTCGGATTTAATGGAGTGGCTTTTACCGGAAACCTTGCTGACGCAGCTGCTTTCAGCTTCTATCCTACAAAAAATGTAGGTGCTCTCGGTGATGCCGGTGCTGTAGTCACAAACGATCCGATTCTTGCTTCAACAGTGTCGGCTTTGGCAAACTACGGTACAGACTACCGATATCATAATCTTTATGCCGGCTTCAACTGTCGCCTCGACGAGTTGCAGGCAGCGATGCTACGTGTGAAGCTTCGTCATCTCGGCGATGAGATAGCAAGACGCAATGAGATAGCAGAGATATATTCTCGTGAGATTGAAAATCGTATGGTCACTCTTCCGAGAGTTTTTCAGGATATGACACAGGTATGGCATCAGTATGTGATATTGATACCGGAGGATAAGAGGGATATCCTGCGTGAATACCTTGCCTCCCATGAGGTGCCTACCGATGTGCATTACCCGGCTCCTCCTTATCTCCAACCTTGCTATGAAGCAGAGTATAATCCCGGTTTTGAGACTCTTTCAGTGAGGCTTGCCAAGAGTTGCATAAGTCTCCCTATTGCTAATGTCTCTCCTGAGCAGGCAAGGGAAGTAGCCCGAATTATTAATGACTTCAATTTATGACTGATAATAAGAAAAAAAGTAAAAAGACATCATCTGCTGATCTGGAAAAGAAGAAGCGGATGAAGAGGATTGCTGTGGCATTGTCGGTGCTGTGCTTTTTTGCTGTGGGCGGACTTGCCACATGGACGATTCTTTTTTCCGGGATGGCTCCATCAAGCGCTATAGTGCGTATCCCGTCAAATGCTTCGAAGGAGCAGCTGAGAGATTCCATATGGAAATATCTTGGTGAGCCTTATGCGAAGAAAGTTTCTCGTCTCGTTGCTCTTCGAGGTACTGATTTGAATGCTCGGCATGGTGCTTATCTGATTGAGGCAGGCATGAGCCCTCTGGATGCAATGCGTCGCCTGACAAGTGGCCCTCAGCAACCTCTGACCATCACTATCAATGGCTTCCGTCTTCTTCCGGTGCTCGAGGAGAAAGTTGCAGCTCGTTTTGACTTCTCTCAAGATTCCATAGCCTCGACGCTGGCGGATGCAGGGCTTCTTAAGGAATATGGTCTGACACCTGAGCAGGCATTAGCCCTTTTCATCAATGACTCTTATGAATTCTATTGGGATGCTTCTCCCGTTGATGTGGTGAAAAAGATAGGTGCACACTTCAATGATGTCTGGACTCCTGACAGGAAAGCCAAGGCAAAGGCTCTTGGCTTGTCGCCTGCTGATGTGATGATATTGGCTTCCATCGTCGACGAGGAGTCGAATAAGCTTGATGAGAAGGGAACGATAGGACGTTTATATATAAACCGTCTAAACAAGGGTATGCGTCTTGAGGCAGACCCGACAGTGCGTTATGCCGGTGGTGACTTTACGGTTAAGAGGGTCCGAAACCCAAAGGAGGTAGAGAGTCCTTATAACACCTATCTTCACGCTGGCCTTCCACCGGGCCCAATCCGAACTACTTCGGTAGAGACTATTGATGCCATTTTGAATAGTGCTCCCCACGATTATATCTTTATGTGTGCAAAAGAAGATTTCTCCGGATACCACAATTTTGCATCTACATATTCCGAGCATAAGGTGAATGCCCGCAGATATAAACGCGAACTTGATCGCCGAGGTATTTTTTGATAATTATACGTTTTATTTATAGCTCTTCATAAACTTTATCTACATTTGATCAAGGACATGCGTGACGCACGACTTAATCTTTCCCTTTACTTTGTAATGCTCTTTGCTTTTATGGCAGTTCCTTCGTATGCCTCTACGGGCAATCTTCTGCCTGATGAGCTTCGTTGGAGTCCGACCGTAATTGCGGAAGTGGATGTAGTGGACTCTATCATTCCTGTAGCTCCTGGGTTCTCTCGCTGGGGTACATCTCTTTATGCCGATTCGATACCTGCCCAAGATGATACCGACCGCAACTGGTGGCATCTGTTTCGTAAAGGGAAGCTCAGTATGAGCGATCCTACGGTGCAATGGCCGAAGTTCCTTGGATTTTGTGTGAAAGTCTATAATTGGGGCGACCGTGTATTTAGTACGACTGATCCCGACTATGTGGTCGGTACCGGCAAGAAGTGGCGTGCTCGCTTGATAAATGATAACTGGGCCAATTCCTATTATATGAAGATCAATCCGCAGTTTAATTCCGTGATGTCTACTCCATTTCATGTGCTGGTTGGTGCTTCCTTGCAATATATGGCTGTCAGCTACACCTATTCGCTTGACCTATCACATATGATTACAGGAAGCCCTATCAACTATAAAAAACAGGAATTCGGATTCAATTGCGCCCGTTTCAGTGCTGATGGGTATTATTATTCAAGCAAAGGATCCAACATAAGGACTTTCGGCGATCACAAGGGGCATCTGCGTGAACCATTTTCTGGAATCGACATGACTACCTTCGGAATTGATGCCTATTATTTCTTCAACGGATATAAATATTCCCAAGGAGCGGCTTACAATTTCTCAAAGATACAAAAGCAGAGCCAGGGATGCCTGATGGCAGGATTTGCATATTGCAACCAGAATATCGCTTTTGATTTTGAGAAACTCCCGGCTAATCTTGTACCCTTTCTTAAGTTTGAGCAGCTCTACTATAAGTTTCACTATAACGACTACAACCTGCTCATAGGCTATGGCTACAATTGCGTGATAAGTCCACACTGGCTTTACAATATCACCATCATTCCCGGTGTTGGTTTCAACCACTGTTATGCAGATTCTGAGTCGGGAAGTGCGAAGCTGCTTTCTATCAGTGGCCGCGCGATGACATCTTTCACTTTTAACAGTGGTAACTGGTTTGCCGGCCTTCAAGGAAGGATAAGAGGTAACTGGTATCAATCAAAGCGTATATCCCTCTTTAATGCAGTGGAGAGTGTTGTCCTCTCCGGAGGCATCCGATTTTGAGAAAAAAAATTGCCATCCGAATTTCGGATGGCAATTTTTTTTATTCATGTCTTGGTCCGCGAGGTCCGCGGTCGTTGCCCCCTTCACGGCGAGGTCCGCGAGGTCCGCGGTCATTGTCGCGGCGAGGGCGGTCGCAGTCACGGCGTGGACGCTCTCCGCGTTCTCCTCTTGGGCGAGCTTCACGCTCTACGTATCCTTCCGGTTTCTCTGTCAACGCACGCATTGAAAGACGATATTTGCCGGTCTTCTTGTCGATCTCTATGAGTTTCACCTTCACTGTGTCACCCTCCTTAAGTCCGGAAGCCTCCATGTTCTCAAGGCGATCCCAGGAAATCTCACTGATGTGGAGAAGTCCGTCGCGGCCGGGCATGAACTCTACAAATGCACCGAAATCAAGTATTGAGCGCACCTTGCCTTCATAGGTTTCTCCTTCTTCAGGCATAGCCACGATAGCTTTGATCTTTGCGAGAGCAGCGTCGATGCTTGCCTTGTCTTTTGAGGCAATCTCCACCTTGCCGATGCCGAGCTTTTCGTCTTCATCAATCGAGATTGTGGCTCCGGTCTCTTCCTGGATGCCCTGGATGATCTTACCTTGCGGCCCGATCACAGCACCAATCATATCCTTTGGTATCTCGATAGTGACAAGACGTGGAACGTGTGGCTTGTAGTCTTCACGTGCCTCCGGAATAGCCTCTGCAATCTTGCCGAGGATATGCAGGCGACCCTGACGAGCCTGGTCGAGTGCCTTTGCAAGTATCTCATAGCTGAGACCGTCACACTTGATGTCCATCTGGGTGGCGGTGATGCCGTTTTCTGTGCCTGTCACCTTAAAGTCCATGTCGCCAAGGTGGTCTTCATCGCCGAGAATATCGGAGAGTACAGCATATTTTGTAGCACCCGGATCAGAGATAAGACCCATGGCTACTCCGGCTACCGGGCGCTTCATCTTCACGCCTGCGTCAAGAAGGGCGAGTGTTCCGCCGCATACTGTAGCCATTGAGGAACTTCCGTTAGACTCAAGGATGTCGCTGACAATACGGCAAGTGTAAGGGAATCCATCGGGGAACATCCTCTTCAGTGCTCTGTGAGCAAGATTACCGTGTCCTATCTCGCGGCGTCCTACACCACGCTGCGGGCGTGCTTCGCCTGTAGAGAATGGGGGAAAGTTATAGTGGAGAAGGAAGCGTTCCTTGCTCTGGTTGAGCACGTCATCTACTATCTTCTCGTCGAGAGTGGTGCCGAGAGTTGCAGTCACGAGTGCCTGTGTCTCGCCACGGGTAAATATTGCTGATCCGTGAGGTCCGGGGATATAGTCTGTCTCAATCCAGATGGGGCGGATCTCAGTGGTCTTGCGGCCATCGAGGCGGATACCCTCATCGAGCACACAGCGGCGCATTGCTTCTTTCTCTACATCGTGGTAGTAGCGCTTCACCATAGCTATTCGCTGCTCCTCTGTGTAGTTGGCGAGTTGCTCCTCTGTCATTTCAGGGAGGGATTCGATATATTCATCGCGAATGGCCTTGAACGACTCGTTGCGCCACTGCTTGTCGGCACTTCCTGTCTTGGCTATTGCATAAGCTTTGTCATAGCATTTCTCATGTACGTCTGCGCGGAGTGCGTCATCATTCACCTCATGGCAATATTCACGCTTTGTCTCTTTGCCGGCTTCCTTCATGAGTTCCATCTGTGCCAGACAGTGCTTCTTGATCTCTTCATGGGCTACCTTGAGGGCTTCGAGAAGTTCAGCTTCGCTCACTTCATTCATTTCCCCTTCCACCATCATGATGTTGTCGTAGGTGGCTCCTACCATCAGTTCGATGTCGGCTTCCTCAATCTGTGCGAATGTAGGGTTGATCACCCATTCTCCTTTGACGCGAGCCACGCGCACTTCTGAGATCGGGCCGTTGAAAGGTATGTCGCTGCAGGCAAGGGCTGCTGAGGCTGCTATGCCGGCGAGTGCGTCGGGTGCGTCATTCTCGTCAGCTGAGAAAAGGGTCACGTTGACGAAAGTCTCTGCATGGTAATTGTCAGGGAAGAGAGGGCGGAGTACGCGGTCTACAAGGCGCGATGTAAGGATTTCATAATCGCTGGCGCGTCCTTCGCGTTTCAGAAAACCGCCGGGGTAACGTCCGATAGAGGAGTATTTTTCTTTGTATTCTACTGTGAGGGGCATAAAGTCAACCCCCTCGTTGGCCTCCTGTGCGGAGCAGACGGTAGCGAGAAGCATGGTGTTGCCCATGCGAACTTCCACCGCACCATCTGCCTGTTTGGCGAGTTTGCCGGTTTCTATCGTAATAGTGCGGCCGTCGCCCAGCTCAATGGTTTTCTTGATTGGCTGTGGTTTCATTCTTGCTAAATTTCTTTCTTGTTTTTCGTTTTCTTTGTCGCTTGTAGGCAAAAAAGGCATTGAGCCGCAAAGCTGCTCAATGCCCTTTCTGCGTTCAGGATGCAAAGATAATATAAATTATCTGTTTTTCCTAATTTTCAGCGGTTTTTCTCTCCGCTTACACCGTATTACTAATTATTTTGCTTTTTTACCCCAGTATGTGGTCCGGTTGCCGAGGCCTGCAAAGACTATAGTGTGTGTCCTTGGAGATGCCTCCCAGTCGCATTCTCTTGCCAGGTACAGGTCTATGTCGCCGATGGTCAGCACTGATTCATTGGGGTCATAGCTCCACTTCTTTCCTTTCCATGCGCCATTGCTGACTGTATGGTCTGCCTCAAGTGTCATCATTGTGGATTCCTTCATCTTGGCATAGCTGTAGCTGAGATCGATATGTTCCCATTGTCCTATGAGTTCTTCTTCGGAAATAGGCACTTTTGGCACAGCTGCGTAGCGTTCCGGCATCACAAGAGGCCATCCATCCTTGGTCCAGCGTATGGCCCTGACGTGTCCCATCATGATGGCGTTGTCCCATTCGTTGCCGTAAGAGTTTGCCGGAAGTCGTCCCTGTGATGCGTAATACCAGTTTCCTTCCCCATCATCGAATATGGCACAATGCGATATGCCCACCCATCCGGTGTGTCCTTTGAATTTGTAAGGATGGGTGACGATAGGATAGGCATCTCCACCGTTGGTCACATTTCTGCCGTCATATCCCATATAGGGACCATCAACATTTGCAGATCTCACTACGCGTGTGTTGTATGGCACGTCAAGTCCGTCATACGCCATGAAAAGATAATAATATCCATCGCGGTATATAATCTCGGGACCCTCCGAACCTTGCCAACGATTGTTGTTTTCTCTTGTGTAGATGCGTTTGCCATATTGGGAAATATCTGAGAGTGTCCCCCATGGCTTTTGGTCGATTGAAGGTTTTCCTGTCTCCGGGTCTACCTGAACAGCTGCGAATCCTGAATGCCAAGACCCGTAGATGAGCCAGTGCTCACCCTGCTGGTTGATGATGTAGGTGGGGTCGATGGCGTTGTAGCGGTAGTAGCAATTCCCCCAGTCGTTTGGCCTTACATTGAAGTTTAGCCCTTTATCGGAGGCATTGGTGATCACGTAGCCCTTGTCGACCCATCCGTCGTTGTTGGCAGGATCGCTGTTCTCCATTAGGCCTATGAAGGCTCTTTCTCCCCATGTGTTGTCGCCATTTATATATCCCGGGCACACAATTGAATAATACATTCTGTAGAGGCCATCTTTGACTTTCCTTACTACAGGTGCCCAATAACCGAATTCGTTGGTGCTCGGGTTCTTTTCCGGCACTCCCATCTCACTCCTTATCTCGTTGAGCTTAGGGATGACCCAGTCCGGAAGTGTCGGCATTGTGCCGCCGAGATATTCCCAGTTGACGAGATCTTTAGATCTTCGGCAGTGGAAATGCCCGTGACCGTCATGTGCATTTCCGAAGGATGCGTCGGTCTGATACATGTAGAAGTATCCATCTGAAGCCTTCACCACCGACGGATCATGTATATTGGCAAGGTTCCATTTCGCACGTTGGTCCCATCCGGCAATTTTCCCATAATGGTCAGCATATGAAGGTGCCGACCAAGCATCCAGTTGTGCCATGTCAGGATTGCCTGAGGGTTGTTCCTCGGGAGGAGTCGGGTCATCTGGAGTTGGCGGAGTCACCGGGACTATTGGCTCATCCGGGATGTAGGGTGATTTTTCACCACAGGCGCCCAAAATTAGGACGCCTGCGATTACAAGTTGAGTTAATTTAGATTTTTGTGTCATATTGATTCCTTAGTAGAAACTTTAGAGTTCCCAGCCGGGAGTCTGGGTAAGACCGATGCGCTGGATCTCAGAGAATGGGATCGGGAAGAAGTAGTTCTTGGGAGCAGTAAAAGTCTGTCTTGAATATTTTTCTGATTCGCCATAAATATACTTTGTAGATCCGCTCTTGTGGATTGTCACGCCATAGAGGTGATAGAGCTGCTGATAGTAAGGCAGGTTCTTCTCTGAGTCAAAGGTCTGTTTCTCGAAGAGTTTCCAGCGGCGGCAGTCATAGAAGCGGTGGTCTTCGAAGCAAAGCTCGATGCGTCGTTCGTTCTGAATGCGTTCGCGGAGCTGATCCTGGCCTTTGCCTGCATAACTTGGCATTCCAACTCTTGCACGAAGCTGATCGATATATTGGATTGCTTCAGATGTCTGTCCTGCCTCATTAAGTGCTTCAGCTGCATTAAGTAGGATCTCCCCGAAGCGGAAGATCGGGCATGCTACGCGCCTGTTTCCGATTGTGCCGTCAAAACGGATATTATGCACATATTTCTTACAGTAGTAGCCTGTACAAGTGCCGCCGTTGCCACGTGCATAATCCACACCTTGACCTTCATCGTCGCTGACATGGTTCATATCAAGTGGACGTGCTTCATCGCTGTCACCCCATACCATGTCGTGATAGAAGATGGTCTGTGCCAAACGTGGGTCACGATTGGCATATGGGTTCTGTGGGTCGTAGGTGGGATCCTGGTCAATGGGTAGACCATTCTTTGTCTCGTAAGCATCTACGAGATTTTGTGTCGGGTTGCAATATCCTGTGTTGGAGATGGCACCGGAGAATCCGCAGGGACCATTGAAGAATACAAGGTTCAGTGTAGTCCATACCGAGCGGCTGAGGATATACTCGTTGCTCATCACAGGATTTGAAGTGAAGACATCATAGTAGTTCTCTTCAGGGTCATTGGATGATGTGGTGTGCAAGCGATATGGATTGCTACATGCGGAGTTCTTCGAGAGGAAGTCTGTTGCTGCCTTGGCAGCAGCTGTCCAAAGAGATTTGTCGCCGGTAGGGTTATGAAGGGGGGAAGCCTTGTATAGCAGAGCGCGTGATTTCAGAGCATATGCAGCAGCTCCATTCACTCTGCCCCAGTTCTCGTCTTCGTTTTGATAACGGAATGGAAGGTTGTCTTTGTACTTGTCCATTTCGTCAGCTACCCACTGAAGGGCGTCGGCAGCCGGCGTACGCTCTGGAATTGTCATGCCTGGCGATAGGATGATTGGATTGCCGTTCTCATCATCAGCCACGATTGGAATGTCGCCGAAGTAGCCTATGAGTTCGAAGTGAAGAAGTGCGCGGATCACTCGTGCCTCTGCTATCCAGCGGTCGTAGAGCCTGTTGTCGTCTCCTTTCTTCTCTGCGTTGCCTACTACACTTTCCTTTGCGTTGGCAATAAACTGGTTGCAGGCACGTATACCGCGGTAGTCATTGTTCCAATAATGCGAGGAAAACCAGTGGTTGGTCGCATCATAAGCATCGTCCATGATTGAGTGGTAGCGTGCTACGCCCCAGAAGTCGATGGCATTATCGGTCATACAGTCCTGGCTAAGGCGAAATTGCGTGTCGCTATAGCCCTGGAATGCATCAGGGAGATATTCGTAAAGCTTTGCAAGCGCACCGCGGGTCATGTCATAGTCACCGAATACCATCTCTGACTGCAGGGTGAGGTCTACCTCCTTGTCGAGGTAGGAGTCGCAGGAAGTGGCGCCAAAAGTGAGCAGTGCGGCTGCGAATATTGCTGATTTATATATTTTCATGATTGTTTCGGTTATGTGGTTAGAATGCTACGTTGACTCCAAACGAGAAAATTCTTGTCTTTGGATACCACCAGCAGTAGCCCATCGGACGTTCGGGGTCCATGCCCTTAGGAAGATGGCTGACAGTGGCAACATTGTATGCGCTGAAGTAGAAACGGCACTTTGTCATACAGATCTTAGAGATCAATCTTGTCGGAAGTGAATATCCAAACTCGATGTTGCGGAGTGAGAAGTAGTCGCCGTTGGTGATCCAAATGTCGTTCTGATAAGAGCCATTGTCACGTGATGAATCCTCGGAGTTGTAGGAGAATGAGAGGCGAGGATATTTTGCGTTGATGTTTCGCGGGTCCATTGGGTCGTCTGTGTAGTAGCCCCATGCGTCTGTAACTGCGTGAGTGGAGTTGTTGGATCCCCATTCTGAGAATGTCATTGCCGGAGACAAGAACACTGAGCGGTTGAGATATGCTGTGCCTACAACCTTAAGGTCGAATCCTGCGTATTTCACAGTTATTGCGAGCGAAGGAGTAAGGTCAGGAAGCATAGTGTAGCCGAGTGGCTTCATATCGCGTGAGTCGATGATGCGGTCGCCGTTGATATCCTTGAAGACTGCGGTTCCGAGTTTCTGGCCGCCTCCGGAGAAAGAGTTGTAAGGATATTTTTCAGGGTGATCGATTGCATCCTGCTGTGAAGTGGAGATAAGTGCAGGATCACTTGCCCAGCCGTTGAACTGATACATGTTCCAGCCACCGATTACACCGGCATTCTCACTTTCGTAGATTCCAGCTACTGATTCATAGCCACGGATACGGTCGCCAGTCTTGCGCTGCCATTCTACAGCAGGCTCAACCTCGTCCATCTCTGTGATCTTATTTTTATTATAGGAAAGCATACCCTCTATGGTGTATTCCACCTTTCCGATCTTGTTCTGATGTCCGATTGTCAGTTCAAAACCTTTCGATTCCACTTTTCCGTAAGAGTCCTTGGCGAAGCTGATGCCGAGGATGTCAGGGTTGGTTGAGCGGTTGATAAGGATATTGCTTCTCCATTCTTTCCAGAAGTCAACGCTACCGTAGAGGCGGTTGCCGAAGAAGCCCCAGTCAAGACCGAGGTTGACCATCTTAGAAATTTCCCACTTTGAGTTGGGGTTACCTGCCTGTGCCTCTTGGTAGCCCGGTACCCAAACGGCACCTGTACCGAAGCTGTAGCCGTTGTTCTGCTCGAAGATAGACTGGTAAGGATAGCGTCCTGCGCCTGTATCGCTCATACCGGTCTTTCCATAGGTGGCACGAAGCTTTAGCAGATTGACGTTCTCGTTCTGTAGGAATGCCTCGTTGTTGATGAGCCAGCCTGCGCCAACGCCCCAGAATGTACCCCAGCGGTTATCCGGATCAAAGTTGTCGTTACCCATATAAGATATGCTTCCGTTGACGATGTAACGGTTGTCGAATATATAAGTTCCGAGAGCATTGTAGCTTAGATAGCGGTCTGATGACAAATGGAACCAGTTGGCAGAGTGAGGACCACGGTTGTTACGCTTCATGTAAGAGCGGACGAAAGCGCGAACGTCGACATTGTGCTTGTCTCCGAAGATCCTTTCATAGCTGAGTCCACCTCGCAAATTGAGTGTCCATGAGTTGTCTCGTTCGTTCTTGCCGGGATTTGTCAGCTCTGAGTAGCGTTGTGTCTGTGTGTATGTGAAGTCTTCGACGTTTTCCACCGACTGGTTGTTCCAGTCGTAGCTGTAAGCGTTGATGGAGTTGCTTTGGGTCGACTGGTAGCCATCGTATGCATCAAATGATACAACTGCGTCAATGCCAAGACCCGGAGTGATCATTCTCAAATCCCCCTTCACGTTAAGGGTGGAGTAGAGCTGACGTCTGCGGTTCTTTTCCAGACCGGATGAACCGAGCTGATAAATCGGGTTGTTGGTGTTATTGTCGTAATAGAGTTCACCGTTAGGACAGTATACCGGAGAGAAGACGTTGGTCTCAACCGCACCGAATGTGGTCAGTCCGAATACGCCTGCTGTTGGCTGGGTGATATTGTCGATACGTCCACCGAGGTCAAGTCCTACTGTAAGGTAATCATTGACTGTGATGTCGAGGTTTGAGCGGAGGTTCCAACGGTTCAGGACATGCTGTGAGTTGTAGCGCTCTGCCTTATGCTTAGTTGCCTCATTGTTCCACATACCCTCATGGCGGAGGTAAGAGAACGATACATAGTAGCGTGCACGCTTGTTACCGCCCGAAATCTGGAAGTTGGTCTTCAGTACTGGGGCAGTTTCGCGATACAGCACGTCAAACCAGTTTGTATTGAAGTATTTGTAACGGTCGATGCCTTCCAATGTCTCTCCGTTGCACACTCTGCGGTATTTTTCAATCACCTCAGGGGAATAAAGAGGATCCTTGCCGTCGAGATAGCGAACCTGATTAGATGTAAGGGCGTGGTTGTAGGCATTCTGGTTCTCCATTGTGTTGGTAAGGGTCTGCCAACCTACTTCCTGAGTGAAGTCAATCACAGCCTTTCCGCTTTCGCCACGCTTTGTTGTGACGAGCACGACGCCGTTTGCACCGCGCATACCATAGAGTGCGGTGGCGGCAGCATCTTTAAGGATAGTCACGTTGTCGATGGGGAATGCGTCAAGGAATGAAATGTCTCGCTCTACATTGTCAACTATCACAATAGGGTTGCGGGCAGATGCATTCATTGTGCGGATACCGCGGATATACATCTTGGTCTCAGCCCAACCCGGTTCGGTGGCAGCTTCATATGTCTGCACGCCGGTGACTGTCGAATTAAATGCATTCTGAAGCACAGTGATAGGATAGCGCTGCAGTTCTTCGCCTGTCACGATAGAAGTGGCTTCTGTCTGATATTTGGCAGGCTTGTCGGCGAATGCGAAATTGCGGAGCTTGTTGTATGCGTCACTTTGAGGGTCAAGCACTATAATGAGAGGGTTATTGAGATCCTCGACTGTGACAATCTTTGGATCATAGCCTACGCACTTGGTGTTCACCTCATCGTCGAAAGTTACGTCTTTAAGGGTGAAATTGCCATCATTGTCAGTGACAACGATGCCGCTCTGCTCAGCCACGTTGACTATCGCACCCGGGATGGGGTTGCCATCCTTGTCTGTGACGCGTCCCTTGAGTTCGCGTGCTTCAGCCGTCATCGTCAGCGACAGGGCGCCAAGAGCCGTCGCAATAGCAAGGCTGCGGAAAGCTGATATATGTTCTGTTGTCTTATTCATGATCATTAGGTAAGTGAATTAGTCCCAACCGGGATTGTTGGCGATTTCCGTTTTCCAGTACTCAGCCTCAGGTATGGGGTAGAGATACATCTTGTCTTCAAACACTCGTTTCTGAGCCACCTTACGGGAGATGGTGCCGTTTTGTGCCACTTCTATGCCGTAGATGTCGCGAGAAAGGGCCTCTTTTGCCACGTTCCAGCGGCGTACATCCCACCAGCGGTGCTCCTCGAAGGCGAATTCCACTGTGCGCTCCTTGTGGATGAAGTTGCGCATTGCTTCTTTGCTCTTCAGGTCGGCGCGGTCTGCTGTGTTGCCTGTGATGCCTGCGCGGTGACGCACTTTGTCAAGTAGTGCGCATACCTCATCGGACGGGCCGCCTACCTCATTGAGGGCCTCAGCGTAGTTCATAAGGATCTCAGCATAGCGTATGATGCTCCATAAGCGGTAAGCAGATCCTGAATGGTTGCTGGCGAGAATCGATGCCGGGATGTATTTACGCATGTAGTAGCCGGTCGGCGTAGCGTCGGCGTTGCCGATTGGATTGTCAGCCATACCACGGCGAACGTCGATGAATCCTGTGCTGTTCATGGAGCCCCATTCCGTTCCGTGGAAAAGTACGGAAGCTTCGAAGCGAGGATCACGGTCTTGCCACATCCTCTGTTCTGAATATCCGCTCTCCGGGTTGATTGCGGGGACGCCCTGTGCATTGTAGACAGGTGCTCCGGTAGCATCATACTGAGCGAAGGGGGATGTGCCGTCAGCCATGTCATACATATCCACGAGGTTCTGTGACGGGCAGTTGCCACCGCGTCCACCTTCGCCTACGGGAGTGTCAAGGCGGATGTTACCCCAGCCGATCTGTGTGTCGTTGCGGAAGAAGATAACCTCGTTGTTGTTGCCTGTATATTGCGAGTGAAGCACTGCATTGGCGTAGTTCTCTGCTCCGGATTTGGTGTCTTCGGCATAAAGGCCGAACTTGCCACCATATGTGTCGATGAATGCCTTGGCGCAGTCTGCCGCCTCTTGCCAGCTTACGTTGCAGCCGAGGGCGGCATAGCGTGGAGAGGCAAGATAAAGAAGAATTCTCGACTCAAGGGCAAGCGACATTGGCTGTGAAAGACGGCCGATACGGTTGCTGTTCCATGCGTCTTCATAGGTGAGCAGGTCGGCGCGTGATTCGCGGAGTTCTTTAAGGATGAACTCTGTGTACTCTGCATATGAAGGGCGTGTCTTGTAAGGTGTGATCATATCCTGTTCCGGATCGAGCACATCTTCTACAATGGGAAGTGGACCGTAGCGCAGGAAAAGCTCCCAGTAAAAATATGCGCGGAATGTGCGGGCCTCCGCACGCATTGTAGCGCGTTGCTGTGCATCCTCTTCATCAGTTAGTGTGATGTTTTTAGGCACAAGGTGCATCTGCGTCAATACGCGGTTGCATTTTCTGATTGCGCGGTAGCGTGACTCCCATGTGTCAGAAAGTTCGCTCCATCCTCCGCCGGCATAGTAGTTGCCGATGTTGAACGAGGTGCGTGCGCCTCCCGTAGCAAATGATGTCTCAGCAAGGTCAGTTGCTGCATCGAGCCAAGAGTCTGAGAGGCGGTTGGCGCCATGGCGCAGGAAGTTGTATGTGTCGGTATGGAAGTACTCGAACATACGCCAGTCGGCGAGTGTCTTTTCTTCCGTCAGCTCGTTAGAGGCCTGCTTGTCGAGGAAATCGCTACACGAAGTCATCGCAAGAGCCATGCCTACGGCTGCCGTGGTCATTGCTATATTTTTGATGTTCTTGATCATGTCGGTAGGTTAGAATTGAATGTTGACACCAAAGTTGACGGTCTTGCAGATGGGATAGCGGTTTGATCCATTGCTCTCAGGGTCGGTAAGTCCGTCGAGCTTGTCCCATGTCACGAGGTTGTTGGCGTTCACGAAGACGCGGCACTGCGACATTGCTGCATGCTTGATCCATTTCTGCGGAAGATTGTAGTAGATTTCTACATTCTTGAGTCGGCAGAATGAGCCGTCTTTCAAGAAGAAGCTGTTGGTTCTCTGGTTGTGGTCGCCATAGTTATCGTAGTGGAGGAGGGGATACTTGGCGTTGGCGAGGTTCTGGGCTTCGCTTAATGCGGGATTCCAGCGTTCGAGATGGTGTTCCTTAACTTTGCCACCGTTGATGAAAGCATACATAGCCTCTGCATCGTAGTAGCGGCTTACTCCACTCACACCCTGGAACATTACATTGAATCCAAGTCCCTTCCAGTCAGCGCCAAGAGTGACAGCATAGGTGTTTTCAGGGAGGTCGCTCATGCCGATGTAGGTTATATCGCGGTCGTCGATGAATCCGTCGCCGTTCATGTCGCGGTATTTCAGGTCGCCTACCTTAACGTCGCCGAATGTTGACTGCGGAAGCTTGCCGCTTGCGATGTCTTCTGATGTCACGAAGCCGTCACACTGGAGGCCGAAGTACTGACCGATCGGGTGTCCTGTCTGCTTGCGATAGGCAGTCTTCAGTGCTGGCTCGTCCATCTCTGTGATCTCATTCTTTGCGTGAGAGTAGGTGAAGCCCAAGTTGTAGCTGAAGTCTGGTCCGATCTTGTTGTTGTAGTGCAGCTCAAGTTCAAAACCGGAGTTCTTTGTCTTTCCAAGGTTGCCTACTGCTGAGGTCACACCAAACCACCAGGGTCTTGTCTGATACTCAGCGAGGATATCGTCACGCTTCTCAGTGAAGTAGTCAAAGTTACCGGTAAGGGTATTGTTGAGGAACCCGAACTCAAGACCGATGTTGAACTTGTGTGCTCTTTCCCAAGTCACGTAGTAGTTGGGATACTGCTGCTCGAAGATACCGGTCTGGCCGTTGGTGCCGAAGAAATAGTCGTTGCCGATCTGCGACCATTTTTGCTCGTAGAGGAAGCGCTGGCCTGCGTAATTATCGTTACCTACCTGTCCGTAGCTGCCACGGAGCTTCAGGTTGTCGAGCCAGGTTGTAGTGCTTTCCATGAAGCTTTCCTCTGTGATGCGCCATCCGAGTGAGAAGGCAGGGAAGAAACCGAAACGGCGGTCTTTGTGGAAGTTCTCAGATCCGTTGTAGCCGGCGTTAAACTCAGCGAGGTAACGGTTATCGTATGCATAGGTGATACGTCCTACCACGCCCTGGTATCTCTTGGCGAGTTCTGAGTTCTGGCGGAAGTCGTTCTGCATATAGAGCACCATTGCCGATACGTCGTGCAGATTGTTGAATGTGCGATGATAGTTGATCTGTGCCTCGATATATAGCTTATACAGGGAGTTGAAGTCATAGCTTGATGTCATCGGGGCATCGGTGCCAAATTTGTTGTAAGCATCGATCGACATATAATTGTCCCTGTCGTTGAGCTCATACTTGGCGAAGCTCTTTTTATACTGGTTCTGGTGGTAGCTCTCGTAGTCGAAAGATGCCATTGCACGAGCTGAAAGACCTGGAGTCAACCAGTCCATCTTGTAGTCTACGATGAAGTTGGTTTCGTTGATGGTGTTGATGCCCTTGAAGTAGCCACCTTCTGCAAATGTAGCGTAGATGTTGTCCTGATACTGCGAGCTGCCGCCCCAGAGGGTCTTCATGTCTTCACCGTTCTGCACTTCATAAGCCACCGGGAATAGCCAGCCCGGAGTGTGGTTCATCTGGTAGAAGGCGTTGCTGAAGCCACCACTTTCGTTGCTGTTAGGAAGCTTGCGTTCCTCGAAGCGTGTACCGAAGTTCACTGAGAGGGTGAGGTCTTTGGTAAGGAAGAAGTCGGCGTTGGCGCGAAAGCTGTAGCGGCGGTAGTGCTGTGACGATCCGTTCCCGTAGACGTCGCGTGAGAGTTCTTTATAAAGAGAGCCCTGGTTATAGTATTCAAGTGATGCGTAGTAGCGCATTCTCTTTGTGCCGCCGCGTACGCTTGCGTTGTATCGCTGTGATGGCGCTGAGCTGCGAAGAAGCTCGTCATACCAGTCTACGTTAGGATAGAGCAGCACGTCTACTCCACTTAGCTGTCCGAGCGAAGAACGGCGATACATCTCGATGTCCTGCTGTGAGTACTGCGAGGGAAGTCCGTCATTGGCGAGAGCCTCCTCGAGGAGTGTCACAGAATTGTATGAGTCAAGATAAGTGTCCTTGCGGGTAGGAGTCTGCCATTGGAAGTTAGCTGTGAGGCTTACTACCGGCTTCTGCTCCTTACCTCGCTTGGTGGTGATGAGCATTACGCCGTTCGCACCACGCACACCATATACTGCTGTTGCAGATGCGTCCTTAAGGACAGATATTGTCTCGATATCATCTGGGGCGATCTGAGAGAAAGAACGCTCGATACCGTCTACAAGGATAAGCGGCTGTGCATCGCCTGCAAATGTGGCGCGGCCACGGATGAAGATAGATGCGTCGTCAGCACCTGGAGCACCTGATGTCTGGGAGGTGATCACGCCCGGGATCTTACCGGCGATAGCCTGCGAGAGGTTGGCTGAAGGAGTCTCCAAGAGGTCGGCTGATCCTACCTGCGAGATAGCGCCAATCACTGATTCTTTCTTCTGTTGGCCATAACCTACTACTACGAGTTCGTCAAGAAGCTCTGATGATTCCTTGAGGACTATGTCAAGATGCTTCTGTCCTTTCACTGCAACTTCCTCAGTATTGTAGCCTACGTAAGATACTACGAGCACCGCCTTTTGCAGGTCTTTTACGAAAAGCACGAAGTTGCCGTCAAAATCGGTGGCTGTGCCTGTGGCAGTTCCTTTTTCAATAATTGTGGCGCCGATCAGCGGTTCTCCGGTGTTGTCTGTCACCGTACCGGTGATCTGGCCCTGCTGCGCGAAGATTTGCAGCGGGAACAGGATCGCCAGCATCGCCGCAAGAATCAGATGGAGCTTTTTGCCCGATCCGGCAGCCGTTTGTCTGCGATTATGATTCATTTTATTTCTATGATGTTTTTCCATTCCTGCCGCAGAATGCCTGCGGCAGGAATGATTTGATGGTTAGTGTTATTTTTTAAGGCCTATGAGTGTCTGGATTTGTTCCGGAGTCAAAGCTCTGTTGTAGATTTCGACGTTGTTGAACATGAACGCCGGGTCGGGGTCACCCCAGTTCCAAGCTTGCATGCCACCCACGCAGAAGAGGTTGAAGCGTGAATCACCGAATATCTCACATCTTTGGCCGCGGCTCATTCCGTCGATTGTCCAGGAGTTGATGAGTTCTCCGTCGAAGTATACAGCCGCTGTGGTCTTTGTGAATATCGCTGTGTAATGGTGCCATTCCTTGTCTGCGAGCCAGTCACTGTCGTTGTGGCGAATTGTCACTGTTCCCTGGTCGCAGAGGTCATCTCCATAGTCACACCATGCATCTCCGGCGTTGTCGTTGCCGTTGCAGTTCACCTGAACGCCGCCTCTGTACTGGCATGCCAACATCGGGCATCCTGTTCCGGCCACATTGCTGTCGTAGGCAGTGAACATCGGGCACCACATGTATTCTCCCGGTTCGCCTGCGTTCTTGGCATTTACCCAAAGCGAGATTGTGATCTCATCGTTGCCGCCGGCCTGCACGAATACGTCATCAGGGAGCTGCAAGTAGTTCTGGCGCATACCGCCCTTGGCATTCTGGAATACCTTGCCCCAGTTGCCACCGGCGTTCTCAATTGTGCCTGCTCCTACAATCTGTGCATCATCTGTGCCGTTCTCGAAGTTATATGTATAAATAGGTGAGGGCACGTTTTCTTTCAGATTGATGAGGGTCTGGATCTGCTCCTTGGTCAGGGCGTGGTCGTAGATAGCTACATCGTCAAACATGAATGCCGGGTCTGGGTCACCCCAATTCCAAGCTTGCATACCACCTACGCAGAAGAGGTTGAAGCGTGAATCACCGAATATCTCACATCTTTGGCCGCGGCTCATGCCGTCGATTGTCCAGGAGTTGATGAGTTCTCCGTCGAAGTATACGGCTGCAGAAGTCTTTGTGAATGTAGCTGTGTAATGGTGCCATTCCTTGTCTGCGAGCCAGTCACTGTCGTTGTGGCGAATTGTCACTGTTCCCTGGTCGCAGAGGTCATCTCCATAGTCACACCATGCATCTCCGGCGTTGTCGTTGCCGTTGCAGTTCACCTGAACGCCGCCTCTGTACTGGCATGCCAACATCGGGCATCCTGTTCCGGCCACATTGCTGTCGTAGGCAGTGAACATCGGACACCACATGTATTCTCCCGGTTCGCCTGCATTCTTGGCATTTACCCAAAGCGAGATTGTGATCTCTTCGTTGCCGCCGGCTTTCACAAATACGTCTTCGGGCAACTGGAGATAATTCTGGCGCATGCCACCCTTGGCATTCTGGAATACCTTGCCGAAGTTGCCTCCTGCATCTACGATTTCTCCACCACCTACGATAGTGGCGTCACCTGTGCCACGCTCGAAGTTGTAGAAGAATACGGGATCCGGTAGAGGTGTGCCGACTGTTATGCCAGGCCCTGCTGTCTGGCCAATCTTTCCTTTCTTCGGCTGCTTTGCCTCTTTCTCTGTGGCGCTGTTGCGGAAGAAGGTGAAATCATCTATCAGCATATGCTGATTGCCGTCATTGTTAAGAGTGACAAAATCAGCGCTGTTCATCATTTCGACTGCCTTGGTGAGGTCTGTCCCTTCAGGAACGAATACTGGCACTTCCTCACCTCCCACAAACATGCGATAGCCATTCTTTGATACTACGAATGTTATGAATTGCCATTTGTCTGCCTTGACAATGTCGTTTGCTGCTTCTGAAGTGATGTTCACGGTCTTGTCTCCGCTTTGGAGTTTCAGACTGCCGTTGGCTGTGATGTCGAGTGTGCTTCCTTCTATGCCCCAGTGAAGCACAGAGCTTGTAGAGTTGAGTGGAGCTACTACTCCCTCTTCTGGTGTTTGTCCTGACACCTGCTTATACCAGAATGATACTGATGCAGATGTTTGGCACACTACCGATTGAAGGGCATTTGTAAGCCGTGCATAAGTCCCTCGACTTATGTCAAGGATAGGTGATTGCACTGAGTCATCGACCGCGATTTGGGCTGTCGTGCCTCCGTCATGGGAGGCAAGCTCGACTAAGAGCGGGTCCATATCCTCGTCAAAATTGTAGCATGCTACGTTTTGAAGAGAAGGATAGACCTGGTTTCCTGCGGGAGGGTCCATTTTTCCCCAGTCAGGTCCGCACGAGGCGACCGTAAGACCAAGTGAACCGAACAGGATACAAGATTTGATCGAGTTCTTCATTAGATTGATGATGATAGTTTAGGTTTATATTATGTTGTATTTGTATTGGCGTCATTTGAAGTGCAAAATTATATAAAAAGTTTAAACTTTATCTTTCCGTAATGTTAAAAGATGTTAAATTATGCAAAATGCTATAATTTTTTGATAATTTCCTAAGAAGGAGATATTTCATTGATCAGTATTTTTTTTGCTTCGTGGATGTGCGGCATCGTAGGCCTTCTTCATATCTGAGAAGGTAAGATGGGTATATATCTGTGTTGATTGAAGCGAGGAATGTCCTAATAATTCCTTTACTGAATTGATTTCCGCTCCATTGTTAAGTAGCGATGTGGCAAATGTATGTCGAAGGGAGTGTGGACTCTTATGGGTAGCTCCTGTCGGCATAAGAAGTTTATGTACTATGCCGTATATTGCTTGTCCAGATAGTTTTCCGTGTTTCGAGCATATTAGTGGAGCAGGTGCAGGAAAGGAGTAGAGACTGTCGCGCACCGTTTGCCATTCTTTTATTTCGTCAAGTAGCTCGTCGGCAATCGGTATGATTCTTGTTTTGTCGCGTTTGCCGTGTACTCTGATCTCTTTCTGGTGGAAGTCTATGTCAGCATCAGTGATTTTTGCAAGTTCGTCGCGGCGTATGCCACAGGAGTAGAGGATGTTGATTATAAGTTTATTGCGAATATTGAGAGCCGGGTCTCCTCCAAGTATTGGACTCTCAAGGAGTTCTTCCATTTCCTGTTCCCTTACGAATTCCGGAAGTTTGCGCCCTATCTTTGCAAGTTGCACCTCAGCGGCAGGATTTGTAGCCATTCCGCGTTGCTTCTGCATCCACCGGAAGAAGGCTCGTGCAGCTTGGGTCTTACGCCTTAGGCTCCGTGGTGAGATTCCATTGCGGGCCATGTCGGCAAGCCATGCGCGCACATCTGTCGTGGAGATAGTCGATGCGTCCTCCATCTCCTCCCCCTTGCCAAGGAAAGCACTTAGCTCCCGCAAGTCGCGCCCATATGCTTCCACTGTGAGCTTGCTTCGGTTAAGCTCAAGCCCCATATATGTCAGAAACTCACTTATCATTTTTTCAATGCATAATTCATAATTCATAATGCACAATGCAAAATGCTAATTCAAATGGAGAAATAAAGCGTGTCAGCCTAATTATGAATTATGCATTATGAATTTTGCATTACAGTAATTGGTCGCATTTTCCAATAAGAAAATGCGACCAATTACTGTATAGTATCGTAGTGTAGGCAGGTCGATTACTCCTCGTTCTGACGCAGCTGCTGCACGTAGATAGCCTTGATCATTTTCTTGCGGTTGGTTACCGATGGCTTTTCAAATGCCTGACGGCTGCGGAGTTCTTTTACGATTCCTGTGCGCTCGAATTTGCGCTTGAATTTCTTGAGGGCTTTCTCGATGTTCTCGCCTTCTTTTACGGGTACGATAATCATGCTTTTGTTTTCTTGTTTTATGGGTTTGTATATATATTTCGGTTGTAATCGGAAGATGCACCATGTGCATATCCCGTTTGCGGTTGCAAAATTACTCATAATCCGCAACCTGACAAAATTTTTCGGCTAAAAAATTGAATCTTTTCTATTTTTTCAGTCGTCTACAACCTCCTTCCGCATGATTTTTTAGTTGATGATGTTTATTATCTCTTTTTCGTTTGCAAAATTATAAATTTTTTTTGACTTCGCCAAATAAATCGCCTATACATATCGCGATACGCAAATCGCACTACGCGATACGCACTACTCACTTATCCATCAAAAGTCTTGTCGATTCAAGAATAGGCAGATTCGATTCCGTAGGCACATATATGACAGTCTTATTATTAAGGTCTGACTGTTGGCGTACCCAGAGATACTGGATATAGGTAGGCGTAATGCTGCCGTTCTCGATTCTGATTGCTTCTGCCGCTCCTTTCGCGCGTTCGATTTCAGCCTGCGCATTAAGCTTCTCAGCCTCGAGATTGGCTTTCGCCTCCTCAATCTTGATCTTGCGGTTCTGCTCAGCTTTGGCGAACTCCGCCTTCCCTTCCATCTCCTGGCTCCATACGTTATACCATGGACGGATGAAAGCCATGGCTACGATAATGAATACGATTGCTCCCACACCCCAAAAAGCCTTCTTGATGATGGCCGGGGTAAACTGATTGTTGTAGTGATTGTTTGAATACATAGTTGTAAAGTGTTTAAGTTATAAGTTGTCAGTTATAAGTTATAAGGGAAGATAACTTATTGATATTGCAAATATACAATATTATAGTCTGTCATGCAAACAATCTGCAACGTTTCAGTCAAAACCCAACTCGAATGTTTTATTTTCCCTGCAATCTTGCATATAAGAATGAAATAGAAAAACGGCAGCCATCTTCACAGACGACTGCCGCTAAGTGCTTTCCATAATACATTTTACTAACCTAACATCATGAAACTAATTTCTTTCTTATATCAATTAAACAACCAACATCGCAAATGGTTTAATTGCGATGTCGGTTTTTTTGAGTTGGAAGTTGTAAGCTGTTAGCGCTGAGCTATCTGGTTTATTGGAAGTCGATGTTTTTCGACTGTTGCTTAAGTTTCCTCTGTTGTAGACGGTATAGTTTTTGTTTGCGGTCTTCCTTAATTGTGCTTTTCCCTTTCCCTTGTATGTCGATGCCTACATTGAGGAGAAGGAAATCTCTATTGGAGAAGAAAGTCGTGTTGCCTATTAGGATTTCTCTTCTCAACAGCGGAACATAGGAAACGCCAAGGTTGAGACCTGAGCTTTTCCCAATTTTCAATCTGACTCCCGCAGAGACTTGAACATACATACCATCGCCAGACTTCATCCAACCAGCAGCTTTATATGCAGGATTCGTAATCGATTGAGCCCTGCAGTTGACGTAGCCTTCCATGCCTAACTGATAGCCGAGCCTTAAATCTGCATATGGCGTCACTTTCCTGCTGATGTCCAGATCCCATCTTATGTCTACGAAGAGAGGGATTGAAATCAAGTTGTTTTTGGCTGAGCCATTGCTGGGAGCTTCGTCTGCCCCCATCTTATGAGCATTCTTCCATTCGCAGTTTACTCCTACGCCTACGCCTGCGAAAAGCCATGGCTTGAATTGGCATCCATGGGCTGTGCTAAACATACCTGCGAATGTGGTCTGTTTATTCTTGAACTCTCCGGTGGAGGTCCGCATTCTTTCATTGGCAAAGACCGGACCGCCTCCTATGTCAAACATACCTCTATAGTTCGAAGCATAGCACGGCATCGAAAGAATCAATACTGCAAATAAGAAAATGAGTTTTTTCATAGAAAATATGGTTTTATTCCACAAAGATAGTGGAATAAAACCATATTTGCAAATTACGTAGCAAAAAAGACTGAATTTGTCATCAGCCATGCAATCTAAAGCAAGGGCGTCTGAGCAAAGATCACTTCTTCATCACTTTGGCTGTGCGTGTGCCTTCGCTAAGGAGATAGATGCCGGGTGCAAGACGATTGAAGCCGACGTAGTTGCCGATGTAGCGACCCTGAAGGTCGAATATTTGGGCTGCCGGTGAGAATGTACCCGACGCCTCTTCGATGGTGAGGACACCGGTGTGTTCAGTGTCTACGCGGAAAAGTCGCAGGTTGCTGAAGAGGAACCAGTCAGCATCGACGATCTTGTCTTTGCTGAAGCAAATCTTGAGCTTGCCGTCTTTGACGTATGTCATCAGGTAATTGGCATAGTGGTCAGAAGATTTTGCGAATACGTCTCTTGCCTCTTCCATGCTGTTAGGCGCGCCCCACCAGTAGCCATCGTGTGTCTCACCCATAAGCGATACTACGGGTTTCGACATTTCGTTGAGGTTGAATAGGGTGTGAAGTTCTTCGCTGCCGTCCGAGTGTCGGGCTGCTGCCGTCGGGTGATCACCGTTGCGGTAGTAAGCCTGGGCATAGAGCATATACCAGCCGTCGTCAAGACCTTCCACTGTCTGGTAAACGTTGAACTTGGAGTTGAACATCTCCGCAACATTGGCGCGGACCACGATATTGCCGAACCAGCCTGAATTGTCACCGTCTTTCTTGAAGTCGGGGTTCTGTATCTTGCTTGTTAGTTCGTTGCCTTCGATCATGAGTCCTTTATAATAGGTGTCCATAGCGCCCTTGAGAACTGGGATAGCAGCTTTGATCTTCTCCATATCGTCAGATTGCAGACCTGCCTCGGCTGCCTCGACAGCCACACGAAGGGCATCATAGCCGGGAACATCGTCAAGCATTACGGTGCGCGCCTCCTTGATCATGGAGCGGAGTGCAGCGAAGTTGCCGCTCACCCTCTCTGCAGCATCGAGCACAACTGGCTCGCATGTGTAAGAAGGTGCTGGGATCTCCATGGCAGCCTCTGCGGGGTCGGCCTTGATCCTCACGATGGTGAATGAGTAAGGCTCAAAGGTGTAGCTTAACTTATCAGTTACTCCATCTACGGTTGACTGCACGGGTGAGATGAGCTTTGGCATAGCGTAGGAGTTCTCATCGTAGAGCGATTCAGCTTTGAGAGTCTCGACGTTGGCAGTGCCGGCAATGTTCTTGGCATTGAGGGCGACTGTGAGGGGAAGAGGCTCTTTCTCGGCGTTGACTACTTTCACAACGATCTCTCCTGCTTCGGAATCGTATCCGGTATGGGTGTTGATGCGGCCTCCTACAGCCTGGGTGAGGTCGGCTTTGCAATAGAGTTGATCGTCGATGAATGCCTCGACCTGACCGTTTTTAAGCACAACCTTGAGTTTATACCAGCGGTTGTTCTCGATTCTCAACTTGGGTTGCTCGGAGATTAGGGCACCCCCGCCGTTTGTCACATTCTCAATGCCGGCAGAAGCGTTGTTCCATCCCCCTACATTGAAGTGATAGTAGTGATCCCAGTCGCCGTCATTGCATCCGAATACGAGGAGGAATCCCTCGTTGCCCGAGGTTTTGCATGCTTCGACCTCGATGACACCGTCGCGGAATGATAGTCCGTTCATGAGGGTGATGCATCGTGTCTTGTTAGGATCGCTCTGTCGGTATTCTCCATCATCGGTGAGGCCCCATGTGCCTTGCATGTCGGTCCATTCACCGCGGTTGTTGGCGAAATCGGCAGTATAAAGCACTTTGCCGTTGTGGTCTGAGACCTTGAAGTTGCGGAACTTGGCGGCAGTCGACCATGTCCCTATACCGGCGCGGCCGTTATAGGGCACACCTAAGCGCTCGCTCTGTAGCTCACCTTTTATATTATAGGAGGGAACATTTTCGGAAAACATCTTTTGGTTGTAGTAAGAGGCGCGGCCGAAAGATTCGCCTGAGCGGAGCCAGAGGAGGTTGCATCGCCAGTTGACTGCGTTGCTGTTTTGGATGAGGGGTGCGTAAGAAGCCATCTTTACGATATCGGAGTTGCGCTCCATGTCTATCATGAAGCAAGCCTCTGAGAGTGTGGCATCCATGTTGCCGTCGCCTACCAATGCGTTTGTGGCATACTCACCGACGTAGATGTTGTAATGTCCGCGTGGTGCCTTATCGAAGATGTTGCGGTTGTTGTAGAAATATTCAGGCTCCACATACCAGTGTGGGTCGATCATGTCTTCTCCCAACCTGAGATTGAATTCCTCTGCATGTTCGATACCCATTGTATTGAGGTAGATGAGCTGAGGATATTCGGCTTTCAGTTTATTATAGATATACTTGAAGTTGGCATCATAGCAGGCACCCCAGTTCTCATTGCCGATCTCTACATATTTCAGAGGGAATGGTGCGGGGTGTCCGGCATCGGCGCGAAGCTTCGCCCACTCGTTGGTGGCGGGATCGCCGATGGCATATTCGATAGCGTCCTTGATGTCCTGATAGTAAGGGTCGAGGGCTTCGGCTCCGCTTACATATTCTTTGTTCCAGCAAGCGAGTCCGGTGTTGCCTACAAACATGCATTCCATACCGGTGTCCTCGCAAAACTGAAGGATCTCGTGATAGCCCATGCCCCATGTGGAGCGATAGCCCCAGAGGTCATATTCTCCGCGGCGGGTCATGGGATCGCCGAGGGTCTCTTTCCATTTCACACGGTTTTCGAGAGTGATGCCTTCTACGATGCATCCGCCTGGCCAACGCATGAATTTCGGTTTGAGGTCAGCAAGTAGCTGGGCCACGTCCTTGCGCATGCCGTTAGGTCGCCCCTTGAAGGTATCTTGAGGGAACAGCGATACATAGTCAACATATATGTTGCCATTGCCCGTGAAGACGAGGGCAAAGTTGGCATCGTTGACGGTCTCCGGGGAAGTCATGACAGCGGTGTATTCCTTCCATTCTCCGGATTTGTCAACATCAAATTCTTTTTCAGCAAGCACCTTGGAGCAGTCTGCATCATAAATGATAGCTTTGACCTTGCCGCTATAGTCGGAGGTGTTGAGATAGAAGCGGAGGTCATATTTCCCGTCTTTATCAAGGGCAATACCCCAGTAGCCTGTGTTGATGAGACGTGCACGGGCTCCATCTTTGGCTCCGCTGATGGCGAGGCTCATTGCATTCGGGGTATTCTCATGCAGAGGTTTGGCGGGTGTGACTACGTCGTGGGAAACAGAGCACCCTTCACTGTCTATTTTCCATCCGGTCATTTTTTTCTTTGCGAAATCCCAATCGAAGGTCAACTGGTTCTCAGCACGGTAACTCCACATTTCTGTTACCTTATTGGTCTGGATCTTGGTGTCGCTGATCTTGTTGAAGCCGCCGGGCATGACTTGCTCTTCGAACCCTCTGTTCTGGATGAGTTCAGCGTAAAGTCCGCCGTCGCCTGAATGGTTGATCTCTTCAAAGAAGATGCCATACATACCGGGATTGATATCGTGCCCCTTGGTGCCGGCATCTACATAAAGGGTGCCTTGCGCACTTGCTAAAAACGTCGAAGACAGCAGCAAGCCTGTAGCTAAAGAATAAAGTTTAATCATAAAATGTAAAAAAAATTAAGTTTCACATTTATTAGATGTAATGAATTAAGTACATAACTGTTTTATCGTTTGAATTTCAGGGTCTAACAATTATGCATTATGCATTATGAATTATGCATTCCTGTCTAACGGTTATGCCTCTCCTTCACAACTCCATGCCGGAAAGCATGCAGAAGGTCTTTGAGTTCATCAATCTGCCCCTGAAGCTCATGACCCTTGTCGGTGTCGCGTACTCGCAGACGTTTTGCTGATAACTCCACTATCTGCTTTGATCCTAAGATATCGGTGCCTTCCTTCACGGCTTTCTCTGCAGACTCAAACGGCTCATGCTGCACGAGCTCCAGTCCCCGGCTATGATACACGAGTGTATACCCTGCTATACCGGTAGTGGAATGATAAGCTTTCGAAAATCCTCCGTCGATGACGAGCAGTTTTCCATTGGCACGCATCGGACTCTCTCCCTTGGCAGCACGCACCGGCACATGCCCGTTGATGATGTGGCGATGTTCTCCCTCCACGCCGAAAGCGTCGAGGATGCCGTCGATTATCTTCTCGTCGTTACGCAGCTTGTAGTAGTTGCCCTTCTCTTCCGTATGGGTAGAAGTGTCCTTGATGAAATAGCGTTCGAAAGTAGCCATCTTTGACTTGTCGAAAAGAGGGGAGTCCTTTCCGCACCAAAGATACCAATAATAGTCTATGGCAAATTTCCGTAGCTCCGGGTCAGTGTCGTCGTTGAATGCCGCACGCATCATCATTCCGATGCGGTGCATCAGTTCTCGTCCACTGTATTTCGTCCCGTTCAGCTCCACCTCCTTCAGGCTGCCGTCGTCATTTAGGGGCATAGAGGCGTGAAACAGTAGGTTGGAATTGTAAATTGCATACATGCATCCGTGCGAGAGCAGGCACTGCACATGGCGGTTTAGCTTGTCGCTCACCATAAAGGAATGGTGCAGTTTCTCTACGAGTGATGCCTCTTCTTCTGTCAGTGCGTATGGATCTTCCGGCGACACAGTCGGGAAGTTGGTGTCCTTAAGCTCATATTCCTTTCCGTCAAGGTTGATCACTCCTTTCTCCTTGTCGAGAAGATGTAGCAGCTTCCTATCCTCCATCTTCCATTCCGGTCGCCTGTCGATGGTCTGCCCTTCAAGCTTGAACTGTATGATGCTGATAGCTTTGTGCATTTTAGCCCAAAGCTGGAGAGACTTGTCATCAGGCGCATGTTCGTCATCCATGATGTGGGGGCCGAATCCCTCGCATGGGTCATCGGCATAAGTCTCGAGCGCGAATGTAGCAAGCGGCACTAAGTTGATGCCATATCCATCCTCTAAGGTGGCCATATTGCCGTATCGCAGCGATAACCTTAATACGTTTGCGATACATGCGTCATTCCCTGCGGCTGCTCCCATCCATAGCGCGTCGTGGTTGCCCCACTGGATGTCAAATCGCTCATAGGCACATAGTGTGTCCATTATGAGGTGTGCCCCGGGTCCTCGGTCGAAGATGTCACCGAGTATGTGCAATTGGTCGATGCTAAGCCGTTGGATCACATTGCAGAGCGCGATGATGAAATTATCGGCCTGTCCGGTCGAGATGATTGTCTCAATAATGCGGCGGAAATAGGCATCCTTGTCGTAGTCGGTGGGAGACTCATGCAGGAGCTCCTCGATTATATAGGCATATTCCTTGGGTAGCGCCTTTCTTACTCGCGAGCGAGTATATTTTGAGGATACTGATTGAAGCACGAGGATCAGCTGATGCAGAGTCACGCTGTAGAAATCCTCCATATTATCCTCCTCAGCCTTTGTGTACTCTAATTTGCTCTCAGGATAATATATTAATGTGCATAGATTTCGGATGTCCTGCTCCCTCAGCGATGTGCCGAAAATCTCTGTCACCTTGCGCCTGATGTTGCCCGATGCGTTGCGCAGTATGTGAGAGAAGGCCTCGTGCTCGCCGTGAAGGTCTGCCACGAAATGCTCCGTGCCTTTAGGCAGGTTCTGGATGGCCTCGAGATTGATGATCTCGGTGCTCGCTGCCTGCACATTGGGAAACGACTGGGAGAGCAGACTCAAGATCCTCAAGTCTGTCTCCCTCTCTTTTGCCTCTTTTATGTCTACTGCCACGGGCAGGTTACTCTTGTGGTCCATACCACGTCGAATACATATGATAGTTGTTGGCGATCTTTATATTCATCTCTTTGGCCTTTTCAGGCTCTACCATCTTGACGAACTTTGCCGGACATCCTGCCCAAAGCTCATGCTTCCCTATCTTGGTATTGCTGAGCACTACAGATCCGGCTGCTACGATTGCGCCTTCTCCCACCACGGCATTGTCCATCACTACTGCTCCCATGCCGATAAGGGCATAGTCTTCCACCTTGCAGCCATGTAGCACCACGTTATGGCCTACTGACACATGGTCGCCTATCTCGATGGTCGACTTCTCATATAGGGTATGTAGCACGCTTCCGTCTTGAATATTGACGCTGTTGCCGACACGTATGGAGTTGACATCGCCACGGAGCACAGCCCCAAACCATAC
This sequence comes from Muribaculaceae bacterium, assembly GCA_029061255.1. GTDB lineage: Bacteria > Bacteroidota > Bacteroidia > Bacteroidales > Muribaculaceae > Lepagella. The sequence continues at coordinate 110,573 of JAIDSL010000098.1, forward strand.
GCTGCATCCGTCGCCGATCACTACGTCGCCTACCACTACTGCATTTGCTGCAAGGAAGCAATCCTTGCCTATCACCGGGGTGAATCCCCTCACTTCTTGTATTATAGCCATATCTTTTTAATTGTCACTTATCAGTTGTCTTTTTTTTTCATGATATATCATGATTCATCATGTTGCATCATGATATATCGTGTCCCATTATGAATTATGAATTATGCATTATGCATTTCGAAAAGAGCCATTCTGTCTCTTCCTCCGATAGGAGAGGGGAGAGCCGCTCAAGTATTTCCTTATTATATTCCTCCAGCCACTCTCTTTCTTCCGTGGTGATGATTTCCCATTCTATAAGGCTCCGGTCGAATGGGAAGAGTGTGAGGTTGCGGAAGCGGTAAAAGTCTCCGAACTCATTGCTCTTCCAAAGCTCTACGGCAAGCATGTTCTCGCATCTGATTCCATACTTGTCTTCAATGTAGAGACCCGGTTCGTCGCTCATCACCATTCCCGGTTGCAGCGCAACTGGTATCTCGTTCATGCGTATCTGCACCGGGCCTTCATGGCAGTTGATGAAAAATCCCACTCCGTGGCCCGTGCCGTGATAGTAAGCCTTCCCTTCGTTCCATAGGAATTGGCGCGCAAGAATGTCGAGCTGCGCTCCACGCGTTCCCTTAGGGAATGTGGCTCGTGCAAGTGCGATCATTCCTTTCAATACGAGGGTGAAGTCATGTTTCTGTTCCTTGGTCGGTTCGCCGCCTAAGGCGATGGTGCGTGTGATGTCTGTGGTGCCCTGAAGATACTGGCCACCGCTGTCGATAAGCAGCAGTCCCTGTCCGGTCACAGGCACGTCTGTCTCATCGCTGGGCTCGTAGTGCACAATGGCTCCATGTCCATTCCATCCTACTATCGCTGCAAAACTCTCGTCTACACAGTCAGGATCAGCAAGACGGCATTCCCTGAGCTTGCGTGCGATGCTCATCTCGGTGAGGTTCCCTTTCGGGAACTCATCGTCAATCCATTTGAATAGTTTCACCAGTGCCACTCCATCTTTTTCCATCGCAGTGCGCCAATGAGTAAGCATGTTCTCGTTTTTAATGCTCTTGAGATTTGCTACCCTTTTGCCCCCCTCAAGTGTCGTGGGTATTTTTTCGGCAATGGTAATCGACGTAAGTGTTGGGTCGATAAGCACGCAGGTCGAGGCCGGGATTGATTCTGCAAATCCGAGAGTTTCATCGTATCCACGTACCTCTATATTATATTTATTCAGGAAATCCTTTACGTCCGGAGTCAATTTCTCCTCATTAATAAAGAGGATTCTGGTTCCGAGTTTATCAAGGTAGAGATATGAAGTAAACATTGGGCTGAAAGCCACATCTCCTGCCGTCCTGAGGTTGGTGGCCCAGGCAATGTCATCGAGTGCCGATATCAGGATTGCGTCAGCCCCCTCTTTCTCCACCTCCTCAATGATTCTTGTTATCTTCGAGTCTACAGTCTCTCCTACGATTTCTTCGTCATGAATGAATAGGCGGTTGAGTGGCTGGCTCGGACGCTCAGGCCAGATGTACTCAAACATTGGGAAGTCGGTTACAAAATTAAGTTCTGCCTCCTCGAATGCTTCACGCATCTTTTCTGCTTCAGTGCTGCTGAATGTCATTCCGTCAATGGCTACTGCAGAATCTTTAGGCATCATATTAGCCACATATTCAATAAGGTCCACGCCTTCCGGACCATCAAGAGGCATCATCTCAAATCCCGTTCCTTCGAGTTGTTGACGTGCTTGTATGAAAAATCGGTTGTCAGTCCATACGTAAGCATGATCCTTGGTCACTACAGCTATGCCATTGGTGCCATTTTCAGATTTAAAACCTGTCAGCCATTCCCTGCCACGCCAATGGGCAGGGGGAATTTCACTCTGGTGGGGATCTGTGCTGTTGATGATGCAGCAGTCTATACCGTGCTCGGCCATCGCCTTCCGCAATGCCTCGAGTCTCTTCTTTTCAATCTTTTCCATTCTTGACTAATTTAAATGCAAAAATAATGAAAAATTTCATTATCCCCCACATTCTCCCAATAATTTTTTATTTATTAATTAAGGTGTTCAGTTTTTGTTCTGATTTTTAGGTCTGATTTTTATAATTTGGATTCAATACTTTGGCTTAGCAGCTCGGAGAGCTGCCTTTATGCCAAAACCCCGGACTTCAGTCCGGGGCTTCCTCGTCATTAGCTCTATAGCCTCGGAGAGGCGATTTATGATATGTTAATTCTTCCCCATCTTCCCCGGAGATGTAGCACTATTTTACCGACATTGCTCCACCCTCCCGTCAAAGAAAAATTGGTATTTATTGGTCAAATAGTGTCAATATTGGTAAAAATGGTATGAAGGGAATAAATTTTTCAAAGAATCTCTTGCATAAAAAAAATTTTTGTAGTAATTTTGCATCGTCAAGAGAGGAAAGAGTTTGGTTTGAAATAATTGGCATAGCATTTTATTTCTCTTGACAAGCAAGTCTAAAGCTTTTTAAGTAATAGTGATATAATTTGTAAGTTAGTGGTTGAGTAAGTGTTGCTTTTGCTTGAGAAAGTAGGTGCAATTTCTAAAAAATCACACTGTGGCAGGAGTTTGTGAAAATTCCTGCCACAGCGTTTTTATGTATTTGCGTATTGCGTATCGCGTATCGCGTATTGCGTAGCTCGTAATGTGTTTTGTGTAATGATAGTTTTATCTGAAATATATAATGTCCGTTCCCTGAAAAGGAAACGGACATTATATATTATAATCATTCGTGTTACTCACTACGCGCTACGCATTACGCACCACGCACCACGTCTCACTTAAAATACTCCACCGCAGCTTTCTCCACCGGGAGTGCCTCAAGGTAATTCTTGATGTAGCGGTTGAAGCCTTCTACGTCTTCCTCTGTCGGAGCAATGCTCGTGCCGGTGTTGCCGTCAAACACTTCCATCTCCAGATAGTCGGCAAGGTTGCGGTCATTGACATTGTTGACAAGATACCCTGCAAGCAGTGCCATACCCCATGCGCCTCCTTCTCCTGCAGTCTCCATGACAGAGATAGGGGAGTTAAGAGCTGCTGCAAGTATACGCTGGCCTACGCCCGGAGTCTTGAAGAGTCCTCCATGGCCTGTGATGCGGTCTACCTTTATCTTCTCTTCGTCGAAGAGGATATCATTGCCGATCTTCAGGCATGCTACTGCAGCATGCAGGTTGGCGCGCATGAAGTTGGCAAGGTTGAATTTGTTGGCAACTGAGCGAACAAAGAGTGGGCGACCCTCATTCAAGCCGGTGATAGGCTCGCCGGAGAAGTAATTGTAGCTTACGAGTCCGCCACAATCCGCATCTCCATTAAGGGCATTGTTGTAGAGCTTGCCAAAGATCTCGTTCATGTCTACAGGCACTCCGAGAAGCTCTGTATATTCGCGGAAGAGACCTACCCACGCATTGAGATCAGAAGTACAGTTGTTACAGTGCACCATTGCCACAAGGCTTCCGTCAGGAGTGGTCACCATATCAATCATCTCGTAAGGACGGCTGAGATCTTTTTCAAGCACTATCATGGAGAATGATGATGTTCCTGCCGATACGTTGCCGGTGCGTTGCTTCACAGCGTTGGTGGCTACCATGCCGGTTCCTGCATCACCCTCCGGCGGACAGAGCGGTGTGCCCGCTTCGAGATTTCCGGAGATATCAAGATGCTTGGCACCATCCTCTGTGAGATATCCGGCATTTTCTCCGGCTACAAGTATCTTCGGAAGCACGTCCTCGAGTTTCCAGTCGAAGCCCTTGTCGGCAATTATCTCGTCAAACTTCTTCACCATCTTCTCGCTGTAGTTCTTTGTCTCCGGATCTACGGGAATCATGCCGCTTCCGTCTCCGATACCGATTACTTTCTCACCCGTAAGCTGCCAGTGGATGTATCCTGCAAGAGTAGTCAGGAATGCGAGGTCCTTTACATGCTCCTCACCGTTCAGGATAGCCTGATAGAGGTGGGAGATGCTCCAGCGCAAAGGAATATTATAGTCAAACTCCTTAGAGAGGATTGCGGCAGCCTCACCGGTGTTGGTGTTACGCCAAGTGCGGAAGGGGGCAAGCATATTGCCGTTCTTGTCGAAAGGCATATATCCGTGCATCATCGCACTTATGCCGATGGATGCAAGTTTCTTGATCTCGATGCCATATTTGTTCTTCACATCTTCGCGAAGATCTCGGTAGCAGTCCTGGAGTCCGAACCAGATTGCCTCCTGGCTATAGGTCCAAAGGCTGTTGACAAGCTGGTTTTCCCACTCGTGGCTTCCCTGGGCGATCGGATTATTGTTCTCGTCAATGAGAACCGCCTTGATTCGGGTAGAGCCGAACTCGATTCCGAGCACGGCTTTTCCCGATTCTATTGTCTGTTTTATCTTTTCAGGCATATTTTTGTGTTTTCAGCGTTTTCGTCGTTTTCAGCGTTTTCGTCGTTGTTTTTATCGTGTATCTGTGACAACGATGACAACGATGACAACGCTGACAACTTACTTATTCAGCATGTAATAAACGTCGTTGTAGCGGAGTTCGCGCTTGAAGCCCTGCATTGTGGTGTCTTTGTCGATGCGCACCATCTCGATTCCTGCCATCTCAGCATAGTCTTCCCAATATTCAGGAGTGATGTCATAGCTGAAGCAAGAGTGGTGTGTGCCGCCTGCCATGATCCATGCCCCTGCGCCGATCTCGAAGTTTGGCTTCGGAATCCAGAGTGCTGATGCTACGGGAAGCTTCGGAAGCGGTTTCGACTTGATGCATTCCACATCGTTTACGATGAGACGGAAACGATTGCCAAGGTCTATTACGGTAGCTGTGATGCCGTCTCCCGGTTTTGAAGTGAATACGAGGCGTGCAGTCTGTGCCTTGCGGATACCGATGCCAAGGAAGTGAACTTCCAGACGGGGCTTCTCTTCTGCTATAAGCGGACATACCTCAAGCATGTGTGCCTGGAGTATTGAGCTGTTGGCGCCGTCGAAGTTGAGTGTGTAGTCTTCAAGGAATGAGCATCCCTTGCCCATGCCCTGGCTCATATACCAGAGTGTGCGATAGAGGGCTGCTGATTTCCAGTCGCCTTCAGCACCGAAACCGATACCTTCGGCCATCAGTCGCTGTGAAGCGAGACCCGGAATCTGGTCGAATCCTACGAAGTTAGGATCGTTGATGTCCTGGGTGCCGAGGTCGTCGAAATTGGTGGTGAATGCCTTTGCTCCCTTCTCGGTCAGGATGCTGCGAAGAGCGAGCTCTGCCTTAGCTGCTTCGTAAACAGACTTGTAGCCATCTGTAGAGGGGTCTTCGAGGGCTGCATCGTGTGCATATTCCTTGAAGTAAACAGCCATGAGTGCCTTGGTGTCTTCGTCAGAAACTTTCTTGTAGTGCTCCATAAGTTCGCTTACGGGGCAATAGTCTACGTGATAGCCCAGCTGCATTTCTGCATCTACCTTGTCGCCATCGGTCACAGCCACATTGTTCATCTGGTCGCCGAAGCGAAGCACGAGCATGTCCTGAGCGTCAGCCCAAGCTGCAGCTACGCGCTGCCAAACAGCGATGCGGTCCTGGGTATTGGCATCTTTCCAATAGCCTACCACTACTTTACGGCGTACCTTCATGCGGGCGCAGATATGTCCGAACTCACGGTCTCCGTGTGCTGACTGGTTCAGGTTCATGAAGTCCATGTCCATGGTGTCCCATGGTATCTCGGCGTTATACTGAGTGTGGAAGTGGAGGAGTGGCTTGCGAAGAGCCTGCAGTCCGTGGATCCACATCTTGGCAGGTGAGAAGGTATGCATCCAGGTGATGATGCCTACACACTTCGGGTCGTTGTTGGCAGCTTTCATCACGGCCTCAACCTCCTTGGAAGAGTTAGCGGTGCCCTTATAGACCACCTTAATCGGAAGACGACCCGAGTTGTTAAGACCATCTACCATTTCCTTTGAGTGAGCGTCAACAGCTACGACTGCATCACCTCCATAGAGCAACTGTGCGCCAGTCACCCACCATATTTCAAGATTCTCGTACATTGTATTTAGGTTTAAAAGGTTGATTAATTGGTTTTCATCGTTTTCATCGCTATCATCGCGTATCTGTGACAAAGCCGACAACGCCGACAACGATGACAACGCCGACAACTTATTGTCCATAATAAGCATTAGGCCCATGCTTCCTGTTGAAATGCTTCTCCACAAGTAGCGGATTCATAGTCAAGTTCGGGTTTGCTGCAAAGGCGATGCTTGCCATCTTAGCTACTTGCTCCATCACGACAGCGTTGTGCACTGCATCGTGCGGATCTTTGCCCCATGCGAATGGTCCATGGTTCTTCACCAGTACGCCCGGAGTGTGCATCGGGTTCATGCCTTCAAAGCGCTTGATGATCACGTTGCCTGTCTCAAGTTCATAGGCTCCTTTCACTTCCTCTTCTGTCATGTCGGCAGTGCAGGGGATAGCTTCGTGGAAGTAGTCGGCATGGGTCGTGCCGATGTTGGGTATGTCAAGACCTGCCTGGCTCCAGCCGGTTGCAAATGTGGAGTGTGTATGCACCACGCCTCCTACCTCCGGCCATGCACGGTAGATAGCCAAGTGGGTGGGTGTGTCGCTTGAAGGCTTTAGATTGCCTTCCACCACATTACCTTGAAGGTCTACGACTACCATATCCTCAGGCTTCATCACATCGTAGTCCACGCCGCTGGGCTTGATTACTACAAGTCCCTTTTCGCGGTCGATGCCGGATACATTGCCCCAGGTGAAGATCACGAGCCCGTGCTTCACAAGGTCCATGTTGGCCTTATATACTTCTTCTTTAAGTTTCTCAAGCATATCTTATTTGTCTGTTGTCAGTTTTAGATTGTTTGGTAGGGACGCACGGCTCGTGCGTCCGGTCTCCTGAGAATAATTCTCAATCCTCAATTCTCAATTTGTAGAGTGTCGCCCCTCTCTTCGATCCGCTCTTGTCTATCTTATCGGTTTTTTCAAGACTATAGATATCCAAGATTCTCTTGCGGAAATTCCTTTTGTCAAGTTTATCTCCCAATATTGCTTCATACACTGACTGTAGCTGACTCAGTGTGAAGAGCTCTGGAAGAAACTGGAATACCAACGGCTTTCTATGTATTTGTAGCCGAAGATGCTCCAAAGCTTTCTCCACTATCAGCGGATGGTCGAAGAAGAGTTCGGGCATGTCGTCTAAAGGTATCCAGCAAGCATCGTTGTCGGTGACTCTCTGATGATCTTGTTCATCGAAGTTCAGAAGCGCGCAATAGGCCACCGAGATCACTCTCGCTCCCGGATCGCGGTCGATGGCTCCGAATGTACCCACCTGCTCCATATAGACGTCTTCAAGACCGGTCAACTGATGGAGTACTCGTTTTGCTGCATCGTCAAGAGACTCCTCCTCCTCTAAGAATCCTCCCATCAGCGACCATTGCCCTTTTCCGGGCATCATGCGTCGCTTGATGAGAAGAATATTGAGTTTTCCCTCGTGGAGACCGAAGATCACGCAGTCGACACCTACGTAGTGCTTGGCATGCTCTTTATAGTAATTCATAATTCTATCAATTCATAATGCATAATTCATAATGCATAATTAGTGCTATTATGCAGAGCCATTATGACTTATTTCCCATACAAGGTCATCAATTATGCATTATGCATTATGCATTATGCATTGGTGGAATTACCAGAAATACCAGTAGAATGCTGCAGTGATGCCAAGGATGATGATGGAGTGGATCACATCCCACTTGTCCCAGCTTGCACGTGTCACTGCACGCTCTTCAGGAGTGGATGTTCCGAATACAAGACCTTTGATCTTTTCCGGATCCGGAGCCGGGGTAAACATACTTACCACAAAGATTACTGCAAGACAGAATACGAGCATCCAGCCGCAGAAGAAGAGCCAGTTAGTGTCGTAGAATAGCCACTGGAACCATGAGCCTCCGTCGGGGGTAGCGCCGATATTGCTGTAATATACCTTTGCGCCAAGACGTGTGATGCCGATCACAAGACCTGCGATCAAACCCCACATACCACCCTTTGCGGTAGCTTTCTTCCATGTCACACCTAATAAGAATGCCGCTGCAATACCCGGTGCGAGCACTGATTGCACATCCTGCAGATAAAGATAAAGAACGTCGCCTACTGATCTCATTACTGGAATCCAGAGAATACCGAGAATTACGATCACCACTGTGGCTGCCTGGCCGATTTTTACGAGTTTCTTCGGGTCTGTATTGGGCTTGAAGCGCTGGTAGAAGTCGATTGTGAAGAGGGCTGCAGATGAGTTGAAGAGCGATGCGAGAGATGACATAAGCGCTGCGAGGATACCACAGACAATCAGACCCTTCACACCTGCCGGCAGAAGTTTAGCTACAAGAGTTGGGAATGCTGCATCGCTGTTGGGAAGACCTTCGGGGGTCAATGGAAGGAAGCTGCCGAGCTGCTGGTGGAGTGCGAATGCAATCATGCCGGGGATAAGGAAAAGGAATACCGGGAGAAGCTTCAGATAAGCTCCGAAGATCGTACCGCGGCGAGCCTGTTTCTCATCGCGGCCTGAGAGTACACGCTGCACGATGAACTGGTCGGTACACCAGTACCAGAAACCGATAACTGCAGAACCGATGAGTGCTCCAAGCCAGGGGTATTGTGCATCGCGGTTATCGCGGATAAGGTTCACCATGGAATCGCCATATTCATTCACCTTTACCTCTGAGCAGATAGCCATCATCTGATCCCAACCGCCAAGTTCCTTAAGGCCGAGCACGAGGATGATAAGCGATCCAAGAAGTAGGATAGGGGTCTGGAGCACAGAGGTGTAGAGCACTGATTTCATACCTCCGAAGATGGTGTAGAGCGCAGTGATGACTACAAGACCAATAGCAGCAATCCAGAAGAAGTCAATGCCCCAAAGGCTCTCGATGCCAAATACCTGCTGGAATACGAGTCCACCGGCATAAACTGTCACGGCCACCTTGGTCAGCACATAGCTGATAAGTGAGATCACCGAGAGAATGGTACGTGATGCCGGGTTGTAGCGTTTCTCAAGGAACTGCGGCATAGTGATCACCATGGAGCGGCTGTAGAAGGGCACGAATACCCAGCCAAGAAGAAGGATCATCCAGCCCTGGATTTCCCAGTGTGCCATTGCCATACCTGAGGCTGCACCTGAGCCTGCAAGTCCGATAAGGTGTTCTGATCCGATGTTCGACGCAAAAATTGATGCGCCGATTGCGATCCAGGTGGCGTCTTTGCCACCAAGGAAGTAGTCGTCGGCATTGTTCTGCTTTTGCTTCATCACCCATACGATGATGCCTATCAGGGCCAATGCAAATATTCCGACTACAATCCAGTCTAATACTGCCATAGTTTTGGGTTTGTTAGGTTATTAAGTTATTATTGGTTGTTAAGTTGCCAGTTATAGTGTTGTCTTTTATGAGTTTATTCATGATATATCATGAATTCCTATCCTTTAATCTTTTGTCGAGAATTTAAATACGCAGTGGCTATTGTATGTCTCACCTGGTTTCAAAAGTGCCGAAGGCCATTCAGGCTTGTTCGGGGTGTCAGGATATTTTTGGGTTTCGAGGCAGATGCCGGTGCGCTGGTTGTAGACGATGCCATGCTTGCCGGTCTGTGTGCCGTCGAGGAAGTTGCCTGAATATACCTGGATGCCCGGTTCGTTGGTGTAGACGTCAAGCTGGATGCCGGTGGATGGAGAAAGAAGGGACGCTGCCACTTGGCTGTCGTCGCCTGCTGCGTCAAGCACCCAGTTATGGTCATAGCCGTTACCGTTCTTCAGCTGTGCAAATTCAAACTTGTCGATGTCTGCGCCCACTACCTTGGCTGTAGTGAAATCCATCGGTGTATCCTTTACTTCTACAATCTCTCCTGTTGTCATATATGTGCTGTCTACCGGAGTGTAGCGCGCTGCGTTGACAGTCAGTATATTGTTGGTGATAGGCTCGTTGGGATTGCCGTTAAGGTTAAAGTATGAGTGGTTGGTCATATTGATGACCGTTGTTTTGTCTGTAGTGGCCTTGTAGTCAATATCAATGGCATTGTCGCTAAGAAGAGTATAAGTCACTGTGGCCTTCACATTGCCTGGGAAGTTGTTGTCGCCGTCAGGGCTGTCCATTGTGAGCACAAGGGTAGAATCGTTGAGTTGGTTTGCCTCATATACCTTATATTGCCATCCGGAAGGTCCCCCGTGCAGGCAGTGTCCGAAATTGTTCTTGGGAAGTTGGATGGTATCGCCATCGATCACGATCTTTCCTTGATTGATGCGGTTGGCATAGCGTCCGATAGAAGCACCGAAATCGCTGAGGTTATTCTGTGGGAAATAAGCTTGAACGCTATCGAAGCCGAGCACTACATCCTTAAAGTCGCCGTTGCGGTCGGGGACCATAATTGATACGATACGTCCTCCAAAGTTGGTCACGCACACTTCCATGCCGTTTGCATTCTTCAGTGTGTAGAGTGCGGTTGGCTTTCCTTCAAATTCACTCACGAAGTTCTGGGGATCGAGACCGGAGAGTGTTGTCTGCGCAGTCTCCTTGTTGGTGTTGCAGGCAGAGAATGCAAGCATTGCTCCTGCACACACCATAAATGTTTTTGTCGCTTTAATCATGATATCATAAGTTAATAATGTTTTCTATTTATGAAAAGGCTTTGCCTATGGGAGGGCGGTTTCCTAACCGCCCGTTGCAGTTTTGTCAATACAAGTCCAGTCGCCCGAACTATATATTGTCTAATTTTTTTTGAGTGTAAAAACTACACTTTTTCCTTTCGGGCGTAAAATTACTACAACGTTCCCTATTATCCAAATATTATTATATGTTCTACAGCATATTTTGAAAAATTCAACACCGGGTAGATTTCTCCCGTCAAGTCTAGATGAGTATGAGTAATGAAACTCTACGCCTTTGCGCCCTTTGCGCGACATTTTTAAGCCTGCGGAAGTTGAGGAAAGCAATATGTCGAATTGTCATATAAGAAGCGGACTTTAGTTAATTTTTGTTGAATTATTTTAAACTATCAAAAACGGAGATTGTTACAAAGAATATAGACTATATCTACGCCCATTCATGCAATCACAAGATACACCCAACAACACACCGGCAGAAGAACAGAGCAATGCCCCTGCTCATAAGCCCAAAAAGCATTTGATAGGAAATGCCTGGATCCGGCGCCCTCTCAAGGTGCTCGGATGCATTGTCTTACTGGTTCTGTTGATTCCGGTGCTTCTTTACATACCTCCTGTCCAGGATTTCGCAGTCAAGACAGCTACTAAAATGGTTGCCGACAAGACAGGTATGAAAATAGGTATTGACAAGCTTCGTCTGAAATTCCCTGTAAACCTTTCTCTCTCCGGGGTTAGCGTGATTGAAGCCTCCGGCGACACAATGGTTATGGCTCGTGAAGCTATCGTGGATGTAAAGCTTCGTCCTCTTCTTGGCCTCGATGTGCAGATCAAAAAACTCCTTTTGCGCGACGGATATTACCGTATGCTGTCGCCTGATTCATCTATGCTGATGACTATAAAGGCTGGCTTGCTTGAAGTCGACGATAAGTCAAGCGCTAATATGCGCACAAGCGAAATCTCCCTTAATGAAGCAAAACTTCGTGATGGTGAGATTACTCTTAACATGGATGTTTGGAAGCAGAAACCAACTCCTCAGGACACTACATCTACTCCTTTTTATATTACAGCTAAAAAACTTAACATCGAGAATATGACATTCTTGATGATGATGCTCCCTACGATTGATACCCTTCGGTTTCAGGCTTCTCATCTTGTTCTTGATGATGGTATTGTAGATCTTCGTACTAATTCGATACGTATGAGTGATGTGACGGCTTCGCATGGTGATGCCCTGATGTTGGCGCCGTCACTGGAATATGTGAAGGAGCATCCGGCTCCGGCCCCCGACACTACTTCAGCCCCTTCTGCTCCTACCACTGTCGTCGCAGACCGAATCACACTGACTGATTTCAATGCCCGCTATGCTGTGCAAGGTTCTCCTGTTGTCAAGGGGTTTGATACCAATGATATCCGTGTTTCCGGCCTTGATATCGAGTTAGAACATTTTTATAATCAGGCGGCCACTATCACCCTTCCTATTACCTATCTCAAGGGCATGGAACAGTGTGGCCTGACTATCACAGAAGGCAAGGGTACATTCTCTATGGATTCCGTAGGCATGATGCTTAAGGATTTCGATATCCGGACCCCATTCTCTCACTTGGAGGCTACAGCTGCTATCCCTAATGCTCTCCTTGCGTTTGAACCGTCTGCCCTTCTTGATGTCGACCTGACCGCAAGCCTTGGGATGAACGATATCAATAGCTTTATGCCGGATCTTGCTGCCTATACTTCGGCTGTCCCGGCTTTGACTCCGCTGAATGCTCGACTTCGTGCTAATGGAGAGTTGGGCAATGCCGAGATAGAGCAGTTTGACGTGGCACTTCCTGGCACTCTTTCGCTCCGTGCGAAAGGCAATGTAAAGAATGCTCTCGACTTTAAGCAGCTCATAGCCAATCTTTCTTTTGACGGAGAGCTCCGCAGGCCGGAAATAGTTAAGAAATTTGTAGCTCTTGATGGCATTGCTATTCCAACTCTTAATATTGTCGGCAAAGCTTCTGCCGACCACGAGAATTATGCTGCCGATTTCAAGCTGACTACCCCGCACGGCAATCTTGCCGCCGACGGACATGTCGGTATGAATTCGGAGCGCTACGACGTAAAGGCTGCCGTGCATAGCCTTAATGTCGGAGCTTTCATTGGCGATAAGACCATTGGTCCGATTACTGCTTCTCTCTCTGCAAATGGAGCAGGTTTCAATCCTGAGAAGAAGGGTGCTAATACAGATATCAGACTCGACCTTGCAAGTGCCATCTATAATGGACACTCCATTAAGGATATAACTCTTTTCGCCTCTCTTCGCAATGAAGATTTCACACTAAAGGCTAATTCTCCAAATCCTTTGCTCTCATTTGATATTCAGGGTAATGGGAAGATTTCCGACAATTTCTATCAAGCTGATCTTGATGCTGATATCCATAATGTCGATCTTAAGGCACTCGGATTTTCCGAGACCAATAATTCGGGAGGAGCCAATATCCATGTTAAGGGCACTGCCTCTCCCCATACTTGGTTGTATGATGTGGATCTCAATGCCGATAAGATCGACTGGCATCTCGAAGATCAGGATTTGAATATTCCCGATGGATTTAATCTTAAGTTTGTGTCTACTTCTGCCGACACCCGCTGTCTTCTCGGTGCTCGCGGTGCATCCGTGGAGTTCCTTTCTTCAGTTGGCTTGAAGCCTCTGCTTGATGGATTCACTAATGTCTCTGCCATTATGCCGAAAATGATTGAAGACAGGCGTCTTGATGTAGAGGCTTTGGAGCAAAAGCTTCCTCCATTCACTCTTACAGCCGATGTAGATGGCTCCGGAGTGGCTTCTGATTTTCTTTCTCCTATGAAAATGGGATTCAAAGATTTCTCTTTGAAGTTGAAAAAAGACTCAATTATCGATGGTGATGTGGTTCTCAATGCGTTGAAGACCGAGTCGATGCGCCTCGATACTATTACGTTTGATATCAAGTCGCGTGGCGCTCTGCTTGATTATGTGGTTCATCTTGGCAATCGTCCCGGTACTCTCGATGAGTTTGCTAATGTCCGCATGAGTGGATATCTTGGTGAAAACCGTCTTTCTGCATATCTTATGCAGCACAATATCAAGAATAAGATGGGTTATAGGCTTGGTTTCACTGCATCGTTGGCTGATTCAATCATGTCACTGCGCTTCACTCCTCTAAAGGCTACGATTGCCTATCTGCCTTGGACTTTCAATCTTGATAACTATATTGATTTCAATATCAATAGCAAGAAGTTGCAGGCGAATCTTGAGGCAAGCAGCGACAATAGCAGTATCCTCCTTCGTTCAGAGAAAAATGAGCAGGGGCGCGATAATTTACATCTAAATCTTAAAAACATACAGGTGGCAGATTTCCTGCATATGATGCTTAATCCTCCTCCTGTAAAAGCTCTTGTTAATTCAGATATCAATGTTCGCTACACCGGCCGTGCTCTTGTCGGCAAGGGAAGCCTCGACATATCTGATTTCTACTTTGACCGTAAGCGTGTGGGAGATTTTAATTTCACTATGGCCGCCGGAATGGGCAATAAGGGTAAGAGTGCAGGAAAGATAGGGCTTGTAGTCGATGGTGCTGAGGCTGCTGCTGTGCAGTTCGTGCTTGCTCCCGACTCAGTCAATCCTGCAGGTGGAATGCTGGCTGAGCGCCTGAAGCTCGTCCTCACCAAGTTCCCGCTCTCTATTGCCAATCCTTTCTTCCCGCCTCAGACTATGAAGCTCTCGGGGGCTCTTAATGGCGATATGAGCCTCAGCGGCAGCTTCACTGCGCCTTTGCTCAATGGAAGCATATCGTGTGATTCGGTAGGACTGTTTTTCAATATGCTTGGCACTCGCTTCCGCTTCGGTAGCAATCCTATTACAGTGACCGACAATGTCCTCGATTTCCATGAATTTGATATATATGCTGTCAACAACAATCCGCTTGCCATTAGAGGTACTGTGGATGCTACAAAGATGAGCAACATTAAGTTAGACCTATCTGCCAAGGCTTCTAATATTCAGCTTGTGGGTGGAAAGAGCAGCAGTGCTGAGGTGACCGGAAAGCTCTTCACAGATCTTGATGCAACTGTTAAGGGTTCGATGTCGATGATGAACGTTGATGCTACAGTAAATATTCTTCCGGCTACTGATGTGACGTATGATATGGCGATGACTTCTGATGCATTGTCGCAAGGTCAAGGTGCTGATAATGTTGTGAAGTTCGTCAATTTCTCTGACACCACTGCTGTTGCTAAGGCTGATTCTCTCACTTCTACATTAGGAATGAGAATCACTGCAAAGGCAATAATTTCACAAGGCACTCAGGTCACTGTAAATCTTGGTGAAGATGGTAAGGTACAGTGTAATCCGTCAGGAACACTCAACTATTTCCAGAATTACGTTGGCGATATGAAGCTTAATGGTACTCTCTACACCGGCAATGGATATGCCAACTACAATATTCCTATCATAGGCAAGAAAGGCTTCACATTCGATCAGAATAGCCATATCACATGGAGTGGCGACATCTTGAATCCGGCTCTTTCTGTTCAGGCTACGGACCAGGTCAAGGCCAGCATTCAGTCGAGTGGAAACACTCGCTTGGTCAATTTCATAGTGACTCTGAATATAGGCAACACCTTGTCTGCCCCATCCGTAGTGTTCGATCTTTCCACTGATGATGACCTGAGTATAAGCAATGAGCTCCAGTCGATGACTGCCGATCAGCGCCAGCAGCAGGCTATGAGTCTTCTTCTGACTGGAATTTATCAGGGCCCGAGTTCAAAGTCTGTAGGGTCCGGATTTGGGATGGGGTCTGTGTATAGTTTCCTTACTTCGCAGCTTAATTCGTTCCTTGCCGACAATGTGAAGGGTGTTGATATCAATTTGGGTGTCAATCAGTATGAGACCGGTACTAATGGCAACACCACTACCAATACATCTTATTCATATCAAGTGTCGAAATCTTTGCTCAACAATAGGTTTAAGATTATTGTAGGTGGCAACTATTCTACGGATGCTTCTGCCGACGATAATTTCCAACAGAATCTTATTAGCGACATCGCTTTTGAATACATTCTTAAGCAGACCAATAATATGAGTCTTAACGCTCGGCTTTTCCGTCATACCGGATTTGAGAGTGTGCTCGAAGGTGAGGTTACTGAGACCGGTGTCGGTCTGTCGCTCAGAAGAAGGCTTGCCTATTTCACCGAAATCACTCATTTCGGTCTTAGCAAGCTTTGGAAAAAACATAAGAAACCGGTTGCCGTGCCGGTGCCTGCTGACTCTCTGATTGATGTGAAGGAGACGTTGGATACTCCGGCTGATTCTATCAAGGCAATTACAAGAAAGGATGATGAAAATGCAGAATAATCACAACATATGTTCCTTTAAAGGAGTCACACTCTCTATGGGAGCACTCTTTGCACTGCTGATTCTTGTCGGTGCTTGTAGCACTACCCGCCGTCTCGGTGAAGATGAGGTGCTATATACTGGTGTCAAGAATATTCAGATTAATCCCACCGATGGTGAAAAGCTCCCTGATGCCCTTGTGTCTGAGCTTAAGCAGGCTGTGAATGTGAAGCCCAACGATCCTATCCCTTTTCTTTCTCCTGCAAGGCAGTCTCCGTTCCCTTACCGTCTTTGGGCATACAACTATTGGAATGACTCTGCGAAAGGGGTTTTCGGATGGCTTTATCGCACCATTGCAAGGCCTCCGGTGTTGATGTCTGACGTGAAGGCTCCTTTACGAACGAAGATGGTGGAGAATATCCTTGCTGATAATGGATATTTTGGTTCTACAGCTACTTATGAGGAAGTTCCTAATGCGAAGAATCCAAAGAAAGCGTCTATGTCTTACACTTTCGATGTCTCTTCCCCATATCGTATTGACACGATTGAGTATTTCAATACTCCCTCAAGTGGCGTAAAGGTTTTTATCGACTCTCTTGCTCGAAAAAGCCAATGGTTTCAGAAAGGTGCTGTGTTTTGTGTCGATTCTCTTTCGACTCTCCGTGTGGAAGTGGCAAACCACCTTCGCAATCGCGGTTATTATTATTTCCGTCCGGAATATCTTGAGTTCCTTGCCGATACTTTTCTTACGCCTCATGCCGTGGCTATGCGTTTGAGTCTGGCCGACAACCTGCCCGATATAGCTCTGCGCAAATTCCGAACCGGAAATGTAGTGACCCTCCTGCAGCGAAACGAGATTTATGGCCCCGGACGTCCTGATACGATTCAGACAGATCGTGGCGAACTCATCATCATGCGCCCGCAAAGAGTGAGGAAGGGCCTTATACCGGAGTGTATCACGTTTCGTAAGGGAAGGGTGTTCTCCGTGCGGGATATGGACCGCACGCAGACTCGTCTTGCTCGAATGGGTATTTTCTCTAACATTCAGATTCAGCCTATCCCTGCCGATACTGCTGCGAAAGATCCGGTAATGAATATATTTATCACGTGTCGCTACGACCGTCCGATGGAAGCTTCCATTGAATTGAATACCACTTCAAAGTCAAACTCATATTTAGGCCCGGGACTTATCGCTTCCTTCACACATAATAATATTTTCGGAGGTGCCGAGAAGCTGAATGTTTCTCTTAATGCCGACTATGAGTGGCAGACCGGACATAATCGGTCGAGTGTGTTCAATTCCTACGAGTTTGGTCTTCAGACCTCAGTTGCTTTCCCGCGTCTTTTAGCTCCGAAGTTTATTCCTCGTTCAAGGCGGGATGTTAACTGGACCACTATTTCTCTTGGAGGGTCTGTACTCAACCGTCCGAAATATTTTATGATGGCGGAATACAATATGGGTATCACCTATGAATGGCGTGCCACTCGACACGCTACTAACTCGTTTACTCCTTTCAAGCTAACTTATAATAAGCTTATCCGCACCACTGAAGAATTCGATTCAGTCATGGCTATGAATCCTGCCGTAGCTTTGAGTTTCGAAAGTCGGTTTATTCCTCAGCTTAGTTATACCTACACCTACAGCAAATGGCTGGAACGTGAGCAGAACAATGAGCTCACTTTCACCGGCACTTTCACTGAGGCAGGCAATCTTTTCGATGTCTGCTACGACCTTGCAAAAGTGAAGGGTGTGAAAAAGCTTTTTGGAACTCCCTTCTCTCAGTTTGTCAAAGGACAGGTGCAACTCGTCTGGAACCATCGTCTTTTCCCGAAGCAAGACCAATGGATTGTTTCGCGTGTCCTGCTTGGTGCAGCCCATGCATATGGCAATGCTAAGGAGGTTCCTTATTCCGAGCAGTTCTATATTGGTGGTGCCAACTCTATCCGTGCGTTTACTGTGCGTTCTATCGGCCCGGGTAGTTATCGTGCTCCTAAAGAGCTTGTCAATGGATATTTCGACCAGACAGGTACGTTCAAATTTGAGTTGAATACTGAATATCGGTTCCCGATATTCGGCGATCTCCATGGGGCAGCATTCATAGATGCCGGCAACATATGGCTGCTGAAGGATGATCCCCTGCGTCCAGGTGGTTTGCTTCAAGGAAAGACATTCCTCAAGGATATCGCCCTTGGGACAGGCGCCGGATTGCGCTACGATCTTGGAATGATGGTAGTGCGTGTCGATGTAGGATATGGTCTCCATACCCCTTACTCCAACGGCACACCCCACTACTTCAACGTAGCCTTCAAAAACGCATTCGCCTTCCACCTCGCCCTCGGCTACCCCTTCTAAAGCAAGAAGCCTCCCAACTCTCCTATGGGAAGGCGGTTTCCCAACCGCCTCCAAACATCAAATATGGAAGAGGGTGTTGCAGAACTATATTCTCCGCATCTTGTAGGGACGCACGGCTCGTGCGTCCGTTTTTATATTGTTGATTACCAATCTAATTGCATAGAGGACGCACGAGCCGTGCGTCCCTACATCAGAATATTGGCCCATTTTGCAACACCCTCCCCAATAAAAAATCCGATCCGAAACCCGGACCGGATTATAAGGATTTATACTCACCACATCATCTTCTGAAAGACCTCGCGCCTTTGGGGACGATTGCAGCTCCTTTGCTTATTTATTTTCTCTATGGCATCTACCGCCAATTATCATCCTTTTTATCTATTAAACAATCAAATCCCAATATAAGTTCATCACCCTTAAAAATACCCTGCATCTCCTTATTTGCAAATTTCATTTTTTTTAACTAATTTTGCACCTCGTTGACAACGATGACAACGCCGACAACGATGACAACTGATAAAATGAAAATTGTTCTCTTCGACAATCCGGATGATCACTTTGATCTCCTCCCCCTATCATTCACCCGTCCAATATGCGACTTTCGGGTAGGAATAACTACAATCCGTGAGAAATGGATTTCCTTCCTCCCTGATGCCCAAATCCATGCTCTTCCCGTTGATTTCCTCCGCGAGCGTTTTGGCCAACCGGATGATGCCTCTGAGGAGATGCTCTTTGTCTCCGGTGCTGTAGTCCCTGATTCTGATATTGCAGCTAAGATTGTGTCTCTTAAAAAAGGTCAGGCTATAGTCTCCGATGATCGTACTTTAGCCTTCTTCGGTAGTTGGAGGGATCTTGAAGACCATAATTTCGCCGACATTTATGAAGAAGACCTCCGTCGCTTACGTAATGTCTACGATGTCTTCATCATGAATCCCCAAGTCCTCGTGGAAGATTATCAGCGCATCACTGCCGACAGAAAGTCTTGTCCTCTCCCGTCTTCTAATAAGGTAATCGGCGATATCGCAGATAAGGATGGCATGCCGATGATATTCATTGAGGAAGGTGCTGAAGTGGAAGGAGCTATCTTCAACCTCAAGGAGGGTCCCATATATATAGGTAAGGATGCGGCTGTCATGGAAGGTTGCTGCGTGAGAGGCCCAATAGCTTTCTGCGAGCATTCCAAAGCACGTATGGGTGCAAAGTTATATGGTGGAAGCACATTCGGACCCTATGTGAAGGTTGGTGGGGAAGTCGACAACTCTGTTATTTTCGGATATTCCAACAAGGCTCACGATGGCTACCTCGGCAATGCTGTAGTAGGGGAGTGGTGCAACATTGGCGCCGGTGTCAATTGCTCTAACCTGAAGAATGATTATTCCAAGATTCGTCTTTGGAACTATCGTCTTCATTCTTTTGTCCGTACTGACCTTCAGTTCTGTGGCCCTATCATTGGCGACCATTCCAAACTTGGGGTCAACGTTATGCTTAACACAGCTACTGTTATTGGTGTAGGTGTCAATGTCTACGGTGCCGGTTTCCCCCGTGTTTTCGTCCCAAGTTTTCAGGAGGGGAGTGCCAATGGCGGATTTGTCGATGTCCCCGTCAAGAAATTCCTGACGGTCGCTGAGCGCGTTATGGCTCGTCGAGGAATATCCCTTACAGACTTCGACCGTGTCATCTTCGACCGCATCTTCGAATACGCCTCCCACCTCAAAAGGTAATAAATATAGCAAGCAGGCTGTGAAGCCTGCTTTTAATATGGAAGGGAGGCTTCCCAGCCTCCCATCAAGTAATATATCTACAGGTATTTCTAATTAAGGTTTATGCATTATGAATCATGCATTGAGTAAAAAGATTGATTTCCATCCGAAAGCGTTTTCGATGTGGAAGGGCTATGATATGGCCCGTTTCAAGTCAGACCTTGTCGCAGGCATCGTCGTAGGCATCGTTGCTCTCCCACTTGCCATTGCATTCGCAATTGCATCCGGTGTGTCTCCGGCCATCGGTCTTATCACGGCGATCATCGGCGGCTTCATAGTCTCGGCTCTCGGTGGCAATACCGTCCAGATTGGTGGTCCTACTGGCGCATTTATCGTGATAGTCTATAGTATCATCCAGCAGTTTGGACTCACTGGTCTTGCGATCGCTACCATTATGGCAGGTCTTATTCTCGTTCTTATGGGACTCTTCCGCCTTGGCACGGTCATCAAGTTCATTCCGTATCCGATTGTGGTAGGTTTTACTGCAGGTATTGCTGTGACCATCTTCTCCACGCAAATTAATGATTTCTTTGGGCTCGGACTCAAGGACCTACCCGGCGATTTCATCACTAAGTGGGGTGTACTATTGGCCAATTTTTCAAGAATCGACCTTATGACTCTCGCGGTCGGTGTGGTGTCGCTTCTCATCATCACTCTCACCCCCAAGATTTCCCAGAAACTTCCGGGTGCGTTGATCGCAATTATTTTGGTTACGGCTGGCTGTTGGTTTTTAGCGACTTTTGTTCCCGGTTTTCATGTTGAGACAATCGGTGACCGCTTCGGTGATATGAAGTCTGACATCCCGTTGCCTCATGGTTTTGAAGTGAATATGGCCACTATCAATGCTCTTCTCCCTTCGGCCTTTACCATTGCAATGCTGGGTGCCATTGAGTCGTTGCTTTCTGCTACGGTGGCAGATGGCATCACCGGGTCACGCACCAATTCCAATACAGAACTCTTCGGCCAGGGCATTGCCAACATCGTGGTGCCACTTTTTGGAGGTATACCCGTCACTGGTGCGATCGCACGCACCATGACCAACATCACCAATGGAGGACGCACTCCGCTTGCCGGTATGATTCATTCAGTGGTGCTCCTTCTGATTTATCTTTTCTTGATGCCTCTCATCAATCTTGTCCCGATGGCTTGTCTGGCTGCTGTCCTCATGGTTGTGGCTTATAATATGAGTGGTTGGCGCACTGTAAAGGCAATTTCTCACAATCCTAAGGGTGATTTTTCTGTGTTGATAGTCACAATGGTGCTCACTATCGTGTTCGACCTCACCATCGCCATAGAAATAGGTCTTCTCCTTGCTATGGTGCTCTTCCTTCGCCGTGTCACTGAAAATGCTGAAATTAAAGTCTATGGCAAGCAACTCGACGTGGCTGAAGGCACTGAGGTCCATTCGCATGAGGTGCTACATGTGGAGAAAGGTGTCTCAGTATATGAGATAGATGGCCCGTTTTTCTTCGGAATCGCCACTAAGTTTGATGAGATGATGCGCTCTACCATGCAGAATCGTCCCCTTGTCCGCATTATTCGAATGCGAAAAGTGCCATTCATTGACTCTACCGCAATCCATAATCTTGAGACCCTTATCAAGTCTTCCCAAAAAGAAGGAATCCAGATTGTCCTTTCCGGTGTCCAGCCCAATGTGCGCACAGCTCTTGAAAAATCAGATATCGTCAATCTCATAGGCGAGAAGAACATCTGCGACCACATATCAAGGGCAGTCATCATGGCCAACAACATAGTTCGCGACCACAACGCCCTCCCCGAATGGCGCCGCAAAGGCCTCGACCCCGTCTGACCTTTCACCCCTATTCCCAAAGGCTTGCACCCCGGCGTTCCTCCCGACCCCGGCTGCAAGCCTTTTTCCATTTCTCCTAACGTCAAACTAAGTAGCAAGCGCACTCCGTGCGCGTCCCCACGCGTCAAACCATGGAAAGCAGGCTTCCCAGCCTCCCCCAGCGTCAAACCTCGAAGGCAACAACCGTGCCGTCATCAACGGCTCCACACTTAAAGTGACACTGCAAGGAAAAAAGTTCTGTGCCTAACTTATCTGGCTATTATCTTCTAAATACCTGACCCTTGACCCTTGCAGCGAAACTGCTCTGATCCGCGTCAGCAGGCGAACCCGCAATTACAATTCTGCGCCCATCTGCAAGTTCCCCACCGAATGCACCGAAAAAAGTTCTGTGCCTATATTTCTCGCCTGACAAAAGCATTCCCACAAAAACAGCTACCTATTCTTAATGCCGAAACTTAACTCAATTATTATTTGCATAATTCATTGAAATTTTGTAACTTTGCATCGTCTTAGGGCAAGAAACACCCATATACTTCGCTAACAAATTAAAGATTAATTTGTTAGTGTAGTTTTATGGTATGCGTATGAAAGCCTTAGGATGTGCTTCTTTTGCAAGTCTTTGGCTTGCGGAAGTCCCAAAATGATTATTATAAGAATATATTTTAGATATTTTTTAATTTTTAACAAACTAAAATGCCTACAATTCAGCAATTAGTAAGAAAAGGACGCGTTGCCCTCGTCGACAAGAGCAAGTCGCCGGCTTTGGATTCATGTCCGCAGCGTCGCGGTGTGTGCGTGCGTGTGTACACCACGACCCCCAAAAAGCCTAACTCGGCTATGCGTAAGGTGGCTCGTGTACGCCTCACCAACGGTAAGGAAGTCAACTCCTACATCCCGGGTGAAGGCCACAACCTCCAGGAGCACTCTATCGTCATGGTGCGCGGCGGTCGTGTGAAGGACCTCCCGGGTGTTCGCTACCACATCGTTCGCGGCACTCTCGATACTGCAGGTGTGCAGGGCCGTACTCAGCGCCGCTCCAAATATGGTGCAAAGCGTCCTAAGGCAGCTAAGAAATAATAAGCTGTCAGCAAGAAATCATTTATCTTTAACCGGTTTTTGATTCTTTGACAGCTATGTGGTTGAGTAAACGCCCATCCGGCGCTCCGAGAGGAGTTCCCAAAGTGCGTTGAAGTTTTCATCAAAGCAGCCAAAATCAAAACTTAAACATCAAGCAATGAGAAAAGCTAAGCCGAAAAAACGTGTGATCCTCCCTGATCCCGTTTTTCACGACGTGAGAGTGACAAAGTTTGTCAACCATCTCATGTACGACGGAAAGAAGAACACTTCTTACACTATCTTCTATTCCGCACTTGAAATCGTGAAGTCTAAACTCCCCAACGAGGAGAAGAGCGCTCTGGAAATCTGGAAGAAGGCTCTTGAAAATGTCACTCCTCAGGTGGAGGTTAAGTCTCGCCGTGTCGGCGGCGCAACTTTCCAGGTACCTACTGAGATCCGCGCTGACCGCAAGGAGTCTATCTCCATGAAGAATCTTATCATCTATGCCCGCAAACGTGGCGGCAAGACTATGGCAGACAAACTCGCTGCCGAAATCGTCGACGCTTTCAATGACCAGGGTGGCGCTTTCAAGCGTAAGGAAGACATGCACCGTATGGCTGAGGCCAACCGCGCATTCGCTCATTTCAGATTCTAATTCGGATTTAACAAATGGCTAAACACGACAACCTTCAGTTAACTCGCAATATCGGCATCATGGCTCATATCGATGCCGGTAAGACCACTACTTCCGAACGTATCCTTTTCTATACTGGCCTTACTCACAAGATCGGTGAGGTGCACGATGGTGCTGCCACTATGGACTGGATGGAGCAGGAGCAGGAACGCGGTATCACTATCACTTCCGCTGCTACCACTACGTTCTGGAACTATCAGGGTAATAAATATAAGATCAACCTTATCGACACTCCGGGACACGTTGACTTCACTGTTGAGGTAGAACGCTCACTTCGTGTGCTCGACGGTGCTGTGGCTACTTTCTGCGCCGTTGGTGGCGTGGAGCCCCAGTCTGAGACTGTTTGGCGTCAGGCTGACAAGTATAATGTCCCCCGTATCGGTTATGTAAATAAGATGGACCGCTCCGGCGCTAACTTCCTCGAGGTTTGCCGTCAGGTGAAAGATGTCCTTGGTGCCAACCCCCTTCCCATCCAGCTCCCTATCGGTGCTGAGGAGACTTTCAAGGGTGTTATCGACCTCGTGCTGATGAAGGCTATCTTCTGGCACGACGAGAGCATGGGCGCTGAATACTCTGTTGAAGATATCCCTGCTAACCTCCTCGATGAGGCTGAGCAGTATCGCGACAAGATGCTCGAGACTCTTGCTGAGCTCGACGATGCTCTCATGGAGAAATACTTCGACGATCCTTCCACTATTACAGTAGACGAGATCAAGGCAGCTATCCGCAAGGGTACACTGGCTATGGAGATCAACCCGATGATCTGCGGATCTTCTTTCAAGAATAAGGGTGTGCAGACTCTCCTTGACGCTGTCTGCGCTTATCTTCCTTCTCCTGAAGACAGCGGCGCTGTTGAAGGTCACGCTGTCGATGATCCCGATGAGATCCTTACCCGCGAGCCATCTCCGGAGGCTCCGATGTGTGCCCTCGCATTCAAGATCGCTACCGACCCATATGTAGGTCGCCTCGTGTTCTTCCGCGTTTATTCAGGCAACATCGACGCCGGTAGCTACTGCCTCAACTCTCGTAGCGGCAAGAAGGAGCGTATCTCACGTCTGTTCCAGATGCACTCCAACAAGCAGAACCCGATGGAACGCATCGGTTGCGGTGATATCGGTGCAGGCGTTGGTTTCAAGGATATCCGCACTGGTGATACTCTCTGCGACGAAAACGCTCCTATTGTTCTTGAGGCAATGGAATTCCCCGATCCCGTTATCGGTATCGCTGTTGAACCTAAGACTCAGAAAGACCTCGACAAACTCGGCGTTGGTCTTCAGAAGCTCGCTGAAGAAGACCCGACATTCCGCGTTGAGACCAACGAGGAGACCGGTCAGACCGTCATCAGCGGTATGGGTGAGCTCCACCTCGATATCATTATCGACCGTCTCCGTCGTGAGTTCAAGGTTGAATGTAATCAGGGACGTCCTCAGGTTACTTACAAGGAAGCTATCACCAAGCCTTACGAAGGCCGCGAGGTATTCAAGAAGCAGACCGGTGGTCGCGGTAAGTTTGCCGACATCATCTTCCGCATGGAACCTGCCGACGACGATTTCGTTGGTTCTCTCCAGTTCGTGGATGAGGTGAAGGGTGGTAACGTGCCTAAGGAATATATCCCCTCTGTTCAGAAGGGCTTCCAGACTGCCATGAAGAATGGTGTTCTTGCCGGCTATCCTGTTGAGCGCCTCAAGGTGACTCTCCTCGATGGTTCTTTCCACCCTGTCGACTCCGACCAGCTTTCATTCGAGCTCGTTGCTATCCAGGGCTTCAAGAAAGGCAGTGAGAAGGCAGGTCCGGTTCTTATGGAGCCTATCATGTCTGTAGAGGTTGTGACTCCGGAAGAGTCTATGGGTGACGTTATCGGCGACCTTAACAAGCGTCGTGGTCAGGTAGAAGGTATGGAGACAAGCCGCAGCGGTGCTCGCATCGTGAAGGCCAAGGCTCCTCTTGCCGAGATGTTCGGTTATGTGACTGCACTTCGTACCATCACTTCCGGCCGCGCCACTTCCACCATGTCTTTCAGCCACTACGCTGAAGTCTCCAACTCAATTGCAAAGGCTGTGCTCACTGAATGCAACGGCCGTGTAGACCTCATCAAGTAATTAAAGATCTTCAATAATATGAGCCAAAAAATTAGAATCAAACTGAAGAGCTACGATCACAACCTCGTCGACAAGTCTGCCGAGAAGATCGTAAAGACAGTGAAGGCTACCGGCGCAGTAGTTAAGGGCCCAATTCCCCTTCCTACCCACAAACGCATCTTCACAGTCAACCGTTCTACTTTCGTCAACAAGAAATCCCGTGAGCAGTTCCAGCTCAGCAGCTATCAGCGCCTCATCGACATCGACGGCAGCACTACCAAGACTGTCGATGCTCTCATGAAGCTCGAACTCCCCAGCGGCGTTGACGTAAGCATCAAGGTCTAAGTTATTTGACCATTCTCATAACTACTCTTTTACCGGTGGGAAGCTTCAGCTTCCCACCAGGTTAAATTCAATAATTTTTTCAAAGAAATGCCAGGATTATTAGGAAAAAAAATCGGAATGACATCCGTTTTCAGTGCCGACGGCAAAAACGTGCCGTGCACTGTTATCGAAGTTGGTCCCTGCGTTGTCACTCAGGTGAAGACTCTTGAGAACGACGGTTATCAGGCTGTCCAGGTGGGCTTCCAGGAAAAGAAGGAAAAGCACACCAACAAGCCCGAGGCTGGTCACTTCAAGAAAGCCGGTGTGGCTCCCCAGAGACACTTGGCCGAGTTCAAATCTTTTGAGACTCTTCCCGAATTGGGTCAGACTCTCACTGTCGACCTCTTTCAGGAGGGCGCTTTTGTAGATGTTGTTGGAACATCAAAGGGTAAAGGATTCCAGGGCGTTGTTAAGCGTCATGGTTTCGGTGGTGTAGGCCAGGCTACTCATGGTCAGCACAACCGTCTCCGCGCTCCCGGTTCTATCGGTGCTTGTTCTTACCCCGCTAAGGTTTTCAAAGGCCTCCGTATGGCAGGCCAGATGGGCAACGAACGCGTCACTGTCCAGAATCTTCAGGTGATTAAGGTGCTTCCTGAGCACAACCTGTTAGTGATCAAAGGCTCCATACCTGGAGCAAAAGGTTCAATCGTTATAGTAGAGGAATAATGGAATTAGCAGTTTTTAATATCAAAGGTGAAGATACCGGACGTAAAGTCGTCCTCAACGACGAAGTGTTTGGTCGCGACCTGACTTTAGGAAACGCTGAGCACACTCTCTATCTCGATGTTAAGCAGTATCTCGCTAACCAGCGTCAGGGTACTCACAAGTCTAAGGAACGCAGCGAAGTTTCGGGTTCTACCCGTAAGCTCGGTCGCCAGAAAGGTGGCGGCGGCGCTCGTCGTGGTGATATCAACTCTCCGCTCCTTCGTGGCGGTGGCACAGTGTTTGGTCCGCGTCCTCGCGACTATCGCACTAAACTCAACAAGAAGCAGAAGGCTCTCGCTCGTCGCATCGCCCTCACTTCTCGCGCCAACGACCAGAAGCTGATCGTAGTGGAAAACTTCACTTTCGATGCTCCCAAGACTAAGAGCTACATCAACCTCGCTAAGAGCTTCAAGCTCGAAGACAAGAAAGTGCTTCTCGTTTTCGCTGACAACGACAAGAATGTGCTTCTCTCTGTCCGCAACGTGCCCAACGCTCTTATGGCTCAGGCTAAGGACCTCAACGCTTTCACAGTGCTTAACAACGACGCTATCATCCTTACTGAAGACAGCGTAAACGTTTGCAACGAATTCTAAACTTAAGGAGAACGAAAAATGGATATCAATATCAAACCTCTCATGACTGAAAAGGCTACCGCCCTCAGCGAAAAGGAGAATTGCTACGTATTTGCCGTATCTCCCGAAGCCAACAAGTTTCAGATCAAGGATCTTGTAGAGAAACTCTACAACGTCCGCGTGACTAACGTGAGCACTTGCGTATACGCAGGAAAGCGTAAACAGCGTTACACCCGCACAGGCATCATCCGTGGCCAGCGTCCCGCTTACAAGAAAGCATACGTGACTGTGGCCGACGGTCAGACTATTGACTACTACAGCAACATCTAAAAGAAATGGCAGTTAAAAAATTCAAGCCCACTACTCCGGGCCAAAGGCACAAGATTATCGGTGTGTTCAAGCGCGAAGAATTCCTCGGCTTTGATGCTGATGGAAATAAAATCGTGCGCAAATCCACTGCTAACGCACCGGAAAAGTCTCTTACCGTTGGAAAGCGTTCCACCGGTGGTCGCAACTCAAGCGGCGCTCTCAGCACCCGCTATCGTGGTGGTGGCCACAAGAGAAAATTGCGTCTCATCGATTTCAAGAGAAACTACGACAATGTTGAGGCTGTCGTGAAGAGCATCGAGTATGATCCTAACAGATCAGCCAATATCGCTCTTCTTTACTATGTCGACGGCTCAAAGGCTTACATCATCGCCCCAAACGGCCTTGAGGTTGGTCAGAAAGTGGTAAGCGGCGAAGACGTGGCTCCTGAAGTGGGCAACGCTCTCCCTCTTGCTAAGATCCCCGTAGGTACTCTTATCCATTGTATCGAACTTCGCCCCGGTCAGGGTGCCGCTATGGTGCGCTCAGCCGGTGCTTTCGCTCAGCTGACTTCTCGTGAAGGAAATTACGCTATCATCAAGCTTCCTTCAGGTGAAACTCGCAAAGTGCTTCTTACTTGCCGCGCTACTGTCGGCGTTGTCGGTAACTCCGACCATGCTCTCGAACAGAGTGGTAAGGCTGGCCGCAGCCGCTGGCTCGGTCGTCGCCCCCACAACCGTGGTGTCGTTATGAACCCTGTCGATCACCCGATGGGTGGTGGTGAAGGTCGCCAGTCTGGTGGTCATCCACGTAGCCGCACAGGTCTTTACGCTAAGGGTCTCAAGACTCGCAATAAGAAGAAGCACTCTTCGAAGTACATCATTGAAAGACGTAAGAAGTAATCTCCTAAATCAAGACATCAACTATGAGTCGTTCATTAAAGAAAGGACCTTTCATCAGCGTCAAGCTCGAAAAGAAAGTCGCCGCTATGGAAGAATCCGGCAAGAAGTCGGTCATCAAGACATGGAGCCGCGCTTCCATGATCTCTCCCGATTTCGTCGGCCACACTTTCGCCGTGCATAACGGCAACAAGTTTATACCTGTCTATGTCACTGAAAACATGGTAGGTCATAAGCTTGGCGAATTTGCTCTTACCCGCACTTTCCGCGGTCATGCAGGCAATAAGAAGAAATAAGGCCACTCACCATAAATAGTTTTTAATACAATGGGTTTAAGAAAAAGAGAAGCAGCCGACGCTATCAAGGCTGCGCGCAAATCCGAATATTTCGCTAAGCTGCGCAATGTCCCTTCGTCGCCCCGCAAGATGCGTCTTGTCGTTGACATGGTGCGTGGACAGGAAGCCTTCAAGGCTCTCGGCATACTGAAATTTTCAAATAAGGAAGCTGCCCGTAAGGTAGAGAAGCTTGTCCGCTCCGCTATCGCTAACTGGGAAGAGAAAAACGGTCGCAAGGCTGAGGCCGGCGAACTCTATGTCAAGACTATCTTCGTAGATGCCGCTCCTATGCTTAAGCGTCTCCGTCCGGCTCCACAGGGCCGCGGTTACAGAATTCGTAAACGCTCCAACCACGTCACTGTGTTCGTGGATACTTTAAACAACGATAAATAATCTGCAAGATGGGACAGAAAGTTAATCCGATAAGCAACCGTCTCGGTGTAATCCGCGGTTGGGACTCAAACTGGTTTGGCGGTAAGAAATACGGTGAGACCCTCCTCGAGGATTCTAAGATCCGTAAATATCTCCGCACTCGTCTTGCAAAGGCAAGCGTTTCTAAAATCATTATCGAACGTACACTTAAGATGGTCACAGTGACTGTCTGCACTTCCCGCCCCGGTATGATCATCGGTAAGGGTGGCAAGGATGTAGATGCTCTTAAGGAGGAACTTAAGAAGATCACCGACAAGGACGTTCAGATCAATATTTATGAAATCAAGCGTCCGGAACTCGACGCTGAGATCGTCGCTACCAACATCGCCCGCCAGATTGAAGGCAAGGTGGCTTACCGCCGTGCTGTGAAGATGGCTATCGCTTCCACTATGCGTATGGGTGCTGAAGGCATCAAGATCCAGGTGTCTGGCCGTCTTAATGGCGCTGAAATGGCTCGCTCTGAGATGTTCAAGGAAGGCCGTACCCCGCTCCACACTCTTCGTGCTGATATCGACTATGCTCTCGTTGAGGCTCTCACAAAGGTTGGTATCATCGGCATCAAGGTTTGGATCTGCCGTGGTGAAGTCTATGGCAAGAAGGAACTCACTCCTTCATATGCTATCGGCCAGAAAGAGACAGGTCGCCCAAATCGCGAGGAACGTCGCCGTGGTGGCTTCCGCAACAAGAAAAACAACAATCGTTAATAAAGTAGACTCAGAATATGTTACAACCTAAGAAAACCAAATTCCGCCGTTCGCAAAAAGGCAGAATGAAAGGCGAGGCTCAGCGTGGCAACCAGCTCGCTTTCGGATCGTTTGGCATCAAGACTCTCGAGTCGAAATGGATCACTGGTCGTCAGATTGAGGCTGCCCGTGTCGCTGTGACTCGCTACATGCAGCGTCAGGGTCAGATCTGGATCCGCATCTTCCCCGACAAGCCTATCACTAAGAAACCTGCCGAAGTCCGAATGGGTAAAGGTAAGGGTAATCCTGAAGGCTTCGTGGCGCCTGTAACTCCGGGACGTATCCTCATCGAGGTTGAAGGTGTGCCTTTCGACGTTGCTAAGGAAGCTCTCCGCCTCGCTGCTCAGAAGCTCCCTGTGACTACTAAGTTCATCGTCCGCCGCGACTACGATCCTTCTCAGACTCTCTGATAGGGCTCGAAAATAGACGGTCAAGCTCATGGGAAGGCGGTTTCCCAACCGCCTTCTCACTCAAAATATGGAAGGGAGGCTTCCCGGCCTCCCGCCTAATTATAATTGGAAATGCCGAATTTCATCAAAGTAGGCAATATTTCCAAATTTTGGCCGTTTTATATATCTGGATATACTCCACATAATTTATAATAACATGAAAAAGGAAGAAATCAAGGAATTAAGCATTCAGGAACTGAAGGCCCAGATTGAGGCCGCAGAGAAGGCTTATCGTGAATTGAAAGTAACGCACGCGATCTCTCCCATCGACAACCCCGCCAAGATCACTAAGGATCGCCGCGATATCGCTCGATTGAAGACTGTGCTGCGTCAGAAGGAACTCGCTGCTA
>JAIDSL010000099.1:0-82931 GCA_029061255.1 Muribaculaceae bacterium
ACTTGTAGGGACGCACGGCTCGTGCGTCCTAATAACTATGAAATCTTCACGCGGACGCACGGGCCGTGCGTCCCTACCATATTATTTGCCGATCAGTAGCGATTTGAGGTCGTGGAGTACGGTCAGCGACTGGAGGGGTGTCAGGTTATCAATGTCAATGGTGAGTATCCGGTCGCGTATCTGGCTCAGCAGGGGATCATCGAGCTGGAAGAAACTGAGCTGATATCCATCACGTTGCCCTGCTATTTCTCCGAGTTTTCCTTTCGCCACGCTGTCCACTCCCTTGTTGCCTTCATTTCGCGATGCCGCTTCAAGACGCTCAAGCACTTGGTCGGCACGCTTTACTATAGAAGGGGGCATACCTGCCAATTTAGCTACATGGATACCAAAAGAGTGCTCTGAGCCACCCTTGACGAGTTTACGCAGGAATACCACTTTCCCCTTTATCTCCTTCACCGAAACACTCCAGTTGTGGATACGATTGAATGATTTCTCCATCTCATTGAGTTCATGATAATGAGTAGCGAAGAGAGTCTTCGGGGTACATCGACCGTTTTCGTGTATATGCTCCACTATTGACCATGCTATGGAAATGCCGTCATAAGTGGAGGTGCCACGACCCAATTCATCAAAAAGTATCAGGGAGCGTCCGCTCATATTGTTGAGGATAGAAGCAGCCTCGCTCATTTCCACCATAAATGTAGATTCGCCGGCAGCTAAATTGTCGCTGGCTCCGACACGTGTGAAAATCTTGTCGACAATACCTATCCGTGCTGATTCTGCGGGCACAAATGATCCCATCTGCGCCATTATCACTATCAGTGCAGTCTGGCGCAGCAGTGCAGACTTACCGCTCATATTAGGACCGGTGATCATCAATATCTGATTTCGGTCGCAGTCAAGACGCACCGTATTGGAAATATATGGCTCGCCAGGCGGCAGACGCTTCTCTATCACAGGATGGCGACCCTCCACTATCTCAAGTGATGTGGATTCATCCACTACCGGGCGCACATAACCATTTGAGGCAGCCACGTCAGCCATACTCAGCAAAAAGTCGATTTCTGCTGCCGCATTGGCACTCTTCTGCATCGGTGCACACGCCTGCGCGAGATGATCGAGAAGCCGGGCATATATTTCTCCCTCTATCTGAGATATGCGATCGGAGGCTGTGAGAATCTTCTGTTCGAAATCCTTCAGTTCCTCAGTAATATATCGTTCGGCATTGACGAGAGTCTGTTTTCTAATCCATTCAGCAGGCACCTTGTCCTTATGCGTATTCCTCACCTCTATGTAATAGCCGAACACATTGTTGTAGCTTATCTTCAGTGATGTGATTCCGGTGCGTTCTATCTCGCGGGCACATATGGCGTCGAGAGCAGCCCGTGCATTCTTATGCAGACCACGGTATTCGTCGAGTTCTTTCGACACTCCCTCTGCAATAGCACCCCCCTTGTTGAATACAGCCGGGGCATCCGGGGCTATTGTAGCCCTTATAAGACCGATATACTGCTCAAGAGGCTGCATCTCATCCACTACCTTCACTATCTCCGGGGAATCGGCACCGGAAAGTGATTTCTTAAGGCGCATGCATCCTTCCATTGATGTAGCAAGCGAGAGAAGGTCGCGGGGTTGGGCACGACGGTTTGAAGTCTTGCCTATCATGCGCTGCATATCCCCTATCGCCTGAAGGCAGCTGCGTACATATTCGCGACGGTCGGTGTCACGGAAAAAGAAATCCACCATCGCATGCCTCTCGTTGATTTTCTCCACGTCAAGAAGAGGAAAACTAAGATTGGAGGCAAGCAGACGTGCTCCCATAGGAGTCACGGTATGATTGAGCACACCAAAGAGGGTAAGCCCTTTCGCCCCTCCGGCAGAAGCAGTAAGCTCAAGATTGCGTAGGGTGAATGGATCCATCCGCAAGAAGCGCTCGCTGTCGATGCGCGACAGCACCGTGATGTGGGATGTATTGGTATGGCCTGTAATATCAAGATAGTAGAGAAGGCTACCGGCAGCTATGAGCGCAAGTGGCATATCATCGAGCCCGAAACCCTTGAGAGTAGCCGTCTGGAATTGCTTCAGCAATCTTTCACGTGCGGAATCCTCCGTATAGACCCAATCCTCCATATCAAAGACCGGACACTTCCATGAGATAAGCTCACTGCAGAGTTCACGGGTGCCACTCATGCGCAGAAGTTCTTTGGGAGCAAAAGCAGAAAGGAGTTTGTCGATTTCAGCAGGATCAGTCTCAGCAGCGAGAAACTCACCTGTAGTAATGTCGAGAAAAGCTATGCCTGCCCTTACAGGTTTCCCCTTTCCGGTGCGTTGGAAATGAATGCCGGCAAGATAGTTGTTTTCGGTTCCTTCCATCGATGCGTCGTTGGTGTTGACGCCGGGGGTGACGAGTTCTGTGATACCACGCTTCACCAGTTTCTTGGTCAGCTTTGGATCTTCAAGTTGCTCACATATCGCCACTCGCTTTCCAGCCCTGACGAGTTTAGGAAGGTAAGTGTCGAGTGCATGATGGGGAAAACCTGCCAGCTCCACCGACTGCGCAGAGCCATTGGCACGCCGGGTGAGAGTTATGCCAAGGATAGAGCTCGCCTCTATAGCATCATCGGAGAAAGTCTCATAAAAATCACCAACGCGGAAAAGCAGTATGGCATCGGGATGCTTCTTCTTCATCTCGAAATACTGCTTCATCAGAGGAGTCTCTACTATTTTTGCCATTGTGTTTTTGAGTCTTCAGTATTTAGTCTTCAGTCTTAAGAGGGAGCCGAGCCATAGGCTCTGACACCTATACAAACCGTGACTTCGGGATAATTATGAATTATGCATTATTTGAGAGGGGAAAGAGAGAAAGCATCCAAGTGGACATCGCCACGTAGATGAGCAAACCCACCACGTCGTTCATGATCTGGATGAAAGGCCCGGTGGCAAGTGCAGGATTGATCTTCATTTTCTCGAGGGTAAGGGGCACGAAGGTGCCGAAGACGGTCGCGAATATCACCACACAGAAGAGTGATGCCGCGACTGCAAAGGAGACGGCATACATATGCGGCTGCGTGAAAAGCACATATATAAGAACTACCCCGCTTATTACCACGGCATTTAGGAGAGCTACCATCACTTCCCTGCCTATCTGTTTCCACGCATCTTTTATTTCCAATCGTCCGTTGGCAAGACCTTGCACCACGATAGCCGAGGCCTGCACACCTACATTACCGCCGGTGCCTCCGATGAGGGGAATGAAGATGGCAAGCGCGGTGACAGCAGCTATCTGCGCTTCAAAACCGGTAAGGATCACAGAATTTATGATGCCACCTATGATGCCTATCAGAAGCCATGGGATTCGGGCCTTGGTCTGGGCGAAGACGGAGTCATCCACATCGACATCGGAGGAGATACCTGATGCCAACTGATAGTCGCGTTCCGACTGCTCGCGCACCTCGTCCATAATGTCGTCGACCGTAATCTGTCCGGCAAGGCGTCCTATTGAATCCACTACCGGCATTGCAACAAGGTCGTATTTCTCGAAGTCAATGGCCACCTCGTCGATGGGTGTGTCGGTGTGAACCTTAACGGGATCTGTCTGCATCACATGCTTTATCTTGGATACAGACGGATCCGTGATCATCTTCTTGAGAGGAAGGATACCCTTTAGGCGGTTGTCATCGTCGATCACATATACATAGTATATCTCGTCAAGGTCGGCTGCCTGACGGCGCATCTCCTTGAGGCATTCCGGCATCGACCAATTTTCGTTGACGGCTATATACTCGGTGCCCATAAGGCCACCGGCAGTGTCCTCATCATACTGAAGAAGGTCTACGATGTCGCCTGCCTGCTCCATGTCGTCGATATGCTGGATCACTTCCTCACGGTCTTCCTCATCGAGTTCCTGGATAAGGTCAACGGCGTCGTCGGTGTCAAGCTCGTCGATAAACTCGCCGATCTGTTCCGGCTCCATATGCTCTATGAGCTTCTTACGGTCTTCCTCGTCAAGCTCCATGAGCACATCGGCTTTCTTCTCCTTATTGTCTATAAGGTTGAAAAGCCATTCCGCCTGCTTTATGTTGAGCTTACGCAGAAGCTCGGCTATGTCGGCCGGGTGAAGGTCGGCAATCTCATGGCGAATGCCGGCAGCATCATCGCTGTCGGCCATATTTTCGATTCTTTCGATGTCTTCTTCAGTGAAATCCTTCATAGAGGACAAAGATAGTGATTTTTTTTCAATAATTCAACTTTCACGTTGTGAAAGTTGAATTATCACCACGGAACGCGGCTCCTGTATTTATAGACGTAAGTCTGCACTCCGTAGGAGTTACGCCATTGCATCCATAATGTATCCGCATCGCTAAACCAGTAGTTCATCGTCGAGGGACTGCCGTATTCATAGTCAATGTTTATCTGAAGCGAGGAGGCTCCATTTACAGAACGCTGACACCAGTAGGCAAGCCGTTCGGTCTCTTGATAGCCATGGTCGTAATAGAAATATGTGCCGCGTCCGTCGCCATTGAAATACATATAATTTACTTGGTCGCCCCTTACATAGTCGGAGTTGACTTGATAAAGCTGCCAGCACCCTGTGAGATTCTGGTCATAAAATGTGTCGTTCCATCCATATGGAGGATCGGGGTCCCAATAATTGATGTCGCCGCATGAAGGGAGAATGAGCAAAAGCATCGCAAGCAAGGGTAGGCAAAGGAGATGTCTTTTCATAATACGTGTCTTTTTAATTATCAAATGATAAATTCATAACAAATGTTAACCTTAAAAGTTAATCCATGATTAGCCTTTGCATTTCTGAGTCCCTGAAAAGGAGGATATCGTGGCATTCATTCGTCAGGGGCAGACGTATTAAGGTCTATTTAGGATTAGATGCACGCCATTTAGACTTTTTAGAATAATCATATCTGATTTTAAATATGTTACGTCTTGATTATTTAGACTTTTATATTTGGCGTTTAGAAGGATTTGGATGTAAATTTGCGGTATGAAATCATTAAAAACATATCGCAATATGACAACGAAAATCTTAAGAAAAGCAATGATGGTGGCAGGAGCAACCTTACTCCCAATCATCGGACAAGCACAGGAAATGAATGACACGATCGCCATGCAGGAACTCAATGAGATCGTGATTGAGACACCAAAAGTAGTCCATAAGGCAGACATGGATGTATATCATCCGTCAAAGAGCGCCGTTGATAATTCAAAGAATGGAATCCAGCTTCTGGGCAACCTTATGATCCCTACTTTGACGGTAAGTGACACCCTTGGGACCATCCAGGCAGCAGGGCAAGCCGTACAGGTCCGTATCAATGGACGCGAATCTTCTATTGATCAGGTACGCGCGTTGTTGCCGGAAACCATCAAGCGCGTTGAATGGATTGATAATCCCGGACTGCGATATGGCGGAGCCAGCTATGTGCTCAACCTTATAGTAGCGAATCCGACAGTGGGAGGTTCTTTACAGGCTGAGGCACGTCCTGCTCTCAATACAGCATGGGGGGTATTCAATGCTG
Organism: Muribaculaceae bacterium; assembly: GCA_029061255.1. GTDB lineage: Bacteria > Bacteroidota > Bacteroidia > Bacteroidales > Muribaculaceae > Lepagella. Next base: position 5,532 of record JAIDSL010000099.1, read on the forward strand.
ATGCAAAGTTCAATGTAGGGCACTCGCAATGGGAAATCGGTGGAAATTACAAACTCACCAACAAAATCAAGTCATACAGAGACTATTCCGAGACATTTACTTATATTGACGGGACATCCATTACACGCGACGAAACTTCGCTTGGAGGCACGCTCGACAACTCAATGGCTACTATCTGGGCCTCATATAATTATATTAAGCCGGACACTACAGTATTCATGGCTGAATTCGGCTTCCATCAAAATATAAATGAACGCCGGGCATACAATGGACTTCTTTCTTTAAGCAATGGAAGTGAGGATATTTTGCTTAATGACATAAATGGAGCTGATGGAAGCACACGCTCTCTGTCCCTTTACTGGCAACAAAATTTCAAGGCTAAACAGATGCTGATACTTAGCTTCAACAGCTCGTTTTATAACGGACATTCATTCTCTGATTACATCGAGCATTACATTAAAGACAATGTGGGTAACAGTCCAATCACAGACATACATACAAATATCAAAGACAGAAACATGGCATACGCCGTAGAGGGAGACTATATTAAGAACTGGCGAAATTCCCGTTTTACGGCCGGAGTTTCCTACACAGCCAACCGTAATCGTTCCGAATATGAGAATTTGGGAGGCGAGATATTCCATCAGCGTCAAGACAAACTGTATTTCTTCGCAGAATACTTCCGTCGTTTTGGCAAATGGTCTGCTACAGCAGGGATGGGTGTGCAATACACCGATTTTCTTTTCAAGGAATCGAATAAAGGCAATCATTCATGGAGTCCACGGCCACAAGCAACCTTAACTTATTCCCTTAATCAAAACCATAACTTCCGTCTAAGCTTCACATCCTGGCAGTCGACCCCATCTTTGGCTGAAACCAATATAGTACCGCAGCAGCTTGACGGGTTTCAGTGGCGTGTCGGAAACCAGAGCCTTAAAACGGCAAACTCCTATATGCTCACATTCCGTTATGGCTTTAATCTTCCGCGCGTAAACGGCTCTTTCGGTATCCGTGCGTTTACTTCACCAAATGCGATTACTCCTATTCTTTATTGGGATAATGACCGACTTATTACAAGCTACGAGAACAGCCGAGACCTTAAAAACCTATCCTTCTTCCTTGCCCCTCAGGTTGAGATAATCCCGGAATGGCTGATGGCAAGCGGATATATACAGTATCGAATTGAGAAAATGCGTGGCACAGGTTATTCGCTCAGCAACAATGCATGGAGCGGCAATGCTTCCATAATGTTGATGCACTGGGGATTCGTACTTTCAGGACAATACGTAAGGGCGCAACGTGACCTATGGGGTGAAAAAATATCATGGGGTGAAGATCTCAATATAATAGATCTCAGCTATAATTGGAAGTCATGGAGATTCGGAGCAGGAATCATCATGCCATTCGGAAAATATGACCAGGGCAGCAAATCACTGAGCAAATGGAACCGTAACGAACAGCACATGCGTCTGAATATGCGTATGCCGTATCTCTCTGTAAGCTATAACCTGCAATGGGGCAGACAAAAAAGAGGGGCAAACAAGCTAATAGACGTCGATGTGAATGCGGATCGCTCAACGGCAGGAGGAAGATAATATCAAAGGAATAACCCGCCACTACCGGCACTCTTATCCCGATTGAGTAAACTGTCGGATCTATAGACTTTTGGAAATTAATTTCTCCAATCCAGATATCCTTGTAGGAATAAGTATCGTAAAACAGTGACGCTCCGGGTTCAAGATAAAAGTCATGCCCAAGATCGATATTGCAGACTCCACCAACCATACCGCCAAAACCATGACGATACATATCGACGCCTTCACCGCCTGCATGCCATTTGCCGGGAATATTTATATCAAACGCAGCCTTTATACCCCATATCGTTTTAGAATCCTCTGTCTCCTGAGCAAGAGCATCTATCCGACAAAAAGCCGTCAAAAGTGAAAGAAAAACAAAAAAACGTCTCATATCCGGCAAAATTATAAGTTATTGTTTACTATGTCAACGACTTTTACTGCTGAATATTGTCTCCCTTCAATACGATCGCAACAAGAATAAATCGTTGCGACTCTGATGACACTTTGTTGTCAATTTTGAGGAAGTCATCACGACTTCAAGGTGATATTGGCAGTTGCCCGTAGATTAAGAGAAATTCATCCTTGGACTCCGCGGGCTAAACTTTTTTGTTAATTTTTCGGTTTTATTTTTGCACAGGTGAGATAAAATTCTTATCTTTGCATTAGAAAAGCAACGCCCTGCTTTCTTGCAGGGAATAGGCCGCTTACGAGCGGCTTTTTTTATTTGTTATGGAAGCTAAAAAACGAGTAACATTCTATATTGATGGCTTCAACTTCTATTTTGGACTCAAACGTACAAAAAAAGTTGATCCGGCTTGGCGTGATTTCTATTGGATTGACATAGTGAAGCTCTGCGAGAGTTTCTTGGGAGAGGGACAAACACTTGAGAAAGTAATATATTTCACAGCCTCCCCGCTCAGTCCCCAGAAAAACAGTCGTCAGAGTGCATTTCTTAATGCCAACAAGCTTATTAACGGTGACAGATTTGAGATCGTAAGAGGCAAGTATCTTGACAAGCATATAATTTGTCCTTATTGTAAGGGAGATATTTCAAGACCGGAGGAAAAGAAAACCGACGTTAATATTTCCATACGTATGATAGAGGATTGTGTGATGGAGACCACTGATATTGTAGCATTAGTAAGTGCCGACAGTGACCTTGTGCCACCAATTGAATTGATTCAACGTCGATTTCCGGGAATAGGCATCAAAGTGTATTTTCCGCCATCAAATTTCAGTAATGACCTTAAGGACAATCTTAATCATCATCGCAGCAAACCTGTGCTGATGATTAAGAACATTCGTCGCTTTCAGTCTGCTGTGATGCCGGATATAATTTCCAAAGATGGCAAAACATATACGATTCCTGAAAAATGGAAATAGGAGTATGGCAAGCAAGGCAATAAAATTTTTAGAGGCTAATGAAAGCGAAAGCCCATCGCGTTTTGTAGAGGAAGCAAACTTCTCTCCGGCACGGAAAATCTTAGCTTTAAGAGCATAGCCAATATAGAGGATAGATTAGGTATAAGTTGCCTTGTGATGGTAAACGCATAAACATCGCCAATATATTATCATATAATTTGTATTCCATTTTTACTGCAACCTTGCAATAAAAATGGATTTATTTTATAATTTATACATTAATAGCAACTTGATGGTAAAATATGTGGATATAAAAATTTTTCTCCATTGAGAGGTTAGTTTTTTTGCGAGCGATGGGTATTATATATGTATGACGACAAAAGATGACATAGAACGGCTTTTCCGCACGCATTACGCGGCGATGTACCGGCTTGCGATGCTGATACTCCGGGACGATGATGTGGCAAGGGACATAGTGCACGATGTCTTTGAAGCCCTGCTTGTTTCTGGAAAGTCTGACGTATCGGCCCCGTATCTGTTGACGGCTGTACGGAACCGATGCCTGAAACATATCCGCAGTCTCTCGGCAAACGACCGCCTGAAAGAGGTATATTCAGTAGACGAGAGGGAAATTGAGGATGAGGAATGGCCCGATGACGCGACCATCGCCCTGATTCAGAAAACGGTTGCATCTGACCTCACGGAAGCTTGCCGACGTGTAGTAGAGCTGCGGTTCTCCGAAGGGAAAAGCTATCAGGATATAACAGAAATCCTCGGAATAAGCAAGGTTGCTGTCTATAAGCATCTCCGTCACGCAATTGATGTCTTACGTAAAAAACTTTCTCAGAATGGATAAGATAGACAGATTTTTAGACGCTATCGAGCATCCGGAGCATTACACTCCTGTGGAGCTTGAGACTATGCTTCAGGATCCTGAAGTGAAGGAAATGTTTGACCTGCTTGACAAGACCAAGTCAAGCCTTCAGACACTTCAGACCCCCGACATAGAGGCCGAATGGAAGAGTTTTGAAAAGAATCACCTCACGTCCAAAGTCACGCATCGTTTTTGGCTGGCAGGAATAATGCCTCGGAACGTCGCCGCAACCATAACCATAGCCATTGTCTCGTTCACTGCCGTAGCCGCCATTGTCGGTATCGGAATAGATCAACTCAACCAGCGGCAGGAAGCATCCGTTCCGGCTGATGTCAAGACAGAATATGCTAAGGTAATTGCCAAGCCGGACAGCGTCAAGTCAGTTGAAGCGGTCAATAATAAAATTCCCGAGATCGTAGTGTTCGACAATGAGCCTCTTAAGACAATTGCGCATAAGATTGCCGAGTATTATGGCTATGAGGTGGAGTTCAACAATGAGGCATCCAAATCCCTACGTCTATATTTCCGATGGAATCAGGCGAATACAGTAGAGGAAGTCATCGAGTCGCTCGACAACTTCGAGCAGATCCAAATAGAAATTATAGATAAGACCATTAAGATTGCCTGACACCATGTTGCGTATCATTGCTATTATAGCAGCGGTCATTACTTTCCTGATGGCCGATGCCGAGACCTTCTCATATCGTTTCAACTCCACTCCACTTCCAAAGGCCATAAGGAAGATAATGGAAGGCCACCCCGAGCTTGATATAAATTTCATATATAATGAACTTGAGACCTATAAGACAAGCGCCACCGTCAAGGCCGACGATGCATACGACGCTCTGCGCCAGACAATCGGCTTAAATCCGGTTACGGTTGTCAAGTCACGCAACACTTATTATCTTGAAGCGCTCCAGCATGGTAAATATGTCTATACCGGAAGGATAATCGGCAATGACAACGAACCGGTGGTGGCCGCGACCATTATGCTTTTGGCTCAAAAAGACTCCACTGTTCTCACTTACGGTATTTCGGACACAGAAGGGTGGTTCTCAATCCCATGCGACCGAAAGGGCGTTTTAGGCAAGTTGACTTGCCTTGGCTATAAACCCAAAATAGAATCATTCAACAAATTTTCGCTCGGAACCATCTACATGGAGGAACAGGCTGTTTCATTAGGCACTGTCACGGTAGAGGCTGATAATGCACAATTATTCGCTGATAAATCTATATATAGGCCTTCTGAAACTCAGAAGAAAGCTTCCATGTCGGGTTCAGATCTTCTTAATCATATGGCCATTCCCCAATTAGGAATTATCTCGGGAAATTCCATTGTTACTAACGGTGGAAAACCGGTAGCGGTATTTATCGACTATCTCCCTGCAACAGAGAAGGATCTACAGGCTATGCGTGTATCTGACGTCAAACGAGTGGAATATCTCGAATATCCTTCTGATCCGCGCTTACAAGGAAGTGCCTATGTAATCAACTTCATCATGCAGCAATATGAATATGGTGGTTATGCCAAATTATATGGGACCGGTAGTTTTCTTAACGGCCATACGGAACAAGGCATAGCAAATGTCAGGATGCAGTATAAACGGATGACATATGACCTTATGGGATCTGCCTATGATCATGGAACCAATCATTCCGGAGAGGAGATGAAGGAGACATTCCGTATACCGCAGGAGGACGGTTCGATCAATCAGTTTGTACGAAGATCAGAAACAACCGAGTCAAAACAAGAACGAGAGAATTATTATCTGATTTTCAGGGCTACATATAATTCTGACAAGGTTCAGGCATCGTCACTGATAAACACCAACCTTGATCTATTCTGGAACGGCAAATGCATTAGACCGTGCAAAAGCCACAAGATTAGGCCTTGGTGTAAATTACGAGTTTTCTTTCAATAATGTACGCAGTCATATTGGTTTTGGTTGGGATTGGGATAAACTCCAGTTTGGACAAAAGACAGATGGACGAAATGCCCCTTCATTCGATCTGTCGGTACACTATGTACCTAACAGGAAGCACTCTATCTCAGCAATATTTCAACTGGAATCATGGCTGCCCTCATCAAACTTCAAGAGCGACCAGATAATAACGGCTTCTCCATTCTTGAAATATTCCGGAAATCCCAATCTTACAACCGCAAAGAGCTATGATTTTGATTTCAATTATACATGGGTGCCGAACAACAATTACAGTTTAAGCGCTTATGGATGGGGTTGGATTGTAAAAGATCGTTATGCTTACGTTTATGAACCTGATGGTAAGGGCGTAATTCGTACCATAAAACAGCCGATGGGATCCTATGCACAAGGCATTTATGGTATTAAAGGTACTGCTCGCTTATTGGATAGATCAATCGTTCTGACAGGAAATCTCAGCCAGTTATTCAACCATAATGGTAGGCCATACAATGTCAACCATTTCCACTTATACTATACTCTTCAAATGATCTACTATTTGAAGAATTGGAATTTCGGTATCACATACGTATCAACAATAGGAACATGGGACGGCATGATGAACGGTATATGGCAACGAGACAAAGATAATTATTATCTCAATGTTGGATGGTCGAATTCCAATTGGAAACTCTCTGCTATAATCCGAAATATTGCGCGATGGAACTGGAAGAGTTCCCAAAGAATTATGAACAGTGAGTTTTATAGCACCGATGAAACACTTATCAATGGAAATTATCACGCTACCATAAAATTCACAGCTACTTATACTTTTGGATTCGGTAAAAAGGTCAAGAGGGATAATGAGCCACAGGCGTCAGGTGCCGCTTCTTCCGGAATCTTGAAATAAACAGTTTTTCATACTAAAGTGAAGTCCTCGGCATTGATGTCGGGGACTTCACTTGTTACACAGACATTCTTGTTCTTGACATTTTGGTGTCAAGATCATCATAGGGTGATTTGTTTCCCTCCTCCCATTCGCGTTTCTGTCCGTGTCCGATGCCGACATTGAAACGAGAGAGATATACTTATTCAATCGCCCTGTGGCGGTTCGGTTGGTGAAACTAAGGGCAGATTTCGTTAGATATTACCTGCGAAAGACTGATTTCTGCAAAAAATATGTTAATTTTGTAGTTTGAATCAAAAACATGTTTCCAATGGCAAAAATCACGGTACAAAATACGAATATCACCATCATAAATATGGATGGCGAGGACTATGTATCTATTACAGACCTTGCCCGGCACAAAAGCGATGATCCGACAGCTGTAATTGGTAATTGGATGCGTAACCGTAACACCATAGAATTTCTTGGCATTTGGGAGAGTCTGTACAACTCGGATTTCAAACCCCTCGAATTCGAGGGGTTTAGAAGGCAGGCGGGTCTGAATGCTTTTACTCTCTCTCCAAAGAAATGGATTGAAACTACCAATGCTATTGGATTGATATCAAAATCCGGACGTTATGGTGGCACTTATGCCCATAAAGACATTGCGTTTAAATTCGCGAGCTGGATTTCAGTTGAATTTGAACTTTACATCGTCAAGGAGTTCCAAAGATTAAAGGAAGAGGAACAAAAGACACTTGGTTGGTCTGCTAAACGAGAATTGTCAAAAATAAACTATCGTATACATACAGACGCCATCAAGCAAAATCTAATTCCTGCAGAGGTTACTAAGGCGCAGGCAAGAATTATTAACACTTAAATCAAGATATTTAGTTATAAGCATAATATGAAAAATTTCATTTGGATTTTCATAATAGCTGTTTTGTGCTTATCCTCATGCAGCCAATCGTCAAGATTTGATAAGATTCTGGATAATGCAGAAACATTTGCCATAGAGAATCCTGACAGCGCGCTCTATCTGCTTGGCACCATAGATCCAGATGAATTAGCGGTGGACTCTTTAAAAGCCAAATATCATTTGATCAAAGCTTCAATCCATGATAGTCAGGGACAGCTTATGCTGTCTGATTCGTTGATCAAGTTCTCTGCAGATTATTACAAAGACAAGGATCCCTACCGCGCTGTAACCAGTGCCACGCTGGCTGCGCTATACGATTATTGGGTTCGCGGTGACAAAAGTGCCATTGATCAGCTTGACTCTCTGGCAAAGCAAGCGAATTTGCCGGACACCCTTGCTATAATTCCTTTAAGCAAGAGAGCGTACTGGAGCACCAAGCTTTTTGATGTTGCAGGAAACAGGTCTGCAATAAAAAGATTGATTTCTATGGAAGGAGATTCAGCGAGACAATCCCTGTATAATTATTGGCTTTACACGGATTATCTGTTTGACGGCCAGAATGACTCGGCCCTGATTATCCTGAATGACCTTATAGGACAGGCAGTGAGTTCACAGTCATCTGCAGATCAATTCCGTTATGAATTTGAGAAGATAGGAGTACTGGAGGAATCCGGTCGTTATTCAGAGAGTCTTGATTTGTCGGATAAATTTTTGGAGAAAGCTCAGGGCAACTCGATAGAACACTACATTCATATGTGGAAATCGTTAACGTTGTTTAATATGGGCAATAGGGATAAGGCAATTCGTGAATTGGAGAAAGCGGACAGTTGCGCATCAATGATCTCTGAGGCAGAGAGAGGATACTATAACAGTTTCGCTTATGTTCTTCATACGGTGTATGACTTTCAAAATACCGGCAAACTGAGATTGATCCAAGTTGCGCTTATCAACAACCGTCAGAAAGATAACCTGTTCCGTACTCAATCCTTGCAGAAAGAATCTGAGCAAAATGCTCTCTTGATTGAAAATAAGAGATTAAGCCTCAAGGTCAAAAACGAAAGACAGATGTCTGTTATTATCATTGTCATACTTGTTGGGTTGCTCATATCCGGATTATCAATCTGGTTTGCGCTGAACCGACGACGAAAGACGGTTGAAGCGGAAGAACGGGCTGAGGTTTTGCAGAGAATGGTTGATGAGCTGAAAGCCCCATCTTCATCATCTGGGCAGGATTCCTTACGACGTGCCATGCTCCAGCAACTCGGGATAATAAAAATGGTGGCGGAAACGCCGACTGAACAGAACCGGGAGATGCTACGGAAACTGTCTTCGATTGAGAGTGACACAGGCGGTGCTCTTGTCAACTGGAGAAACGTGTATGAGATCATCGATAATCTATATTCCGGATTCTACACTCACCTTCATAACAGTTACGGAGAAGTCCTTTCAGACAAGGAAGAACAGATCATAGTACTTATGATGGCAGGATTCTCAACCAAGGAAATGAGTGTCATCACCTCTCAGACAACAGCCACTATCTATACCCGTAAGTCCACCATCCGTAGGAAACTCGGTGTTCCGGAAAAGGAGGATATCGTGGCATTCATTCGTCAGGGGCAGACGTATTAAGGTCAATTTAGAATCCGGCGTGCTGTATTTAGACTTTTTACAAACTCACCAACAAAATCAAGACATACAGGGACTATTCCGAGACATTTACCTATAATGACGGGTCATCAATTATCCGGGATGAGACCTCTCTTGGAGTGAAGGCTGAATATGATCTCGGACTTGCCACAGCCACATATTACGGCAACGGCAAGCAACGCACCCTCTCAGTTTCATTAGCCTATTGGTTATTTTGAAATAAAGACAGTTTTTTATCCTAAAGTGAAGTCCTCGGCAGGATAGATTGACAGAAAGGATATGTGATATAGCCGTGATGATCTCCGGGGTATAGTCCTTCTGACGGAGAGGGAGAGAAGACGGTAACTGAATAGGTAAATATCGTTTAGTCCTTTCAAATCAATTGAATCCAATTGCAATGTTAAAATATTTTTTATAATTTTGTAATTCTAATTAAGGAATTACATGGCACGCCCAAAAATACCATATACAAAAAGAGCAAAAACGCTCGATGAACAGATAGCGACTCTTCGCCGGCATGGAGTGGATATTTCCGATGAACAGAAGGCGAGGGAATATCTCTCTGACATCGGCTATTACCGTCTTGGATTTTATCTTCACCCATTTGAGATAACATATCCACATCTTGACGGCAGGCGCTGCCATGACGTACAGCCGGGAACGAGGATTGAGGATGCTGTTGCCCTATATTACTTCGATATGGATTTAAGGAATATCCTCAACAGATATCTTTCAAGAATCGAGGTCGCAATTCGTTCAGTGGTAATATATGAACTGTCTAACAAATATATCGCAAATCCTACTTGGTTTGTGGATTCAACTGTTGTTTCAACAAGTTTCATCAGAAAATTTCCGAATGAGGCATACAGATCCATCAAGAATAAACTGCCAATACGTCGCCATCACACCAAATACTCGGATCCTTATGCTCCTGCATGGAAAACAATGGAATTTATGACCTTTGGAAATTTGGAAGTACTCTACGACAACCTGATACTTGAGCAGGATAAACGTCTTATCAGCTCAAAGTTCAATGTATTGGCTATAGAAACATTCAAAAGCTATTTAACGGCGATACGGGAGGTACGCAATGCCTGCGCTCACGGAAATGTGCTTTTTGGTATGACATTATCCAGAGGTATAAGAACAGGTGAAGCTTGTTACCATTTCTCAGGAAATGAGCACCAGTCATTCAAAGGTGCCCTGCATGTGGTTGATTTTCTTCTAAAGCAAGTGTCTATCAATCGGGAGAAGGATTTGTGGAAGGAATTGTATTCCGCCACTTTACGTCTTTATGACAAGACTCCTGCAATGCGTCCGATTATTGAGGCACAGACTGGGATTATTGTAACAAAAGAAAGAGGATTCAGGCGTTGGCGTAAGACCATTATCAAAAATATTGTTAATATTGCGAGGAAAATTTCCGGATAATTTGTTTGATTGGGAAAATATTGTTACCTTTGTAGACACAAAAGTGTATTTGGATTGCCCCGACGCAGCCAACTGCACTATAAACAAGATTAAATCGAGTCCAGCTCCATGGGTTGGGCTCGTAACTTTTAAGGGAGTGGGCTGTCATAATCATGCCTACTCCCTTTTTTTTATTTTGTAAGCTTTCCTTTTGAGTCTAAATAATTGATGAATGTTTGCCATTGAACTTTGTTCTTCTCTCAGTTGGCTTTCACTGCTTCAATATCAGAAAGCTGGAGAGGATAACAATCGTAGAAATAATAGCCATCTTCTGTGAGCGATTCCTGATTACCGTAGCATAGCACAAGGTCATCAAATATCCGGCTGTCCCATAGACCTACGAAACTGCTGACTGTAAATAGAGTCTCGTCTCCCAAATGAAACTCTATTTCATGAAATGGTTCAAGACGCTTATAAAGTGGCTCCTCCATATCCTTGAATCTGATTTCTCTTGTAGCGACGTTGAAACTGACTATATCATCTTCAGCAAATAAAAAAGTTTCAGCATCCGCTGTCGAACGTGTTTGGCCCTCCCTGATTCCACATGCGTACAATGTGGGATTGTCTACTGGGTCAGTCGTAAATAACTTCTCGGGCTCATAGCTGTCACTGACGCAGGCAGTCATTGTCATGGTTGATATGGCAATCGCTATCATTCGGGATAATGTTTTGTAATGTTTCATATTTTATTGATTTATATTAATACTGTATCGAGTCTTCTATTATATAGTATATGATATATGAAAATACTGCACGAATCACCAGGATATTTTTACACCTGCCGGTATCGATATGTCAAACGGATGCTCCGTACGGTAAGTCTCTATTCCTTGCCGGTTAGGAAGATAATAGTTGAGACTTGGCTCGAGGAATACGTTGATGTGTGGAAGAATCTCATACTGAATACCTAATCCCACACCAAACGATAACTGGCATGGAGCATGGATACCGGTAGTGATATCTTGAGAATTATAGGAGTGACTATAGACATGCCGGGTTGTCAACCGGGCGCTCACCGGAATATCAAGTAGAATGCCACCCGATGTATAAAAGTTAAAATGATTGGTGTCAAGTATACGGAAGTTTGCCTTGAGTGGTATGCCAAGGTAATTGATGCGCTGCGTGCGATTGATAAAGGCACGTGTATTGGAGGTATTCTCATTATTAATCTCAAAGTAAGACTTCATTCTTGTGAGGCTCAATCCGGTCGTTAAAGACCAATGACTACTGATTTCCCGGTTGAACAGCAGTTGCAGGGTCAACGGTCTCTCATGTTTAGATTTCTCAGAGATGGGAGTTGTGGGAGTACTCTTCGCGCGCGCAAGTTGCGAAGAAGATGAATGTGGCTCTATGCCAAGCACCTCGGCAATCTCTTTATGCGACAATCCCTCAAATACGGAAAGACGGAAAACCTTACCATAGCCTTCAGGCAATCTGTCGACCATCTGCATCAGTTCCTCAAGCGTTGCCCTCAGTTCGGTTGATTCGGGTTCAGCAACTGTACTCAGTGCTTCCTCGTTTACTTCATCTTCCGGAACAGTCTTTACTGCCATCATGCGTTTACTATACTTCAGGGCAACATTTCTGACTATTCCTGCCATCCATGCCTCAGCTTTTTCTTCATTTCTCAGCTTGTCGAAAGAGGTAAAGATTACAATGAACGCATCATGCAATACATCGTCTACGGCCTGCAAATCGCAGACATAACGCTGGCATATGCCTCTCATTCGCTGAGCATATGCTTTATACAGAGTTCCCAGGGCTTCCCGATTCCATTGCCTGCATTGTTCTATAAGCCGTTCGATTTCCATTATCTACCTCTTCAACACAATACGTCGAAACAAATTCTATATTAGATGTACGAAAAAATGAAAAAGACTGCATGGGGCACTAAAAATATATACATATGTATATAAATCACGTTCCCAGAGCCTATTTTTCGGATTTTTCCATACTTTTTCAATAATTTATGCGTAAATTTGCAAGACATAACAATTTTTTTCGCACTATGGACAAATTTTTAAACCTCAGACCTTAAAATGCACACTTTTGTGTATATGCTTTTAGAAAAATTTATATTAAATTTGCATAATCAATCAAAACAAAGAATTGTTTTATTACAGTTATAGGATATTTATGAAACATCTACTGACACATATTGTATTATTCTTTGCATTAATAATCGTGTCTGGTTGCAATAAGGATGAACCAAAATTTTCATCTTCTCAGATTAAAAACGCTCTTTTTGAAATGAAAGGCATATATTATGGGGATATGAGGGTGTCATACTACCATGGTGACCGCATATCGGAGGGAGAAGAGTGTAAGGTTGTATCGAAAGATTCCCTTATTATCAATATGGATCTAAAACCAATGGCATCCGTAATATCAGATGAGGATATTTCTTCCCGTCTTTTCGATATAGGAGTTGTCAGGGTCAAGGCAGGTTATTATTTTTATCAAATGGATGATACAATGTTCCATTTTGTCCTGCTTCCAGACGATGTGATTGTATCCGGAGGATATGGTGCTCCTTCACCCATCAGGATCGTCTTCGATCAGTCCTTCGGTGGCAATGCGTATTCGGTCTCTAACGACATAATGTTCAATCTTTCTCCGAAAGAACTATGGATCGGAGAAGAAAAATATGAACCCTTCAAACAACTTGTATATCACTACGAAGGTGCTATGGATAACTAATAATATACTCAATATAATCAGCTCATTACTGATTAATATGGTTTTATTTTAAATTATGCTCCGCATACATAATGTATGTGGAGCATAATAATTCCAATTATATTATTTCAATGCAACTTCTTGATAATCCAACCCGTCAAAGTGCGTGTATCAATTGAGAAATTATTAGAACAACTTCATCAGGCTATCGGAAATTTTCCAGATAGCCATTCCTGTGCTTACGGCTACATTTAGGCTGTGTTTGACACCGTGCATCGGAATCTCAAGGATGAGGTCGGCCATATCCACTATCCTTTGGTCGACTCCCGACACCTCGTTGCCAACCACAAGCAGGTACCTATTTCCTTCTTCTGAAGAAAATTTCATAAGGTCAATGCTGCCGTGTGCCTGCTCCAGCACACATACCGTCCATCCGTCAGCCTTCATTCGTGCACATTCCTCCACCGCATTCTTCACATAGCGCCAGCTGACAGAGTCCTCTGCCCCAAGGGCAGTCTTGCTTATCTCCTTATGTGGAGGCACACCGGTAATGCCTGCCATTATTACCTCCCCAACAAGAAATGCATCGGAAGTGCGCAGAATGGAGCCCACATTCTGCATCGAACGCACATTATCGAGAAGAATACAGAAAGGAAGCTTCTCCACCTCCCTATATTCTTCCACGCTGCAATTGGTCAGCTCAGCGATATTCTTCTTTATAGAATCCATATATATTCAAATAAACTTGTAGGGACGTACGGCTCGTGCGTCCTAAAAAAGCCGGCAGAACAAGGACGCACGATCCGTGCGTCCCTACACAGAGAATTAAGAAAGCTGGAGCATTCTCTCTATAGGACGAAGAGCTTTCTTCGCCACTTCCGGATCGACATGGATCTCCGGCTTTCCATCGCGCAGACAGTCGCGCAGCTTCTCGAGAGTGATCATCTTCATGTAGTCGCATTCGTTACACTGGCACTCCGCATCATCCGCAGGAGCAGGAATGAAGGTCTTCTCCGGACATTCGCGCTGCATGTCGAAGAGAATGCCGCTTTCCGTAACCACTATATATTCCTTGGCATCATCCTTATGTGCGAAGTCGAGAAGAGCAGCCGTACTGCCCACCTTGTCGGCTATCAACTGGAGCGGACGGCGACACTCTGGATGCACGAGCACCTTAGCACCGGGATGCTCCTTCTTGAGATCTGCTATTCCTTGCAGCGAAAAGCGGTCGTGGACATGGCAAGCACCGTTCCATAGAAGCATACTGCGTCCGGTGACACTATTTATATATTCTCCGAGATTGTGGTCGGGACCGAATATTATCTTCTCATCCTCAGGAAGAGACTCCACAATCTTGCGTGCATTGCCTGAAGTGACTACTATATCGGTAAGCGCCTTCACGGCAGCTGAGGTATTCACATAGCTTATCACGGTATGATCAGGATGCTCCTTTACGAATTTCTCGAACTCTACGGGGTCGCAGCTGTCGGCGAGCGAGCATCCGGCCTTCGGATCCGGAATCAGCACCGTGCGGTCAGGACAAAGTATCTTTGCAGTCTCTCCCATAAAGTGCACGCCACACATTACTATGACATCGGCATCGGTCTCTGCCGCCTTACGTGCCAGCGCCAAGGAGTCTCCGATGAAGTCAGCTATCTCCTTTATTTCATCGCGCTGATAATAATGAGCCATTATCACAGCATTCTTTTCTTTCTTGAGCTCGGCTATCTCATCGGCGAGCTGCTTCTTGTGAGGAGTATCGAGTGCGGAAGTTTTCGACTTCATTTTTTATTTTTATATGATTAAAAAAATAAATTAAAAAAAATAATCAACAACAAGAATAAAGAATGTAGATAAATGATCATTACTTTTCTCTCCAAAATTTGGAAATCTCAGTTATTGATCAATAATCAACGGTTATCTACATGTTATGAAACATCAATATACTGAAAATTCAGGCATATGCTGATGTTTTCTACACACTGTAGATAACTGCAAAGTTAATAAATTTTCAGGTATATTATGTAGAAAAAGGGGTAAATTTTGAAGAAAACACTAAGGAAAGAGTGTAGAAAGATTGCCGAAAAGTAGTGTCGGACGTAAAAGTGCATATGACCCTCTTATAATCAACAGCTGTTTATCAACAATTTTTGTAGGTTTATTTACAGGTTTTTGACGGTTATCTACAAGTTTTCTACAGGCATAAATGAGGATTTAAGGGAGTATTGTAATGATAAAAAGTAATGAAATTAGTTGGTGGTGTAGAAAATATTTTTTAACTTTGCGCCACGTTTTGGTTTGCGGCAACGCGATTAATAGGGAATCCGGTGAGAATCCGGGACAGACCCGCTACTGTAATTCCTACAAAACTCACCGACATAATGCCACTGTCAGATTGGCTGATGGGAAGGCGTCGGCGAGCAGGATAAGTCAGGAGACCTGCCAAGACAACATAATGTTTTGTAGTTTTCGGGTTATATTACCACAAGACAGCCGTTCGTCATCCCTCACCGGGGTGTAGGAACATGGTTTGCTGTGTAATATGCCTTATTATAAACCCTTGGCAGCAAACCAAAATGAAGCATCGCTCACTGTCATTTCTACTTTTCTTCAGCTTCCTGCAGATGCAGGGTGCCGATCCTTCGTATATACAAAATACGGACACTGTCAGTGATTTTCCTGATGATGCCTTTGCTTTGGATGAGGTGAAGGTCTACGGTAAATCGGCTGCCAAGAAACTTGAAGAGGGTGCTTTTGCTGTCAATGCCGTAGAAATCACCCCTAACGTCAATAGGTCAGTCACCCTCAACGATATCGTGGATCGCACAGCCGGAGTGAAGGTGCGCCGTGAAGGTGGAATGGGATCTGAATTTGATCTTACGATCAACGGCATGTCAGGCAATTCAATCCGATATTTCATCGACGGTGTTCCATTAGAAACAAAGGGTTCCGGACTTACATTAGACAATGTGCCTCTCAACACAGTGGAGCGTGTGGAGTTGTACAAGGGTGTTGTGCCTTCCTATCTCAGTTCGGATGCCTTGGGCGGTGCGGTAAACATAGTCACTAAGAAATCACGCCGTAACTTTTTAGACGCATCTTACGGCATAGCCTCTTTCCATACGCATACAGGAGACATAACAGGCCAATACTATATACCGGGTACGTCAATCGCAGTCAGACCGACATTTAGTATCAACTACTCCAAAAACGACTATATGATGAAGGGAGTGGAAGTATGGAGTGAGGAGGAAGACAAGTTTATATTTACTAATAAAAAGAGATTCCACGACGATTATTTTTCTCTTTTCGGCCAGATAGAAGCGGGGGTCAACAATACCCGATGGGCGGATATGTTTTTTATAGGTGTCTCCTACAATAAGCTTGATAAGGATATCCAGACCGGGGCCATGCAGAACAAGGTGTATGGCGAGGCATCCCGCAATTCTCACTCATTTAATGTATCAGCGAGATATGCCAAGAACTGGGGGCGTGTATCTACAAGATTGAATATCTCGCATACATGGGATCACAGTGAGACCGTGGACACGGCATTCCGTAAATATTCATGGGATGGCACATGGATGCCTTCTTCCGGAAACGAACTCAACAACAAGGGAAAGACGATAAGGGTTTACCGACGCCCTCTGACAGTCGTGAATGCCGGAGTCGATTATAGCATCAACGAGCATCATACACTGGCGTTCAACTACATGCTCAACAGACGAGGTAATGACAGATACGACCGGGCAGACCGATTCTTCGAGCCTTCAAACGACATTGTCACAAAACATATACTCTCCCTTACATATTCCCAGTCATTTTTCGATCAAAAATGGCAGACATCTTATTTTGTAAAGGATTACATAAACGCTCTTTCTATCGGGCAGTCGGATGACTTCACCATTACCGGCTCTGACCAGATAGATAAAAAGAATTCCAAGAGCTACTGGGGAGCAGGAATAGGGACCCGATATACAATATGGGAACCTCTGGCCGTCAAAGGGTCATATGAACATAGCGTCAGGCTTCCATTGTCTCGGGAACTGCTCGGTAACGGAACAACAGTCTATGCCAATCTCGCTTTGCATCCCGAGACAAGCAACAACTATAATATCGGAGTATTCGGTAATTGGATTGTAGATGACGACAATCAGGTCAGCTACGAAGCCAACGGCTTCATCCGCCATGTGCAGAACTACATACGTGCCACTGTCTCTGAGCGGGAGGGAATGATGCAATACATAAACGAACCCGCCATAGACATAAAGGGCTTCGATTTTGAGGTGTCATATTGGTGGAGACACCAACTGCAGGTAGCACTTAACGGTAGCTGGAGCGATGCCCGCGACCTCAAGAAGTATAAGACCGACGGCAATCCATCGGCTACATACAAGAACCGTGTCCCTAACCGACCCTGGATGTTCGGCAACGTGGATGTGTCATATACTTTTAATTCTCTCATTGAAAAAGAGGATCGTCTCAGGATTGGAGCTGCTTATCAATATATTCACTGGTATTTCCTCAATTGGGAAGCTTTCGGAGCTGCATCTTCAAAGGCACGTATCCCTACGCAGAACATCACGGATATTTCCGTAACCTATTCATGTAAGAAAGACAGATTCAACCTTTCGCTGGAATGCAATAATATCTTCGACAAGCTGGCTTACGACAACTATATGCTCCAGAAACCGGGACGCAGTTTCGCTGCAAAATTCAGAATATTCATTAACTAATCAAAAAATCATAGCACAATGAAAAAATTTAAGTTTCTTCTACTTTCTTTCATGGCGCTTTTCATCGCCTTCGGCATGACAAGCTGCTCTAAGGATGATGATCCAAAACAGGAAGATGATCCTACTATCATTCAGGATTACCACTTCGACCTTTGGGTAGCCCTCGACCGCCACGGCGGTATGGGCAGGGACGTGCAGACTCTTGTACGCAGCCTTAACTCTCTTGAAGCCGATCAGCCGGAAATCACCTTTCAAGGCCAGGGCACCGAGGTAAATTCTATCCTTTCTCTCGAGACCATACTGAAAGGTGCATATTATTATCAAGTGCCTGTGTCAGGCGACCGTTTCGCAAAATATACTATCAAGGACAATCAGATTCAGGTGGTGAAGGAACGTCGCTTCCAGACCAATACCTATTCTACAAGAAAATATACACATGCCTGGATCAACGATAATACTCTCGTAATAATGGCGGCAAACGGAGATGCTTCAAAAATAATCTGGACAAAACTGAATGCAGATGATATGACCATTATCGATGAGGGTACTCTTGATGTAAAGATGCCGGAGGGTGGTGAACTCTTCACAACTTCAGGTATCCTCACTTATCGTGCATCTGACAATAAACTTTTCTACTTCTATTATGCAAAAACAGGTAAGGCTTTTGGTGGCAAAAGAGTCACTCCTATGATGACAGCAGTGATCAACCCGGCTAATATGGCAGTGGAGAGTGACAAACCCTGCTTCCTCGACTGCGAGATGGTGGGGACGGCTTATGGAGAATTGCTTCAGACCACTACTTTCATCGATGGCAACAACAACCTCTATATCGCCTGTGTTACTGACGATGCCGATGGCAATGAACACAGCCATCTGCTTAAGATCCCTGCCAACTCTACATCTTTTGACCAAAGCTATGACGGCTTTACCGCTGACGGCAAATTGATTTCTGTCATGTATGTCGGGAATAATAAGGTTGTAGCATATGCAAGAGAGGATAAAATAGGTACGAAGATAGATGATTTCAGTCATTATTATACTGTCCTTGACGTGATATCCAAGACAAGCACACCTATTACATTTAATGGACAGCGTCTTGCTTACAGCAGCGGCCGCTTCTCTTCCCGAATGGCTTATGTCAATCACAAAGCCTATATCGGAGTCGATGCCGAAGGTCAGAAACCTCAGATATACATCTATGATGTGGCTACAGGGCAGACTTCGCTTGGAGCTACTATGGCATCAGGATATTACTTCGAGCAAATCCGTGTAGTCGAAGACGTGAAATAATAATATTCGTGAAATAATAATATTAAAGTATAGACAGTTTTTCAAAATTTTTGCCAAAGTCTCCCGGGATAATGTGAATTACTCCGGGAGACGAACCCACAAATACAGGATAGTATGAAAAAACTGATTTTCTTTCTTTCAATTATGCTTACGGTCACGGTAAATGCCCAGAACCTGCTGAATTCAGAATCAGGGAAGACTGCAATTCTAATGGTACACTTCGGCACTACCGTCGACGAGACCCGTGCTGCGACGATAGATGCTTTGAATGATAAGGTAAAATCGACATTCCCGGGAATAACAGTAGAGGAAGCTTATACTTCAAGGATAATAATAAATCGTCTTGCCAAGCGTGGAATTCAAAAGAATACTCCAAAGGAAGCTCTCCTTCGGCTTGCTGCAGAGGGATATACAAATGTGATAGTACAGGGCACCAATGTAATCGATGGGATAGAAACTGAGGTACTTCGTCAGGAAGCCGCCATGATGTCGCCATTCTTTACAGAAATACGTGTAGGAAGGCCGTTGCTATATTCTATTGCTGACTGTGAGAAAACAGTGGAGGTGCTGAAGAATCGCTACAGCAATCATGCAGGAAAAGATAAGGCTGTAGTGTTGGTTGGTCATGGCACCTCCACTCCTGCCACAGCAATCTATTCTCAAATCGATTATATGTTCGGAGCAGCTGATGCCGGCAGTTTCCATGTGGCTACAGTGGAAGGCTATCCAACCTACGAGACCACATTAGCCGAACTTAAGAAAGACAGGGTGAAAAAAGTTTGTCTCGTGCCGTTTATGTTCGTAGCAGGTGATCATGCCCGTAATGACATTGATGTAGAATGGCGCGAACAGCTCGAGAAGGATGGCTTCCAGGCGGAGGCTGTCATTGAGGGATTAGGTCAGATTCCGGAAATTCAGAATATTTATATCGATCATATCAGGGAGGCTATGACAGCTCCGGTTATAGATGCCGCCTCTCAAAAAGCCGGTTTTATAAAGGAAAATCTATAATTAAGTGGAAATTCATAATGCATAATGCATAATTCATAATTATTACCAATTGAAATTCATATGATTACAAATTGATCATACTATACATTTAATTGGAATAACTACTTATAATATGTTAAGAGTCGGGAAAATCTCTGTTGTAATAGCACTGATAGTATTAGTGGGGGGCTTATGTTGGCTTATATATTCAATATGTTTAAAGCCCACAAGTATTCTTGTAGTCAATCCATTGCCTGCACAGGAAGCGGAAATAATACTCAATAACGACAGCCGCAACATAAAGGTAACTTGCGTCAGCATGGAAGAGGCAAAGGATTTCGAGAACTACGATGCCGTGCTGATGTATGGACGTGGTCTTTATCTCGACTCTATTCAACTTCGTTCGCTCGACCGTGCCGCCAGCAAGGGCGTACCCGTATTTACAAATACTCTTCGTAATTTCAGTTTTGTCGTAAACCATAATCTTGATTCCTTACAGACTGAAAAACTTCAGTTTTACTTCTCAAATCCATGCAGAGAGAACTATCGGAATATGCTTAGATATGTGAGAAGCATTTCAACTCCGGGTCGTTTCGGAGATAAGGCATTTTCGGACCCGATAGCCATGCCCTCTAACATGTATTACCATCTTGAAGCGGGAAAATATTTCGATAAAGCAGTTCAGTTAACTGAATATCTCAAGAAAAAAGGACTCTATTCTCCTTCGGGCAAAAACGTTGCGTTTGTATCAGGAGTTAATTTCCCGGTTGAGAACAACCGTGCCCATATAGATACTCTCGTGACTCGCCTGACTCAAGATGGATATAACGTATATCCACTGACTGCTACCGGGAAAGCACGCGAAAGGATGATAAAGGATGTCATGCCGCATGCGATAATATATCTTCCTATGGGGCGTCTTGGCAATGACTCGCTTATAAATTGGGCTTATGACAACAAGATTCCGCTATTCATGCCATATCCGCTCATTCAGTCAAGGGAGGAGTGGCTTGATGTGAATAATCCGATGGGAGGCGGCACACTCAACGCCCGCATAGTGGTGCCTGAAATTGATGGGGGAATGACCCCGTTGTGCATTTCCACACAGGATCCATCATCTGAAGGGTATCTGCTTTATAATCCTGACAAGGAGAGGATGAATGCCTTTATCAGTCAATTTGAGCGATTCATTAACCTTCGTGAGCAATCTAACTCTGAAAAGAAAGTCGCCATCGGCTATTTCAAGTCTCCCGGGAAGGATGCACTGCTTGCTTCAGGGATGGAAGTCGTACCTTCTCTATATAACTTTCTTAAAAGACTCAAAAAAGAAGGATATAATGTCCAGGGTCTTCCTGCCTCGCTTGAGCAATTCAGACATCAGATAATGAAGCATGGAAGCGTCATGGGCGACTATGCCCCTGCGGCCCAAGAGAGATTCATGGACGAGGCAGACCCATTATGGATAAATAAAAAGGATTATGAAAGATGGGCTAAAGAAATACTGCTGCCTGAAAAATATGCTGAAGTGGAGAAGCGTTACGGAAAAGCTCCGGGTTCACTTCTTGCAAGAGGCGACAGCATAGCCGTGGCAGCTTTAAGATATGGCAATGTACTGTTGTTTCCGCAACCGCGTCCCGCTTTGGGAAACGATGACTTCAAGCTTGTGCATGGAGTTGATGTAGCGCCTCCGCATAGCTATCTTGCTCCATATCTTTATATGCAAAAAGAGTTTGACGCTGATGCCCTGATACATTTCGGAACACACGGAAACCTTGAATTTACTCCGGGCAAGAATGCAGGACTTTCCCAAGCTGACTGGGCGGAAGTACTTGTTGGCAACCGTCCGCATTTCTACTTTTATACTACAGGAAATGTAGGAGAGGCGATAATTGCCAAGCGCCGAAGCCACGCGGTGATAGTGACACACCTTACTCCTCCATACGTTGAAAGCGGACTGCGCCAGAAATATAATGCTCTGATAGAAAATATTCATGCCGCTATTGCGGATCCCTCTCGTAACACCGGTGCCCTGAAGCGTCAGGTCATAGATCTTGGTTTTCATCGGGATCTTGAGCTTGATTCGACTTTGTCGGGCACATATACCGTAGAGGAACTGAAGAAAATCGATTCCTTTGTCGAGGAACTTGCAAATGAGAAGATAACAGGAGCCTATTATGTGATGGGTGAGCCTTATTCCTCCAAAGACATGACCACAAGTGTTCTTGCCATAACAGCGGATGAACTTGCCTACAGTCGTGCAAGAAAAGATTACGAAAAGGGGAAGATATCAAAAGAATCCCTTCAGGATTTCACTTTTATTTCCCATCGCTATCTCCCTGATGCGAAGCGGTATTTATCCGGTATACTTGAAGGAAGCAAATCAGCGGCATATGATGATGGAGAGAAGGCATTGGAAGTATGTCGGTTGCTTAAGGCTTCTGCAGGAGCTGAGATAGATGCTATGGTAAGTGCCCTAAACGGAATTCCTGTGCGTCCTGCTCCCGGCGGAGACCCGGTCTTGAATCCGAATGTGCTTCCGATGGGCAGGAATATGTATAGTATCAATGCCGAGGCAACTCCCGGACCCCAGGCTTGGGAAAAGGGGGTGGCTCTTGCCGAGCAGACCTTGTCTGACTATCTGAAAAAGTATGGCGAGTATCCGAAGAAGGTAAGCTATACATTCTGGGCAGGGGAGTTCATATCATCACAGGGAGCCACTGTAGCGCAGGCATTACGTATGCTCGGAGTCGAACCTATTCGCGACGAACAGGGACGTGTCATGGATTTAAGGCTTATTCCATCCGAGGAACTCGGCAGACCGAGAATCAACATTATGGTACAGGTTTCGGGCCAGTTGCGTGATATTGCCTCTTCGCGTCTCAAGATGATTACCGATGCAGTTAAGCTTGCGTCGGATGCTAAAGAGGATGTATATCCCAATTATGTTGCTGACGGCTCAATTAAGCAGGAAAAGGCATTGATGGATAAGGGAGAATCGCCTAAACGAGCCCGTGAGCTGTCGAATATGCGTGTTTTCGGTCCTGTCAATTCCGGATATAGCACGGGTATGCTTCGCTACACGGAAAATTCAGGAGAATGGGACGACAGAAGCGAACTTGCCGACGGATACCTCAACAATATGTGTGCAATGTATGGCGATGATGAAAATTGGGGTGTGATCAACAGAAACGCCCTGGAATCGGGAATATCCGGTACTGATATAATCGTGCAGCCGCGTCAAAGCAATACATGGGGGCCAATATCTCTCGACCATGTGTATGAGTTTACGGGAGCTTTGTCGCTTGCCGCCAAAAGCATCAGCGGCAAGACGCCGGATGCCGTCATGGCAGACTACCGCAATTCATACATTCCCCGACTGCAAGATACAAAGGAGGCAATAGCGGTTGAGACGAGAGCCACTATTCTTAATCCGGATTTCATAAAGGAGAGAATGAAGGGTGATGCCACTACTGCACAAATGTTCGGAGAGATATTCAGGAATATATTCGGTTGGAGCGCTACACGTCCGGAGGC
Source organism: Muribaculaceae bacterium (assembly GCA_029061255.1). Lineage (GTDB taxonomy): Bacteria > Bacteroidota > Bacteroidia > Bacteroidales > Muribaculaceae > Lepagella. The sequence continues at coordinate 29,415 of JAIDSL010000099.1, forward strand.
TTTGAACGACAAGATATATGACGATCTTTACGATGTCTACGTAGAGGATATCCATGGCCTTGGAGTCAAGGATTATTTTGAGAGAGTCAATCCCGCCGCACTTCAGGAGATGACTGCCACTATGATGGAAAGTGCAAGAAAAGGTTTCTGGAATCCTACAGAAAAGCAATTGAGCGCAATAGCCGGCCTTCATGCTGATGTGACTGGGGAACATGGAGCCCCATGCACAGAATTTTTATGCGGAAATCATAAGCTTCAGGAGTACATTTCGTCAAGACTGGACAGGAAGAATGCTGAAAAATACCAAAAGGAGATAGCAGCAGCGCTTGCAGAAACTTCGGGTTCGAAGCGGCTTAAGGCTGAATCAAAGGGATTTCTGTCTGATAAGGTCGATGAGTCGACAGCCGATTATATAGCAGCCGTTATTGTAGGGGCATTGCTGATAATCGTGGTTTTGGCAATAACGATAAGGAGAAAGGAGCGGAAATGAGCTTAGTTCAGTTGATTTTCTTTATAGCGATAGCATTCGCGGCGATAGTGAGGGTATCAATCCTTTCACAGAAGGCTGGGATTATGATTGTGGTATGTTGGGGAATTTTAGCCGTGTTTCTGACCTTCTATATGAGTGGCTTGACTCCGGACGAAATCGCCGGACTGCTATACGCAAGGACTCTTGTGGTGTGTGAATTTGTAGAATTGCTGGTGTTTGTAGCAATGGTATTCTCTTCCGGCTCAGTCGGTAGGATAATCGGTTATTATCCAGGTATAATGATATTGGCTCCGATCGCCTTATTGTCATCGGTTGCTTCGCGATCCTTTCCCGGTCTTGATTTCACGATTCCGGCTTTGCTTGCCGGGATATCGGTATGTGTCGTTTCCGCGTCTCTCGTATTCCTATGCCGTTGTCTAAGGCTTGGGAAAGATAGTCTTTATAAGGTCTCTTTAATCGGGATCTTGATATGTATAATTTATTATGGATTATCATGAAAATAATATCCGAAATACTATTTACAATTTCTAACGGACTTATGATTCCGGTAGTCCTGTTACTTCTCTATCTATTGGGAAGAGGGTTATGGATTCTTGCAGGGCTATATAGAACTGTCTGCCTTCACAGACGTATGTCTACGGCTCTTAATGAGATAGTCAGGGACTATTCTTATGATCAGCTTCAATCCACTCTTTCCGGTCTGGAAGTCACGAAAGACAGCGTGGTTAATGAATATTTGACAAGAATTATTGATCATAGTGAAGATCCCGCATATTGCAATCATGTACTGGCGAATTTTCAGGTAGAAGTGCAGAAAATACTTGCAAAATATAGGATGCTCATAAAGTTCGGACCTATGCTTGGTCTGATGGGAACACTTATTCCTATGGGTCCCGCGCTTGTAGGACTTGCTGTCGGAGACATCTCCTCTATGGCATACAATATGCAAGTGGCGTTTGCCACAACAGTGATCGGGATGCTTGTTGCCGGCATAGGACTATGTGCATTGCAGCTCAACCAAAGATATTATGCCGTATATCTGAACGATCTGGAGTTCATTATCGCTAAAATTGCAACAGAATGAAAGAGAATCCTATTCTTCGCAATGACGAAGAAGACAATCCGATGGGCATGCTGACAAATCTATTTGATGTCGCGATGGTATTTGCTGTCGCCCTGATGGTGGCATTAGTGAGCCACTTCAGCATGAACGAGATTTTCTCGAAGGAGGATTTCACTATCGTAAAAAATCCCGGTGCCGATAATATGGAAATAATCACTAAGGAGGGTGACGAGATAAAGAAATACACTCCGACCGACGATGAGTCATCTTCTTCCGGATCCAAGGGAAGGAAAGTAGGGACGGCGTATCAACTTGAGAATGGAGAAATAATATACATACCTGAATAAATCAAATCAACTATGCGAAAACTTAGATATTTACCGCTACTGACAGCTATTGCGCTCATGTTTTCCTGTGGGGGGCATCGGAATCAATCGGATGCGAATGGAAAATCAAATACAGATGTAGATTCAGCTTCTATGATAGCAGCTCGATATGCCAAAGGCTTTAATGTGAGCTATAGGGATGATATTACACTTCTTGACATAAATGACCCTGAGAATAAGGAGGCGGAGCAGTTTCATTTTGCTCTTGTAGACAAGGAGTATAATGGAGAGATACCTGATGGTTATACACGCCTCAATATCCCGATAGAAACCGCTATCTGTATGACCTCGCTACAGCTTTCCAATTTCCTGAAGCTTGGCATTCCGGAAAAGGTGGTTGGAATCACGAGCACCCGCCATCTGCACAACGAAAAGATGAACCAACAGCTGAAGGATGGCAAAACCCATAAGATCGGGATAGAGGGAAATTTCGACAATGAGGTGATAATGGCCATAAATCCGGATGTGATTTTCATCTCGCCCTTCAAGCGTGGCGGCTACGATGCCATCCGTAATGTAGACATACCGATGATCCCTCATCTCGGGTATAAGGAGTTGACTCCGTTGGGGCAGGCAGAGTGGATAAAGGTGATCGGTCTTCTGACCGGTAATGCCTCGCTTGCAAATTCCACCTTCGAGGGTATAGAAAGCAGATATAACGGACTTAAGTCTAAGGTAGATACTGTGAAGAACCGTCCTACAGTGTTCAGCGGAGAGATGCGCGGAGGAAACTGGTATGCAGTAGGTGGTAAGAGTTTTCTCGCCCAGCTCTTCAGGGATGCCGGTGGCGACTACTTCCTTAAAGACAACACTGAGTCAGGAGGAGTGACCCTTGACTATGAGACTGTCTATACCAATGCCGCGCATGCTGACTACTGGCGAATCGTCAATAGTTTTGACGGCGATTATAGCTATAATGTCCTAAAGGAGCAGGATAATAGATACACTGATTTTGATGCTTGGAAAAATCACGGTGTCATATATTGCAATATGAAGGAAGTTCCTTTTTACGAGAGTATGCCGGTGGAGCCGGAGATAGTATTAGCTGATTTTATCCACGTATTCCATCCGGAAGTGCTGCCGGACCATAAACCTGAATATTACCATATTTTGAAATGAGCAGAAGCAGTACGGTTATCCTTATGGGATTGTTGGGAATCTCGATTGCAGGATTCTTTATATTGAATCTCCTGTTAGGTTCGGTCCACATCCCTGTCGATGATATCATAGGAATCCTCTTGGGTAGAGACGATGGAAATATGATATGGCGTAACATCATACTTAAGTCACGGTTGCCCCAGTCACTGACAGCCATGATGGCGGGAGCAGGACTGGCAGTAAGCGGACTGCTTATGCAGACCGTTTTCCGCAATCCCCTTGCCGGCCCTTCGGTACTCGGCATCAGTTCCGGGGCGAGTCTTGGCGTGGCTTGTGTGGTCCTGCTGTCGGGTAGCATTGGTGGAGTGGCCCTGAGTAAGCTTGGGGTGATCGGAGAGGTTACCATCACACTGTCAGCGATTGTCGGGTCCTTGCTTATCATGGCTCTTATAGCATTCGTGGCACAGAAAGTGAGAGGCAACGTAACTCTCCTCATAATGGGAGTAATGATAGGCTATATCGCCAACGCCATCATCGGAGTGCTCAAATTTTTCAGCGCGGAGGAGGACATCAGGGCATACGTGATATGGGGACTGGGAAGTTTTTCAAGGGTTTCCGGAGGTCAGACTTCGGTATTCATAATATTGATGCTCCTCCTTCTGCCTGTTTCCTTTTTCCTGATAAAGACCCTCAATCTTCTTCTTTTAGGAGACTCGTACGCCAAAAACTTAGGATTGAATATCAAGAGGGCGCGACTTTGGGTGATTGGATGTTCAGGAGTGCTTGTCGCTGTCGTGACGGCTTATTGCGGTCCTGTTGTCTTTCTCGGGCTTGCGGTTCCACATATATGCCGGGGTCTCTTTCATACATCCAATCATGCGGTGATACTTCCGGCTTCGTTGCTTGGTGGCGCGTCATTGGCGTTGCTTTGTAACCTCATAGCGAGGATGCCAGGTTTCGAGGGTGCTCTTCCGGTCAACTCCGTCACGGCGCTTGTAGGCGCTCCTGTGGTGATGTGGGTATTGTTCAATAAGCGTAAAAACGATGTGTGATGAAAAGGGATGAAACAATAAAGGTAATGGGTTTGGATACCGGTTATCTTGACAGGAAGCATACGACTGTCATCACACGAGATATAAATGCCTCGTTGTTTTCAGGGGAACTTACATGCCTGTTGGGTCCGAACGGTGCAGGAAAGTCGACACTGCTTAAGACTTTGACAGCGTTTCTCCCACCTCTGAAAGGAGATATACTGATCGAAGACAGACCTCTGGATTCCTATTCAGAATCAGACTTGGCCAAGGTAATCGGCGTGGTACTTACCGAACGCCTTAACATCAACAATATGTCGGTCGATGAACTTGTAGGTATGGGGCGTAGTCCGTATACCGGTTTCTGGGGACATATGTCGGATTATGACAGGAAAGTTGTAGCTGAATCAATCTCTTTAGTGGGAATTGATGGACTTCGCAGCCGTATGGTGCAGACCCTTAGCGACGGCGAGCGTCAGAAAGTGATGATTGCCAAAGCCCTTGCACAGGAGACTCCTGTGATCTTTCTTGATGAGCCTACGGCATTTCTCGATTATCCGAGTAAGGTTGAGATAATGCTGTTGCTCCAGAAATTGTCACGTGAAAAGAACAAGACGGTTTTCTTGTCAACGCATGACCTTGAACTTGCGCTTCAAATCGCAGACAAGGTATGGCTTCTTGACAAGCCTCATGGAGTGACTGTCGGTACGCCCGAGGAACTGGCGCTTAATGGAGCCATCAGCACGTATTTCCAGCGGGAAGGGTTGGCTTTCGATATAGAAAACAGACTTTTCAAAATCTTAGGATTAAAGTAGACATATTATGAAAACGAAAATCACCGTAATCGGCATAGGTCCCGGCAATATCGGGGATATGACTTCCAATGCTATAGAAGCTCTTCGGAAGGCTGATATTGTTGTCGGTTACAAATACTATATCCCTTTCATATCTCCGCTTCTCCGTGAAGATGCGGTAGTCATTCAAAATGGGATGAAGCAGGAGCAAAAGCGTATTGAAAAGGCTTTTGAAATAGCTGAAACCGGCAAGGATGTGGCGGTAATAAGTTCCGGGGATGCAGGTATATACGGTATGGCTCCTCTCGTCTATGAGATGCTTAGGGAGCGAGGTTCTGACATAGAGGTGGAGGTGATACCCGGAATAAGTGCATTCCAAAAGGCTGCATCATTGCTCGGTGCTCCGGTCGGACATGACTTCTGTGTCATATCGCTCAGTGATCTCCTGACTCCATGGGCAGTTATAGAGAAGCGCATAAAGGGGGCAGCTGAGGCAGATTTCGTGACCGCAGTCTATAATCCCAAGAGTCACGGAAGATATTGGGAATTGTATCGTTTGAAAGAACTGTTTCTTGAGCACAGAGATTCTGCCACTCCGGTAGGATATGTGCGTCAGGCAGGAAGAGATGGGCAGAAAGTCACAGTGACTACATTAGGGTCATTTGATCCGGAAGAGGTGGATATGTTTACGGTCGTCATCATAGGAAATTCACAGACTTATCGATTTGATGGCCATATGGTGACACCCAGAGGGTATTATGGATCAGAAACGCAGGAAAATGCAGGGGTAGGACAATCAATAATGATCGAGAGTTTCCAGACAATTGAGCGGGAGCTGACAGATCCGGATATCCCGCTTGGCAGGAAATGGCCTCTTTTGCATGCCATCCATACCACTGCCGACTTCGATATGGAGAATATCGTGAAAGTCGATGAGGGAGCCATAGAAGAGATTTACAATGCCTTGTCGTCTGGAAGCGTACGAACCATAATCACGGATGTGACTATGGCAGCCTCCGGGATAAGGAAAGGGGCGCTGGAACGTCTTGGCATCTCGGTGAAATGCTATCTTTCCGATCCGAGGAGCATTGAACTTGCCAAAAAGTCGAATATCACGAGGACACAGGCTGGAATACGTATGGCTGTTTCTGACCATCCGGATGCCCTTTACGTATTCGGTAATGCTCCTACGGCTCTTATGGAACTTTGCACTCTGATTCAAGCCGGGAAGGCAAGACCGTGCGGGATCATTGCGGCTCCCGTCGGTTTCGTGCATGTATGCGAGAGCAAGCATATGGTGAAGCCTTTCAAAGATATTCCTAAAATAATAGTCGAGGGGCGGAAAGGTGGAAGTAACCTCGCTGCAACCCTTGTCAATTCCATACTCTGCTGGCCCGATGCGGAGCAGTTAAGACCCGGAAGAGATGTCTGAGAAGCAGTTTATTGTTATCGGACTGTCCGATAGCCGCAGTCAGTGGTTTACTCCTGAAGTAAGGGAATTAATAGCTTCCGGTCATGTCTTTTCCGGAGGCAGACGACATCATGAGATCGTGAAAGATCTTTTGCCGGAGGGTTGTGTGTGGATTGACATTGTAGTTCCTTTGGAAAAGGTGTGGGTAGAATATTCTCATTACAGCAAGATTGTGGTATTTGCCTCAGGAGATCCATTGTTTTATGGCTTTGCCGCCACTTTGAGTCGTGAGTTTCCTGATTGCCGTATGAAAGTATATCCGGCATTCAATTCCCTTCAGATGCTGGCTCACCGTATGCTTGTTCCGTATGCAGATATGGTGAATATCTCGGTGACGGGTAGACCATGGAAAGGACTTGATTCGGCAGTCATCAGGCAGTGCCCCCTTATAGGCGTATTGACCGACCACAAAAAGGGACCTGCGGAAATAGCCGGCAGATTGCTTGAATATGGATATGACAATTATATGATGACGGTTGGAGAAAATCTTGGTAATGAGAGCGAAGAGCTTGTCAGGTCTTTTTCGCTTGAAGAAGCCTACGGCAAAACATTTTCACATCCAAACTGCGTGATCCTTACCAAGAAATATTCCCGAAAGAGATATTTCGGCATTCCCGAGTCTGAATTTTATCATCTCGAGGGTAGAAGGAATATGATCACCAAGATGCCGATCCGATTGCTGACACTCTCAATGCTTGACCTTTATGAGAGACATACCCTTTGGGATATCGGTTTCTGCACAGGCTCCGTTTCGATAGAGGCCAAACTTCAGTTTCCTTCACTTGAGGTGGTGGCGTTTGAACGTCGGGAAGAATCACGGGAACTTCTGGTTAAGAATTGCCGTAAATTTGGAGCACCCGGGATAACAGGAGTGATCGGAGACTTTATGAACTGTGATATCAGTCGCTATCCTTCTCCGGATGCTGTGTTCATAGGTGGACATGGCGGACGACTTGAGGAAATGGTCTGTAGGATATATAAGGTTTTAAACAAAGGGGGAGTTCTTGTCTTTAATTCTGTCAGCGCGGAAAGTTGCCATGTATTCCGCAATGCAGTTGAAGCCTGTGGCGGAGTCATCGAAGCTGAACACATACTGATTTTAGATGATCATAACCCGATAACAATACTTAAAGCAAAATGAAATACATAGTATATATAAACGATGCCGGACTTAAGTTAGGAGAAATAATACTGAAAGAAAGGCCCGATTACGTACTTATTGACCAAAGAGCGTTCTCTTCAGCTGATTACCATGCAATAGAGGCAATCATCTTTATAGGAGCTTTAGGAATATGCGTACGTATGATAGCCCCAATGGTAAATGACAAGTACACTGATCCGGCTGTAATTTGTGTGGATAGTATAGGGCACAATGCTATATCTGTTCTTTCCGGCCACGTCGGTGGTGCCAACCGCTTGTGTGAGGAGGTAGCTCACATCATAGGAGCGAGACCTGTGATTACTACTCAGAGTGACAATACCGGCGTGTGGAAACTTGACATTTTGGGAAAGTGTATGGGCTGGGCTTCCGATGCATCGCGGACAGAAATGAATCAAGCAATTGCTGCGCTTGTCAATGGTAAGCCGGTAGGTTTGCTACTCGATATCCGCGACAAAGGAACTGATTATCTGGAGTCTACTCTTCCTCCCAATGTTTCTGTGGTCACAGATCGAACAGATGTGGCGCAATATCAACTGATCATTGCTGTGACCCCATATGTATATAATTTTGATGTCCTAACTCTCTACTATCGTCCGTTGGTGTTGAATCTTGGCATTGGTTGCCGGCGCGATTGCAATCCTGACGGAGTTGCAGAGTATATTGGAAAGACTTTGGTTGAGAATGGTATCAGTCCTAAGGCAATAAAGTCGGTTTCCACAATAGATTTGAAGAAAGATGAGCCTCTCCTTGCTGAGCTTTCAAAGTGGCAAAACATTCATTTGTGTAGCATATATACACCCGATCAACTTGCAGGTATCGTTGTGCCAAATCCTTCGGAGAAGGTGATGGAAGTGACAGGCGTTCCTGGGGTTGCGGAAAGCTGTGCCATAAAATCGGCTGATTATGGAAAAATTATTTTTGAGAAGCATAAGGGGAAGGTTTCTGAAGACTCAGATTTCACATTTGCCGTAGCTCTTGATAAAGGAGCCTTGCGTGGAGGTCATATTGAGATCGTCGGGGCCGGTCCGGGCGATCCTGAACTCGTATCGGTAAGGGGAAAGCGTTTCCTTGAGCAAGCCGACCTTATCTTGTATGCCGGAAGTCTTGTTCCTATAGAATTGACTTATTATGCCAAGCCGGGTTGCGTGGTGAGAAGTTCTGCCTCAATGAATCTTGAAGAGCAGTTTACTTTGATGAAGGAGTTTTATGATAGAGACAGACTCGTGGTTCGTCTTCATACAGGCGACCCTTGCATATATGGTGCGATTCAAGAACAGATGGCTTACTTCGACCGATATGGCATGAACTACCATATCACACCCGGCATTTCATCATTCCAGGCAGCGGCAGCCGCTTTGAAATCTCAGTTTACTATTCCTGAGAAAGTGCAGACCATTATTCTTACACGTGGAGAGGGGCGCACTCCGATGCCGGAAAAAGAGCAACTTCACAAACTTGCCGCTTCGCAGAGCACCATGTGCATTTATCTCAGCGCTGGAATCGTAGATGATGTGCAGAGGGAGCTTTTGATGGCATATCCCCCGGAGACTCCTGTAGCTGCTTGCTACAAGCTGACTTGGAAAGAAGAGAAAATCTATCGTGGTCAGCTTAAGGATTTGGCAAAGATAGTTCATGATAATAAGCTCACATTGACTACTCTTCTTGTGGTGGGTGAGGCCATAGACAATCGTGAAGGACTGTCACGCCTTTATAATGACAGTTTCAAGCATCTTTTCAGGAAATGATACTTGTTTTCGGAGGCACTACGGAAGGAAGGATAGCAGTAGAGACACTTGATGAAGGAGCCGGACACTATTTCTACTCTACGCGAGGGGATCTTCAGACGATAGAATGTGCACATGGTGAGCATATATATGGCGCTATGACAGAGTCGGACATGGTCGACTTTTGTAGATCCAATGCCATACGTCTGATAATTGATGCGGCGCATCCGTTTGCCTCTTCTTTGCATTCCACTGTTGACAAGGCCAGCCATCAACTGGGCATTCAGGTCATAAGGTTTGAGCGCAGATATCCTTCCGTTGACTATGCAAACACTGTGTGGTGTGATGATTTTGAAGATGCAGTTAAACTCATGGAGAGCGCCGGGATCAAAAGACTTCTTGCGCTAACCGGTGTGCAGACCATCAAAAAGCTAAAACCATATTGGAGCAGGCATGAGACATGGTTTCGTATACTGAGACGCGATGAGTCTGTTGAAATGGCTACAGAAGAAGGATTTCCTATGAATAGACTGGTATATTATGATGATTCTTCGGTGGATTCTTTGGTTCAGACTATTCAGCCGGATGCGCTGATTACTAAGGAAAGCGGAGAGAGCGGTGGCTTTATGGAAAAGATTGAGTCTGCTGAGCGTCATGGGATAAAGGTTTTTGTAGTAAAGCGTCCGAAACTGTCAGATAAATTCTTAATCGTTGATGGCCGGCATGGACTGCGACGAGAGATTGAGAGGTTATTGCCTGAATTTTATCCCTTGCATACAGGTTTCACTACAGGCTCTTGTGCCACAGCAGCTGCAAAGGCTGCCCTTGTAGCGCTATTGACCGGAAGAAAGGTGAGAGACATTGACTTCAAGATACCGGATGGTGAGACTCTTCATATGCCCGTTGAGTCAATCGCGATCGAAAGCAATTCAGCTATCGCAAGTGTAATCAAGGATGCGGGAGACGATCCGGATGTGACCGACAAGTCTTTGATATCTGTCAAAGTATCGTTTGCGGAGCATGATGGAATCCGCTTCCTTGGCGGAGAGGGAATAGGGACTGTAACTCTGCCAGGACTCGGACTTCCAGTCGGTGAAGCAGCTATCAATCCGGTTCCGCGTTCGATGATGGGAGCTGAACTTTCGGCTCTATACGATGGTGGACTTGACGTTACGGTGTCTCTGGAGCGTGGAGAAGAACTTGCGGAAAGGACTTTCAATCCAAGGGTTGGAGTTATGGGTGGTGTTTCCATTATAGGCACATCCGGCATAGTGCGTCCATTCTCCCACGAAGCATTTCTGGAATCCTTACGAAGGGAGATGAATGTGGCTTTGGCTAACGGTTGCGAAGAGGTAATAGTGAATTCCGGGGGCAAAAGTGAGAAATATATGAAGGCTCTTTTTCCATGGTTTTCTCAACAAGCCTTTATCCATTATGGCAATGCTATCGGAGAGACAATGAAGATTGCTGATGAGTGTGGAGTCAAGCACCTCATTATCGGACTTATGTTGGGAAAGGCGGTGAAACTTGCGGAAGGCAATATGGATACACACAGCCATAAAGTGACAGTCAACAGGGAATTCCTTATGTCTTTGGCTGAGGAATGCGGTTGTTCGGATGGTTCCAAGAAGGCAATCGCAAATCTGTCTCTCGCAAGGGAGCTTCCATCACTTCTTAGCGAAGCCGATGCTATGCTCTTTTTTCCTGAGCTTTTAAGACGCTGTCATTTGCATTGCTCAAAGATTTTTAAAGGAAAATTAGATGCTGTCCTGATAGCAGACGATGGTAAGATATTAAGTAAGACATGGCAATGAAAAAGAATTCGTTTCTAATAGCGGCTGCTTCATCAGGGAGCGGCAAGACTACACTTTCTTTGGGACTTATGAAAGCCTTGTCGCGAAGGGGAATGACGGTGCAGCCCTTCAAGTGCGGTCCCGATTATATCGATACCCAATATCATACGTTGGCAACAGGACAGAGTTCAATAAATCTGGATCTCTTTATGTCGTCTGAAAATCATGTAAAGGAGATTTATTGTCGCTACGGCACTGACAGCGATGTAAACATCGTTGAAGGTGTCATGGGTATGTTTGACGGGTATGACAGGATGGCGGGTAGCAGTGCCGATTTAGCCGTTAAACTGGATATTCCGGTGGTCCTTCTTGTCAATGCCGCGTCAACTGCTTTTTCTGTAGCCGCTACGATATATGGATTCACTCGTTTTCGCAAGGATGTAAAGGTAGTTGGCGTGATTTTCAATCGTGTCGCCTCTGAAAATCATTATGCGTTCCTTAAAGACGCATGTGCCGAGACCGGAGTCCCTTCATTAGGCTATATCCCCAAGAACGATGCCCTTAAGACACCTTCACGACATTTAGGACTGTCGCTCGATTCGGTCGCTGAAATAGAGAGGTTTATCGAAGCGGCGGCGGATGAAGTGGAACGCAATATAGATATAGAGACTCTGCTTTCGCTTACTGAGGTGGATGCAGACGAACCGAAGAGGTATGTGACTGCGGTTGATGACAAGGTGATTGCCGTCGCAAAAGATGAGGCGTTTAACTTTATCTATCCCGTAAATATCGAGGCGTTACGGAGCAGGATCGTTTACTTTTCCCCGCTGCGCGACACGTCACTTCCTGATGCGGATATGATCTATCTTCCGGGGGGTTATCCCGAATTGTTTGCAGATGAATTGGAACGGAATGTCGGTATGCGTAAGGCTATAAAGGAATATGCTGATTCAGGAGGTAAGATACTTGCCGAGTGCGGAGGCATGATATACCTGACCGAAGAGGTCGACGGCAATCAGATGTGTGGAGTATTGCCATTGAAGACCACAATGGAGAATGCCAGGCTGACATTAGGCTACAGGAAGGTGGCTTTCCCTGAATTGAATATGAGTGGACACGAATTTCATTACTCTCATACTATTCCTTCGAAGGAGTATATTGAATCTGTAGCGCAACAGTTCAATGTTAAAGGGAAGCCGGTATCGACTCCTATATACAGATATAGGAATACTTTCGCAGGCTACACTCATCTTTATTGGGGAGAGACAGACATTTTTAAACTTTGGAATTGATGAACAGGATATACACAAGAACCGGTGACAAAGGCATGACTTCCATTCATGGTGGACTTCGGGTGCCAAAGACCGATATACGAATTGAGGCAAACGGAAATCTTGATGAGCTTAACGTAGCCGTAGGAGCGATACGGACCTCATTGCCTTCCGGCCATATGTGGCAGACCCGGCTCCGGGAGATCCAACTCAACCTTATGTCTCTTATGAGCTTGGTGGCAACATTAAGCGAACAGCGCGTACACAATCCCAATCAACTTCCGGCTACCCTGGTAAGGGATCTGGAATGTTGGATTGATGATATAAATTCCCAATGCACTCCTCCCGACAGTTTCATACTCCCCGGAGGAACTCCATTGGCTACCCTGATGCATCAGGCGAGAGTGACTGCGAGGAGAGCGGAGCGGAATCTATGGCATCTTGATGATCTTGATCCTGTGCCTGAGAATATCCTTCGGTACATCAATCGTCTGTCTGACCTTTTCTTCATTATGTCGCGTCATGAACTTCAGCATTCCGGCAGCAAGGAAGAAATATGGCGTGAATTTGGATATAAACGAAAACAGAAATGAAACGATTATCACCTATAATGCTGGCAGGTACGGGAAGCGATGTGGGTAAGAGCCTCATCGCAACCGGACTGTGCCGTATATTTCTTCAAGACGGATATTCTCCCGCCCCATTCAAAGCCCAGAATATGGCGCTCAATTCCTATGCGACACCCGACGGTCTGGAAATCGGCAGGGCTCAGGCTGTTCAGGCGGAGGCTGCCGGCATTCCATGTTCTTCCGACATGAATCCGATTCTTTTGAAACCGTCAGGTGAACATACATCACAAGTCGTGCTGAATGGAAAACCCTCCGGCAATCGAGATGCATATTCTTATTTCCGTAAGGAAGGGAAAGAGGAACTGCGAAGATTGGCTCATGAGGCATTCGACCGTCTCTCGTCCCGTTATAATCCCATTGTGCTTGAAGGTGCTGGGAGCATTTCCGAACTCAATCTGCGTGACGGTGATATAGTCAACATGTCTATGGCACGATATGCCGGTGCGGATGTTATTTTAGTAGCCGATATTGACAGGGGCGGTGTGTTTGCAAGCGTATATGGATCGGTGATGCTGCAGACTCCGGAAGACCGCAAGCGTATAAAAGGGATACTCATCAATAAGTTCAGAGGTGATCTGAGGTTGTTTGATAGTGGCAGGCGTCTGTTGGAGGAATTGTGTGGTATTCCGGTACTTGGAGTAGTGCCGATGGCCAACCATATAAAGATAGAGGAAGAGGATTCTGTAGCTCTTGAAAATAAAACGAAATCGATAACCGAGAATAAGGTAAAGGTTGGAGTTGTCGCATTGCCACATATCTCTAATTTCACTGATTTCAATGTGCTGGAGCGTCATCCCGAGGTAAATCTCTTCTATATTACTGATCCCGAAGATGTAGATGAAGCCGACATAATCATAATTCCCGGCAGCAAGAATACATTGGCAGATATCAACCATCTTCGAAAAAGAGGTTTTGCGGGAAGAATAATCCGAGCGAGAGAAGCCGGAAAGAGTGTCATAGGAATTTGCGGAGGATATCAGATGATGGGGATGATGATATCAGATCCGGACGGAGTAGAAGGAGAGATCAGGCAGTTGCCGGGCCTGGGATTGCTCCCAGTCTCCACCGTTCTTACCGACAGCAAGACCACAAGGCAGGTACAATTCCGTTTTCTTGATTCGGAAGAAATATGTGCGGGTTATGAAATCCATATGGGACATACTGAATCCAATTCTCCTTTGACGAAGAATATGGATGGCGGGCAAGACGGGTGTTTCGTAGATGAGCGGTGTTATGGTTCCTACATTCATGGAATCCTGGATAACCCGGTGGTATTGGATTACATATTGGCTCCATATAGGACCCGGAATTCTATGACTGATTTTGATTACCATGCATTCAAGGAGTCGCAGTATGATGCCCTCGCCGCATTGCTAAGGAAATACGTTGATATTGAAAGGCTTTATAAAATAATGATGGATCATGATTGACGGACATGGTGATGATGTTTTCCGCTATGGCGGAAATGTAAAGGTGAATTTCAGCACAAATATCCATCAGGGTGTAGATCATTCAGGATTGATGAGGCACCTTGCCTCTTGTCCTCGACTTCTGTCCAGTTATCCTGAACCTGAACCGGTCAGCGTGGAGAAGAAGCTCAGTGAGACCATTGGTATTCCGGTCGATGACATAATAGTAACGAATGGAGCTACCGAAGCGATCTATCTTATTGCGCGTAAGATGCAAGGATCAAGGTCTGCCGTTGTAGTCCCGACTTTTCGTGAATATCAGGATGCCTGCGCTATGTATGCCCACACCGTTAGGTTCATCCCGGAATGCGAAGTATTGAATGGAGCATTCATTGACTTAAAACCTAATTTGGTATGGCTGTGTAATCCTAATAATCCTACCGGTAGGGTATTTAATAGGGAAGTTCTTCTCAATATAATTGATACCTGCTCTGAGACTCTTTTTGTAGTTGACCAAGCCTATGCGGACTATTCTGTAGGGGATGTCCTTGAAGTTTCGGATGTATTGTCGCGTAAAAACGTGATCATGCTTCAGTCGCTTACCAAGCAGTTTGCTGTCCCGGGACTTCGAATAGGATATGCTGTAGCTCCGTCAGAAATAATATCCGGACTCCGTATAATGCGTATGCCTTGGTCGGTGAATTCTTTTGCTATCGAGGCATCCCATTATCTTTTGGAGCATAGGAAAGACTATTTTATTGATAGGTATCAGCTCCATGAAGAAGCTTTGGGCATGTCTAAGGCTTTACGCCGTCTCAGGATTGAATGTCAGGATACGGACTGTAATTTTATCCTTTGCAGGTTGCCTGAAGGAAACGCCTCTCAACTGAAGGAATGGCTTATGGACAGGTATGGCCTGCTTATCAGGGATGCATCTAATTTCGAGACTCTGGACCATACGTATTTTCGTGTCGCGGCTCAGGACCATGAAAGTAATGAACTGCTTATAAAATGTATTGAGGAATGGATGTCATTGTAAACCTCTCTCCGTTGCTGATAGGATGGATTATGGACCTTATGTTTGGGGATCCTGTCAGGTTGCCTCATCCTGTGGTATGGTTTGGAAAGTCTATATCAGGACTTGAACATCTTTTCAACAAGGGATCTCACAGAAAAAACAAAGGAGCAATAGTAGCACTCTTCCTTATCATTGGTGTGTTCGCAGTGACTTGGCTATTTTTAAGGTTATTCTCATCAGTATGGTGGCTTGATATTGTGGTGCAGTCGATATTGGTGTTTTACTGTCTTGCCGGTACTACGCTTATTCGCGAAGTCAGAATGACCTTTGTTGCGGTTGATGAGTCCCTTGAAGCCGGTCGTAGACAGGTCGGAAGGATTGTTGGCAGAGATACTTCAGGACTTTCCGCACAGGAGATACGGACCGCTGCGCTTGAGACATTGGCTGAGAATCTCAGTGACGGGGTAATCGCTCCCCTATTCTGGTATGCCGTTTTAGGCGTGCCGGGCATGATGGCTTATAAGATGGTAAATACGCTCGACTCGATGATCGGATATCGAAACTCCCGATACAAGGATTTCGGTTGTGTTGCAGCCCGTATCGACGATGTTGCCAATTATATTCCGGCAAGGGTGACAGCGTTTCTGATGGTAGTGGTATCCGGTAGTTTGAGCCTGTTGCGTTTCGTCAGAAAATATGGAAGCCGACATCTAAGTCCCAACAGCGGCTATCCGGAGGCGGCTTTGGCAGGCATTCTTGACTGCCGTTTCGGGGGACCGCACGATTACTTCGGCGAAAATGTCGACAAACCCTTCATCGGAGAACACCATAGGGATTTCACCACTCTCGACGCGACAAAAGCCATTTGCATAAACCGCCGTGTCGAAATCTTCGCTGTATTCCTGACCCTCCTTGTCAGATGGTCAATTCTATTACTGAGCCGAATGGCGGAATATTCCTGAACAGGGTCTCGTAATCTTGTCCTGTAAAGATATTGAGCGCGTGCACGAGGATACCTCCGTGCGTGAATACCGCTACGTTGGACGCAGGCGCCGTTTCGCTGCGTAAGGATTCTATGAAGTCAATGAAGCGGTTCCTTTGCTGCATCGCTGATTCTCCTCCAGTCGGGGAGACGTTCATGTAGTCGTCAAACCATTCCTGAAGCCTCGGGTCCTTTATCTCATTGAAGTCCTGCATTTCCCATTCTCCGAAATTCATTTCAATGATGCGTCCATCAGATATGGCATCAGGGAATCCGCAGTAAGAGGCGAGTTTTCGGCAGCGGCTTAGCGGGCTTGTGAAGACTTTGTCAAAAGAACAGGATTTCAGTTTTTCGGCTACTTTTTCTGCTTCCTGTGGAAATGTATCTGCCAGCTTCACATCCGTATGTCCGTAGCATATTCCTCGTGGAACAGCTACGGATGTATGTCTTATAAGGGTTATCTTCATAGAATTTGAAAGTTGTAAATCATTGCGACTGCAGCAAGCATCGAGAGCTCGCACAGCAGACAGGCTGCACCGCAACAGTCTCCTGTATATCCTCCGATCTTATGCCGCATATATACTATCAACAAACATATGACCAAAATAGGCGCAAATATCGATATTGTCAAGCATACGTCAAGGCATGCCAATAGACATGTCGGCAATAATCCTGATATAATCACGATCAAAAACTGCCATATTTTCATACGCTCATAACTGATTCTGTTTTTTGCTCCTTCCGGTCTGGAATAGGGTAGAAGGTTGACGATCTGGGCAGCGCAGGCTTTGGCAAAGGCATCAGATGCGAAGATACCGGCGACAGCTATTTCGAGGGGAAGAGACACAACGATCGAAACATACCAAAGATAGTAGAATATCAATCCGATCACGCCGTAAGTCCCTATGTGGGAATCTTTCATTATGGCGAGTATACGGTCCTTGGTGGTCCCTCCTCCAAATCCGTCGCAGAAATCAGCAAGTCCATCTTCATGTAGTGCACCGGTAATAAGTGTCCTTCCTGTAATGGCGATTACAACAGCCGGCAGCATCTGAAACACTTGGGCGGCAAGCCATAAAAGCAAGGCTGTGAGGCTCCCCGTCACCCAGCCTGTCAATGGCCAGAAGACCACTGCCGATGAATAGTATTCCTGAGGGATCTCAGTCCATTTCCATAACGGTATGCGGGTGAAGAAGGTCAGAGCCGCTGCTATACGTTTCATCAGAAATATTTGGTTACATTGACAGACTGGAAGCTGTCCATTCTGTTGATCATCCTTACTGCTGAGTCTATGATAGGATAGGCGCATACCGCTCCGGACCCTTCTCCGAGACGGAGGTCAAGGTGCAGCAGAGCTTTTACACCCATAGCCTCAAGCATCAGCTTATGGCCGCTCTCATCACCCTGATGTCCGAAAACGGCATAATCCATTATGGCGGGATACAACTTCGAGGCAGCGAGCATCACGCTTGTCATGATAAATCCGTCTACGATTATAATCATACCGAGTTCCGCAGCCTGTAGCATTCCTCCCAATGCCATGGCCATCTCATATCCTCCAAACCATGCTATCTTTGATTCGGCTTTGTCATCACCCTTGTAATTCGCAACCGCTTTTGCTAAAACCTCATACTTATGTTGGACTCCTTTGTTGTCGAGTCCTGCTCCCGCTCCGATACATTTCTTCAAGTCAATGCCCGTGAACACGTGCATCCACACCGCCGACGGAGATGTGTTTCCGCTCCCCATCTCTCCAAAACTTATTACATTGCATCCTTCCTCATATATATCCCTTACAATCTTTGCCCCTCTCTCGATGCAAAGGTCGAGTTCATCAGCTGTCATGGCGGCTTCGTGAAGGAAATTACGTGTAC
This sequence comes from Muribaculaceae bacterium, assembly GCA_029061255.1. GTDB lineage: Bacteria > Bacteroidota > Bacteroidia > Bacteroidales > Muribaculaceae > Lepagella. The sequence continues at coordinate 47,610 of JAIDSL010000099.1, forward strand.
CCTTTCGGACTTTCATGTCTATTATTCCATGTCCGGCAGGAATATCATAATCGACACCTGCATCCACAAGCACGAGCTTAAAACCATGTTGCTCGCAGAGAAAGTTGATACCGGCTCCCCCTTTCGAGAAATGGCTTAATTGTTGCCACGTCACTTCTTTTGGAGATACGCTCACGCCTTCCTCAAGGATACCGTGATCCGCAGCAAACAATACGTTGTGAGCGCTGTGCAGTTCCGGACTTAGGGTGTGCTGTATGAGGCATATCTGAAGCGCTAAATCCTCCAGTATGCCCAACGCCCCTTTAGGTTTCGTGAGATTGTCAATTTTATTTATTATGTCTCTTTCAATTGAGCGATCGACTCGTTTTATTTGAAATTCTTTCATGATTGCTTATTTTATTTTTATCGGAATGCCTGAAATTGTCAGATAGGCTTCCTCTGCTATAGATGCCACATACTGATTGATTTCTCCTTGAAGATCCGCAAACTTGCGCTGCATGCTGTTGGGGCTTACTCCTCCTAATCCGACTTCATTGGTGACTATTATATAAGTTGCGTCTTTTTCATACAAAGACGCAATTTGGCTCTTGAGTGCCAAAGCTGCACTCTTGACATCCTCATTCTTTTCAAAAAACCAATTAGTCGCCCATAGAGTAAGGCAGTCGATCAGCACAACTTCCTTTTCTTCGAAAGACACCGCGTCGGCATATAAAGGGGCTTCGATGTTTCGCCACACATCCTTTCGTCTCTCTTTGTGTATGGCAACCCTATTTTCCATCTCCTTATCCATTATCCTTGCTGTAGCAAGATAAGTGGGATGCCCGGAGAGTTGTAAGGCTAATTTCTCTGCAAATACACTTTTTCCACTCCTCTGTCCCCCTGTCACAAGTATAATCCGTGCCATTACTTATTCTTCTTGCATGATCGTTTGATCCAAAGATAATAACCTGTTATCGGAAGGATTGCCCCTATGATGACACATAACAGGTAAAAAATACGAGTAATCCACCCTAACCACGAGCCCACATGGAGAGTATAGATCCATCCTTTGATATGATTGGACCGTGGTTTGTCGATATACTTATTCACGAGGCTTATTTCTCCTGTATCACCATCAAACTTGTAGGTATTTGCTGCCTGCTGGTTTCCTATTCCTGAGGTTATGACGTCAATCTCTCCCTGATATATCCTGATTTCCTTATCATTGTTTTCTGTCGCCACTATTCTGTAGGCAGTGTCCCATGCACTGAAATTTTCAGCCGGAATCTTATGGCTTGATGTCTTGGCTACCTCACTGCCAAGGGCAGAGTAGAATGACTTTTTATACCATCCAAATGACCATGTCAATCCCGTCAGGATACATATGATCAGTACCGGAGAACTTACCACTCCCCCGACACAATGAATGTCATACCAAAATCGATATGGATTGCTTCTTGAGGAAATCTTAAACTTTTCATGCCAATGTCCTTTTTTAGGCCACCAGATTATAAAACCTGTAATGATGATCAAAAGCAATCCTATGGTGGAAATCCCTATTATTAGCTTTCCTGTCTTTGCGCCATAAGCTCCGTCAGCTTTTGTCTTGCCAAAAAGACGGCGATGGGCTGCGCTTGCAAGTTTGAAGATCTCGGCCCTTTCATACTTACCTATCACCTCCCCCGTGTACTGATTAATCCAAATTGCAGCCATGGCCGGCTTAGCAAGCGACACTTTATATGCATGGTCAGGATCCGGATAGGTGGTTACGCCCACAATTTTGTTTTTCCCATGTAAATGGCAATAAGCTGATGTCAATATGGAATCCAATGGAAGGGGATTACGACCCTCACTGTTCACCTCTGCCTGCCCGACATGTCCGAAATCTCGCTCGAAGAGCAAAACTGCTCCCGACAGGCACATTAATACGACTATCAGTCCTAATGGAACTGACAACCAAAGATGCAATTGCCTGAAAAACTTTTTATTCATAACTAATTATTTTGTTCCAGAAATAATCTCGTCATATGTTGTATCAGGCAGGTTTCCTGACTTATCCCGGTTGTTTGTGCCTTCCCAATCTAAAAGACCAGTGGCAAGTTGCAAGAACGACTGCTCTAAAATGCTTAAATCATGCATTTTAAAAGCGGGATTTACAGTAGCTGGTACTGTTCCGGCATCACACCGGATTCCCTCTCATCGACTTGAAAAGCCGATTCACCTGATTACACTGCAAATTTACTAAAAAATTCCCATTCCTCACCCTCACTCCTTAAAAATAAGTAGAAATAACTTCAATATTTACAGTTTGGGTCGTGTTGATGTAAGGGACTTTAGATTAGAATTCATAAAAAAGCTCTTAAAAAGCGGGAAAGATTTGCGTAATCGGCAAAAAATGATTAATTTTGCAACGCAAAAGAAACGCACTATAAGATATGTGTGATTTAAAGCAATTCATAATAGCCCTTCCTGCTCTTGGCGAAGGCCATCATGAGTATGAGATGAAGGTAGACAGCGACTTCTTCGCGGCGCGTGGCAACGACGACGTGAAAGAGGCCGATGTCACTGCATATGTAGACATTGACGTTCGCCACGGTGCATATAAGATAGGAATCACCTGCCAGGGATGGATTGACATCCCGTGTGACAGATGTCTTGATCCTATGCGTCTTGACGTGGATGATGATTATGATGTCACTGTGCGCTACGGTGAAGATTATGATGAGAGCGACGACACCATCACAATCCCGGAGAGCGAAGTGAATTTTGATTTGTCACCTCTTATAGCCGATACAATTTTGCTCAGCATCCCGTTGCGGCATGTGCATCCGGAAGGAGAGTGCAACCCCGAGATGAAGGAAATAATGAAGCAACATTCATCCGAAGGCATAGAGCCGGAGGAAGATGACATATAATAGAAAATAAACAATAACCGACGGCGGTCATGATTCTTTTCTGTGAAAGGAAAGGATGAGTGGCTGTCCAATAAATTTTGAATAAAAATGGCACATCCTAAACGTAGACAATCGCACACCCGCACCGCGAAGCGCCGTACACACGACATGGCGCTCATCCCGACACTTGCAATCTGCCCCAACTGTGGCGCATGGCATGTATGGCACACCATCTGTGGTGAATGTGGCTACTATCGCGGAAAACTCGTGATCGAGAAAGCAGTGATGTAATGACACAAGCTGTAATCACTGGAATAGCTTCTTACGTGCCCGACGACATCCTCGACAACGAGATGTTGTCGCAGATGGTGGATACCAACGACGAGTGGATCACTACCCGTGTCGGTATCAAGGAACGCCGCATACTTAAGGAGGAAGGGAAAGGGTCAAGCTGGCTCGGCATTCAGGCTGTCAACCGTCTTTTTGCAGAGTATGGCATAGATCCTATGAGCATCGACTTGCTTATCTGCCCTACTTCAAATCCAGACTACAGATTTCCTTCCACAGCTTCGGTGATAGCCCATGAATGCGGACTCAAGAAGGCTTATGCCTACGACATTCAGGCTGCCTGTGCCGGCTTTATAGTGGGCATGCAAGATGCTCGTGCATATATAGCTTCAGGTCTTTACAAGAAGATTGTAGTGGTATGTGCCGAAAAGATGAGCTCTATGACGGACTATCAGGACCGTCAGACCTGTCCCCTCTTTGGCGACGGAGCTGGAGCTGTTCTTGTGGAGCCTTCCGACGATCCATCACTGGGCGTTATGGATGCCGAAATTCATGTAGACGGATCCGGACTCCCTCATCTTTTGATGAAGGCCGGCGGCAGTGTGAAGCCTGCTTCCCATGAGACAGTGGATGCACGCGAGCATTACGTATATCAAGAGGGTCGTGCAGTATATAAGCACGCTGTATTTGATATGCTGCGTTCATCTCTCACTGTCATGCAGCGCAATGGTCTTGATGCTGAAAGCGTAGACTGGTTCGTACCGCATCAGGCAAATCTTCGCATCATTGAGGCAATAGGAGGGCGAATAAAGCTTCCGGAAGAAAAGATTCTGGTGAATATCCAGAAAAGAGGTAACACCTCAGCGGCTTCAATTCCTATTTGTCTGGATGAATACAAGTATAAGCTCAAGAAAGGCGACAAGATAGTGCTGACTGCTTTCGGCGCCGGATTCACATGGGGAGCAATGTATCTCGTCTGGGCAATAGACCCGAAATAAAGGCATTATAATGCTACTCTAATATAGTAGGGACGCACGGCTCGTGCGTCCTTATTTTTTTTGGTCTTTAGCACCCACGAGCCATGCGTCCCTATAAAGACAATAAAAAAGGGATGCTGTTTTTTAACAGCATCCCTTTTTTATTGTCTTTGGATGAATTAGCCGTTGTATTTCTTCATTACAGCGATGAGGTCGAGCACCTTGTTAGAGTAGCCGATCTCGTTGTCGTACCAAGAGATAACCTTTACGAAGTTATCAGTCAAGTATACGCCAGCGTTAGCGTCGAAGATAGAAGTGAGCGGGCAGCCGAGGAAGTCAGAGCTTACTACAGCGTCTTCAGTGTAGCCAAGTACACCCTTGAGTTCGCCTTCAGCAGCTTCTTTCATAGCAGCGCAGATAGCTTCCTTTGTAGCGGGCTTCTCGAGGTTGCAAGTAAGGTCTACTACAGAAACGTCGAGAGTCGGAACACGCATTGAGATACCGGTGAGCTTACCGTTGAGCTCAGGGATAACTTTACCTACAGCCTTAGCAGCACCTGTAGAAGAGGGGATGATGTTGCCGGAAGCAGCACGGCCACCACGCCAATCCTTCATTGAAGGACCGTCTACAGTCTTCTGAGTAGCAGTAGTAGAGTGAACTGTAGTCATAAGGCCTTCCTTGATACCGAACTTGTCGTTGAGAACCTTAGCGATAGGAGCGAGACAGTTGGTAGTGCAAGAAGCGTTAGAAACGAAAGTCTGGCCAGCGTAAGTGTCAGCGTTAACACCAACTACAAACATTGGAGTAGCATCCTTAGAAGGAGCAGACATAACTACATATTTAGCACCAGCTTCGATGTGAGCCTTAGCTTTTTCTTCAGTAAGGAAGAGACCGGTAGATTCAACTACGTATTCAGCGCCTGCTTCGCCCCAACCAATTTCAGCAGGGTTCTTGCATGCAGTCACACGGATAGGCTTGCCGTTAACGATGAGGAGGCTCTTGTCCATGTCGTAGTCTACTGTGCCGTCGAAGCGACCGTGCATTGTGTCATACTTAAGCATGTATGCCATGTAGTCTACCGGGAGAAGGTCGTTGATTGCAACAACCTCGATGTCGTCACGCTTTGTAGAAGCGCGGAAAACGAAACGACCAATACGGCCGAAACCGTTAATACCAATCTTTGTCATATTACCTAATTGTTTAACTTTATTGGGTTAAATTCTATTTATCGCCTGTAAAACTGTAAGTTAGCCCTTAATCCGGACTTTGAAATCTGATTGGGACACCCTTTTGGAGGTTTTACGATGCAAAGATAGCAAAATATTTTGGTTAATCATCTATAATTTACGATTTTTTTAAACTAAATAACGATAATATTTGTTAAATTTGCACATACCCTCCATGGGTTATCTTAGCTACTATAAACTGTAACACTAAAAATTAAGGAAAAATGGGAAAATTTTTATCTGATTTCAAGGAATTCGCCATGAAGGGCAATGTGATTGATATGGCTGTCGGTGTGATCATCGGTGGGGCTTTCGGCAAAATAGTATCTTCACTTGTCAACGACATCATTATGCCTGTGGTCACTCTCTGCACAGGTGGCGACGGCTATAGAAACCTTAAATACGTCATCCGCGAAGGATCGGCTGCCACTGCCGATGGAGTTGCGGCTGTAGAAGAAGTGGCTATCAACTATGGCACGTTTATCATGAATATAGTCGACTTCTTCATCATCGCCATTTCTATCTTCGTTGCGCTGCGTGTCATCATGAAGTTTAAGAAGAAAGAAGAAGAGGCTCCCGCTGCCCCTGCTGAGCCTACTGCTGAAGAGAAACTTCTCACTGAAATTCGCGACATTCTCAAAAGTCAGGAAAAATAATATGAAAGTTTCGCGTTAGACGTTTTGCGTTTTGCGAAATACACACTATAAATTGTCCGTTTTACGTTGTCTATATAAAGGCGATGTAGAACGGACAATGTTGGCATCTAAAGGATGCTTCCGTACTACGCATTACTGACAACGCACAACATAAAAATAGCATAACGCAATGGAAAAAAAATTCAAGAGAACGCTTATCACGTCGGCACTCCCCTACGCAAATGGTCCGGTACATATAGGGCATCTTGCCGGGGTATATGTTCCGGCTGACATATATGCCCGCTACCTTCGTCTCAAGGGTGAGGAGGTATTCTTCGTGGGTGGAAGTGATGAGCATGGAGTGCCCATTACTATCAAGGCGAAGAAAGAGGGAGTGACTCCACAAGATATTGTAGACCGCTACCACAAGATCATCAAGGATTCATTTGAAGGGCTGGGCATCTCTTTTGATGTGTATGGACGTACCACTTCAGAGACTCATCGCAAGACTGCATCCGACTTCTTCCGCCGTCTTTACGACAAAGGTGAATTCGTGGAGAAAAGCTCTATGCAGCTCTACGACGAGCAGGCAGGGCAATTCCTTGCTGACCGCTATGTGACCGGCACTTGCCCCCATTGCGGCAATGAGCGTGCTTATGGCGACCAGTGCGAGAAATGCGGCACCTCGCTCAATGCAACCGATCTTATCAATCCAAAGTCAGCAATCACAGGCAATACCCCCGTGCTTAAGGAGACATTTCATTGGTTCCTTCCTCTCGACAAATGGGAGCCGAAGCTTAGGGAATGGATTCTTGAAGAGCATAAGGAGTGGAAGCCTAATGTGTATGGCCAATGTAAGTCTTGGCTCGACCTTGGTCTGCAACCTCGTGCTGTGAGCCGTGATCTTGACTGGGGTATCCCCGTCCCTGTGGAGGGTGCTGATGGAAAGGTGCTCTATGTCTGGTTTGATGCGCCTATAGGATATATTTCAAACACCATAGAGGCTTTGGGCGACGACTGGGAGCGTTGGTGGAAAGATCCGGAGACACGTATGCTTCACTTCATTGGCAAAGACAATATAGTGTTCCACTGCATAGTGTTCCCTTCAATGCTTATGGCAGACGGCAGCTATAATCTTCCCGACAATGTGCCTGCCAATGAGTTCTTGAATCTGGAAAACGACAAAATATCTACATCTCAGAACTGGGCTGTATGGCTTCATGAATATCTTGAGGAACTCCCGGGCAAGCAGGATACCCTGCGCTATGTGCTGACTGCAAATGCTCCTGAGACTAAAGACAACAACTTCACATGGAAAGATTTCCAGGCACGCAACAATAATGAGCTCGTGGCAATCCTCGGCAATTTCATCAACCGTGCCGTAGTGCTCACCCATAAGTATTTCGATGGTGTAGTGCCTCCGGTGAAGACTCTCGAGACCGTAGACACGCAGCTCATAGAAGAAATAGGAAAACTGAAGGTTGAGATGACTGAGGCTCTTGACACATTCCACTTCCGTGAGGCCCTACGCGTGGCCATGGATATGGCGCGTGCAGGAAACAAATACCTGCAGGAGACTGAACCTTGGAAGATTGCCAAGACCGATATGGAGCGTACCGGAACAATTCTGAATATAGCTCTTCAGACCTGCGCTAATCTTGCCATCGCTTTCGAACCATTCCTCCCCTTTATGGCTGCCAAGCTCCTCAAGATGCTCGGCGGCGACAAGATCAGCTGGGATATGCTCGGATGCTTCGACCTCGTGCCTGCCGGTGCACACATAGGCCAGCCGGAGTTGCTCTTTGAGAAGATAGAGGACTCTGTAGTGGAGGCTCAAGTGCAGAAACTCAAGGATGCAAAGGAAAAGAACCGTCTTGCTGCTTGGAAACCGGCAGAGGTTAAGCCAAACGTAGACTTCGAGACTTTTGAAAAGATTGATATCCGTGTGGGAAAAATATTGGAATGCTCTAAGGTGAAGAAATCAAAGAAGCTTCTTAAGTTCCTTATCGACGACGGAATGGAAAAACGCACCATTCTTAGTGGTATTGCTGAGAGCTATGAAGATCCGTCAGTGCTCGTTGGCAAGGAAGTCTGCTTTATTGCTAATTTCGAACCTCGCAAGATGATGGGTATTGAAAGCCAAGGTATGATACTTTCAGCAGTCAATCCGGATGGCAAGCTCACTGTCATATCCCCTTCTGCGGAGGTGGTGCCCGGAGCATCTGTTGGATAATATTTTTTTATTGACATAAAATAGTATTATATAGTTTTTTATATGTATATTGATTGGAGTGACTGCACGATTTAGGCAGTCACTCCAATTTTATTAAGATTTATTAAGGATTTTATTTTGGAGAGCCGAACTTTATCCGCTACCTTTGCATCGAAATCAGAGGTTAAAGATAAGAGATTAGATATGTATTCTCCCTCTAAAGAATCTTTAATTTCTTAAACAATTAAACGATTAAACAATTAAACAATTAAACAATATAATATGGCAAAGAAAGCAGTAAAGAAGCCTAACGGCGGGCGAATCGCCGATATGGACGAAAAGCGCAAGGCCCTCGATATGGCGATGGCTCATCTCGAGAAGGATTTCGGTAGCGGCACAATCATGCGCTTAGGCGATGACGCCGTGCAGGATGTGGAAGTGATTCCTACCGGCTCCATCGGTCTTGACTATGCACTCGGTGTAGGAGGTCTCCCACGTGGTAGAATCACAGAGATATATGGTCCTGAGTCATCAGGTAAGACTACACTCGCTATCCATGTGATAGCAGAGGCACAGAAGATGGGAGGTATATGTGCCATCGTTGATGCTGAGCATGCGTTCGACCGTTTCTATGCAGAGAAACTTGGTGTAGATGTCAATAACCTGTGGATTGCACAGCCTGACAATGGCGAGCAAGCTCTTGACATCGCCGAGCAGCTCATAAACTCAGGTGCTATCGACGTGCTCGTGGTAGACTCTGTGGCAGCCCTGACGCCTAAGGCTGAGATTGAAGGGGAAATGGGAGATAAGAATGTGGGTCTGCATGCCCGACTTATGAGCCAGGCTATGCGTAAGCTTACGGGTACTATCGCCAAGACGCGCACATGCTGCATTTTCATCAACCAGATTCGTGAGAAGATTGGCTTGATGTTTGGAAACCCGGAGACCACTACCGGTGGAAATGCACTCAAGTTCTATAGCTCTGTGCGCCTTGAAATCCGTGCCAGTGGATTCATCAAGGATGGAGAGCAGGCAGTAGGGCGTACAGCCAAGGTGAAGGTAGTGAAGAATAAAGTGGCTCCTCCATTCATGAAGGCAGAGTTTGAGCTTCTCTTCGGCGAGGGTATCTCACGTGTAGGGGAGATTGTAGACCTTGGTGTAGAGAATGGTATCATTCAGAAATCGGGTGCATGGTTCAGCTACAACGGCAGCAAGCTCGGTCAAGGACGCGATGCAGTGAAGCGTGTTCTGAAGGAGAATCAGGAACTTGCCGATGAAATCGCTGACAAGATCACCGAAAAGATGAATGCCGACCGCGATTCCCGCAAGCCTGCCGGCAATCCTTTCCTTCCGGGACGCGACAGCAAGATTGTGTCGGATGATGAAGACATGGATATTGCAGCTGAACCGGACTCTTCCGACAATACCGAAGACCTTTTCGGTGATGATTTTGCACTATAGTGATATATTTGTATTATATAAAAAAGTCATCGGGATTTCCCGATGACTTTTTATATTTCCTTATGCAGGGGATATAAATTCCTTAGGATTTCAAATTTTTGTGGATCTGCTTTTAGAGCAGCTGTCATCTCACTTGGGTCGTACGCTGATATAATACGTTCAGTTGAAAGTTTCTCAGGTGCTTTGTATGAACCTTGCAGTCCATCAAGATCTACATTGATTCCGAGAGTTTTTGCCACAGCTTCAAGTGCCATACGAGTGGCACGTTGTTTTCCTTCTACGCTATAGCCGGCTATGTGGCACGTTGCAGTAGCGGCGAGTTCAAGGAGTCTTGGATTGATATTAGGTTCCCCTTCCCAAGTGTCAATTATCGCCCTATGTATACGTCCTTCTTCAATAGCAGCTATGATTGTATTGGTGTCAGCAACCTCTCCTCTGGCAGCATTAATGAATATGCCTCCGGGTTTTAGATGATTGATGCTTTCTTTTCCTATCAGATGATAAGTCGGATGATTTCCGCCGGATATAAGTGGAGTGTGCAAGGTGATGGCATCGCTGTTTGACAGGACTTCTTCAAGGGATAGGTATTCCCTGTCGGAAAAACCTTTCTCTTTTCTTGGAGGATCACAGACCAGGACTTTGGCACCAAGTATTTCTCCCCAACGTGCCACTATTCCGCCGACATTGCCGCATCCTATCACTCCTAAAGTGGATTTTGACGGGTCGAATCCATTGCGAAGCAGGTTTGACCATACATAAAGGGCAACCCCGGGTGCATTGCATCCCGGCGCATTGCTTACGGCTATGCCATTTTCCCTACACCATGGAATATCTATATGATCTGTCCCTATTGTCGCAGAGGCTACAAGTTTCACTTTTGATCCTTCGAGTAGGCTGCGATCGCATTTGGTGCGTGTTCTCACTATCAGGGCATCGGCATCCTTTACTGCATCTCTATCTATGTCTGTGGCAGAAATACGTATAAGTTCCGCATCCCGTAGTCTTCCTTCGAGAAACGGAATATTCTTATCAGCGACTATCTTCATGATGGATATTTATTTTTTTATCCTATAAGCGACTCTATGAGCATGAACAGGAAGAGGGCAATAAAGAGCGACAGCAGTCCCCAGAACCATATTGGACTTTGTGGAATTCTCCTCATTGCAAAGAAATTGGAGATCTGGACTGAGACGGCAAAACAGAATGAAGAGGCATAAGCTCCGAAATTATCGAAATCCGCCAGCATGAAAATTCCGCAAGAAAAACCCAGAAGATTGATCATATTATTGTATGTTCGCACTTTCATGTTGCCTGCATAGATAAGCATGGCGTTATTGAGTGTCATCATCAATCCTACCAAAGCAAGGGTACAAAGCGATATGAAGACCATCAGCAGATAGTTGCCGTCAGCATTTGGTATATTCACAAGAAACTGTGGCATTCGGAAATCCGAGAAAGATATAATACCGAATCCAAGAGCTACCCAATATGGTGCCACGAGACCCATTAAATAAGCTACAATCTCTTTTAGCCGAAGCACCTTACTCATTATAGCCATTATTGGATATATTATAATGAGCGCAAGAAAGGCATATTCTACCATCGAGCCCACTGAGAGATATGTGGCAATGGCAAACATTGAGGTTGTTGCATTTTCTGCATTGTATGCCTTCATCATTATGTCAAGGCATACAAGATTGACTATAAGCATCACAACCGGAGCCCCTAAATATGAGGTGTTGACAGGATTTGATGCCAGTATCACAGCCATGGCAGTGGGAAGAACGGCTTCCGTACTCCTGACAAAAGAGTGCTTCTTGTTGAATAGAAAAGCTAAGAATATGGCAAAAGCAATCAGCAGGGTATTGATTCCGCAACCTATTTGGTGTGGAAGAGGATTTGCTGGAAGAGAAAAGCAAACGCCAAACTCAGCTGCCGGACTGAGCGATGGCATCAAAAAGGTTGTAGCAGCGATCATTATGATCGCTGCTATTGCTCCTACTGTCATTGAGCCGGGACCGGCTGTGAAGTAATTGTCTGTCTCCTGCTCGGGAACTACCGGCTGCATCACTCGTCGTCGTCCTGATTGAATGAATTTTTGAAATTCTTTCTCGAACGCATCTTACCCGGGGCTCTGGTTTCAGTGTAGTTGGTAAGTTTCGGTCCCTTGTTGGAGATGCTGCGTGGCTCTGACCTATAACTGTTGTCGTTGAACCGACGAGGCTTCTCATCGTTGAATTTACGCGGCTTATCTCCGTTGTCGAACCGGCGCGGCTTATCGTCGTTGAATCTGCGATCCATGTCGTTTCCTTCGAATCGACTTGGTCTGTCATTATCGTCGTATCTGAATGGCTTGCTGCTGTTGTCAAAGCTGTCAGATATATCGCTGTCGGTATATCTACGGGGTTTGTTGTCGATACGGCGTTTCTGACGGTCTCCCTTTACGGAATCTTTCTTTCTGCTTTTGCCGTCGTAGCGCTTTGCATCGTCTTCCCATTCCTTATCGGTCATACGGCGTACTTTGGGTGCATCCTGACGTGCGGATGTATGCTTCACTACCCCACCTTCGGCACGGAAGTCGTTGTAGCCTCCACTAAACATTACGTATTCATTGAGCGTGCATTCCAATCCGCCATTGAGCAACGGGTATTTTACGGAAGGTTTCAGACCTATGTCTTTCATGTATCCATCCTCCAGTCCGATGATCCATGCATTCCATCCCTCGAAGTTGCTTTTAAGGCATGTACCTATGGTCCGATAGAGTGCTTGGGCCGTCATGTTTGTGGGATTGATACGTTGTCCGTAGGGAGGATTCATTACGAGCACACCTTCAGGAGCATTGTCAGTCCAATCTTCTATGCTGCGGCAGCTGACCTCGACCATATTCTCGACCTTTGCGCTCTTTACGTTGCGTCGTGCTATCCTCACAGCTTCCGGATCAATGTCGCCGCCGTATATCTTATATGCGAATTCACGCTCTCCGCTATCGTCGTTGTATATTTCTTCAAACAGTTCCGCATCGAAGTCTTCCCAGGTCTCGAAAGCGAATTTCTCGCGGTAGATGCCGGGATTGATATTGGCAGCAATAAGCGCCGCCTCAGTCAAAAATGTACCGGAGCCACACATCGGGTCAGCGAAATCGGAGTCTCCTTTCCATCCGGAGAGCATTATTATGCCTGCTGCAAGCACCTCATTGATCGGGGCTTCTGTGTTCTCTACCTTATATCCTCTCTTCGATAGGGGTTCTCCGCTTGAGTCAAGTGATATGGTCACTCTGTTTTCGGAAATATGGACATTAAGCTGGATGTCAGCTCCCTGAAGCCGAATGGAGGGTCGTTTGCCACAGATGTCGTTGAAGTGGTCTACGATACCGTCTTTTACACGATATGTGACAAACTTCGAGTGAGTGAAGTCTGCGCTTGAGACGGTTGAGTCGATAGAGAAAGTGGAGTCTGGGGTCATGTATTTTTCCCAGTCTATCTCTCGCACTGCATCATAGAGCTCATCGGGATCCGATGCCGTAAACTTCACTATGGGTTTTAGTATTCTCAGTGCGGTGCGGCAGCAGATGTTGGCTTTGTACATCATGGCAAGGTCACCGTCAAACTGTACCATACGCTTGCCGGCTTCTACGTTTTCGGCACCGAGCTCGATAAGCTCGTCGCGCAGCACTTCCTCAAGACCCTGAAAGGTCTTGGCCACCATCTGGAATTTCTCTGGATTCTCAGGTGTCTGTGTGGTTTGAGAATTCATCTTGTAATTTTAAAAACTTATGACGTTATTGTTTTTGTTTTCTTCGTCGTTTTGTTTCGAAGGCTTTACATAGGTAGTTGTCCTGTTTTCTTTTTCTTTCTTGGTCCTTCGTAACTCATCGAGATATTTGGGGTCGCGGCTGAATGTCGGAATTCTTTCGAGAAGAGCCACTACTTCATGGTCGTCAAATTGTGACGGATCAAGCACGGCATACTTTGCCCTGTTTGCATCCTGAATCTGCTGTTTCAGCTTTTCTGCTCCATACATTTCGGCTATCTGCCTGTCCACTTCCTTTTCTTTTTCTACCTTTGCCTCATGGTCGTGTCCGTCGCCAAAGAGCACTATGTTTTCAGACTCGCCCCCTTTGTCACCCTCATTATTTTTCTTATCAATGAGTGTGAGGTCGAAGCCTGAGGCAAGGATTGTGACTTTGAGCTTGTCGCCGAGTTCCGGATTGTCTGCAATACCCCATTTTACGTCGATTGTATCAGGAAGTTTTGACGTAAAGGCGTAGATTTCTGTCATCTCCTGCGCTGTGATCGGACGTTCGCTGTTGCGGTTGCAAGCAAATTTCAGAAGGAGTCTCTGCGAAGTGTTGACATCATGCTTCTTCATCAACGGTGAGTGGAGAGCATTGCGGATAGCACTCGTGATACGATGGTCGCCATCTCCGTAGGCAGTGGCTATGATCGCAGTCTTTGAGTCGCGTAGAGTGGTTTTCACGTCTTCGAAGTCTACGTTGATATAGCATTCCTCACTGATGATTTCAGAGATAGATCTGGCAGCATTTGCAAGGGTGTCATCCGCTTTCTCAAACGCGTTGAAGAAGTTGAGGTCGGGGTAAATCTCGATGAGTTGCTCGTTGTTGATGACAAGTAGGGCATCTACAAACTTTTGCATCTCCTTCGCTCCTTCTATGGCCTTCATGATCTTTTTCTTCCCTTCGAAAAGGAAAGGGATCGTGACGATGCCGATTGTAAGCTTGTTTTCTTCTTTTGCAATCTTTGCCACGACAGGGGCAGCTCCTGTGCCGGTGCCGCCACCCATGCCTGCGGTGATGAACACCATTTCCGTATTCTTGTCGAAAAGGGCACGGATATCTTCTGTGGATGCCTCAGCACATTGGCGTCCGGTACCGGGGTCGTTGCCTGCTCCCCTGCCTCGGGTGACGTCCCATCCGAGTATCAGCTGATTGGGCACCGGCGACATCTTGAGTGCCTGTTCGTCGGTATTGCACACCACGAAATTGACGTTGGGGATGTTCTGCCTGTACATATAATTGACGGCATTGTCACCTCCTCCACCTACACCTATCACCTTGATGATGGCAGATGTTGCGTCGTCAAGAAATTCGGTTGTGTTTGATATGTCGTTGAGATAATCTTCCATATGATTTTATTTTGAGGTAGTAGAGGAATACGTGTTAAGTAAGTTCATCGCCTTCGTCATCTTCGCCTATAGGTGTGAATATTTGGCCAAGTTTGTTGCCGAGACGATTGAAGAATCCGGGCCTGCGTTGCTTGGGCTTTTCTGACTGTTCGGCACCAGCGGTCTTGGTTTGGGTAGCCTCCTGTTCCGATTCAGGTTCTGGCTCTGGAGCCGGTGGTATCTGCAGGCAATCCTCGTCTGATTTTTTCGAGGCAGCATACATGATGGCTGCTAACTGAAGGCTCTCCATACCCTGCCCGTTGATATCGGTCATTCTTATATAGTGTGGCAAGGTCGCCGTCCTCACTTTGAGTCCGGTGAATTTACCGATGAGTTCCGTCATGCCGTTGAGCCGGGCACCGCCTCCGCAGAGCACAATGCCTTCAGGAATATCCTTTTCCGTGAGACCTGCGTATTTAATCTGCTCTACTATATTGGCAACTATTTCTTCTGAGCGTGCTACTACGTAGTTGCTGATATCCGACTGTTTGTGGCTGCCCACTTTTACCTGCGACGGAACTGTGGGAGCAATTGCATTACCGAAATTGATCTTGAACTCTTCAGCCTTGTCTTCAAGTTCATTGAGTTCCATAAGATCAAGTGTAATATTTCTTCCTCCAAATGGGAGTGTTGCGTAGTAGACGAGGTTGCCGCGAGTATATATGGTGACGGTAGTGGTCTCGGCTCCTATGTCGACGAGCATACATCCGAGTTTTTTCTCATGTTCATTGAGTGCTATGTCGCCCGTTGCCAAAGGAGTGACTACTATTCCCTTTATGTCGAGTCCCAGACGGTCTTTGACCACTCTCCTTAGATTGCTTTGTATGATGGGGCGCGCCACAATGAGATCATAGATGGCGGTGATATGATTACCCATCATTCCTTTCGGCCGATGAGTTTCGGTCTTGCCTACTGTGAATATGCGCGGAATCGCATCTACAATCTCAAGCGAGCTGTCGAGATCAGCCTCCATTGCGCTGTTTCTCAGTCGCTCAAGGATAGATTCGGTGATATCTGTGTCGTCAGGAAGTGCAAGGGATACTTCCTTGCGGATGCTTCTTAGTGAGCGTCCGGAGATTCCGACATAGACCCCTGTAATTTCGCGCGGTGCGATATTTTGTCGGCGTTCGAGCCTTTCGAGCACATATGAGATGAGGTTGTAGGTCTCCTCGATGTTTTGAATTTGGCCATACCTCACTGAGTCGGCACTCTTCTCCTGTTCAATGGCGAGGATTTCCAACTGGCCGCTTTTGCCGGCGGCGCCGACTGCACCAATTACTTTCGAACTGCTTATTTCCAGTGCTGCTATGTATCTGTCTGTAGCCATTATTTTCTTAACCGTTGTCTTCTGCGGAATTCTGCGTGTTAATATTAGCCACATCGGGAAGTGTGGCTTCTTCAAGGTCTTCTCCGTCGTCTTCAAGTGCGCCATGGCGTGAAATCGCTTTGTTTCTACGAGATGCAACAATCTGGCTTTTGAATTTGACGGAAATAGTATCGTATGTATTCCAGCCCTTTGCCGGCAATACATTGCGGTAGGCAGCCATTATGGCAGCTTTTTTTTCATCAAGACGTGTGGAATCACCGAAGTTGATCACGTGTCCCTGCAGTCTTGGAATAATTATAAGGTCGTTGGGACCATCTATCTTGTAAGCGGCTATCAGCGGACTCAGTTCAGGATCTGCTCCTGCATATCTGATCACTGATAGCGCTGATGAGATGCATCCTTCATATTTTTCCGGAGCTATAAGCACAGGAACATCAATGAAGAACTCAGCGTCAGCTTTGATTCGCTTGCCGTAGCGGTTGATATAGAAGCTGCGTCCTTTATCTGTGAATACACGCACTTCTGCCTTGATTGGGGTGATCGTGATACGTAAGCGGCTATCGGGATTTATAGAGCACTCCACCGATTCGAAGTTGGAGAATGTGCTTAGATAGTCTTCAAGCTGCTTTAGATTGATATTTTCGATAGTCTCCCCTTTCAATTTATGTCCGTATTTGGCAAGCTGGGAGTTCACTCCTTGTCGAAGCACGCTGTCCGGAAGTGTATTCCCGATTATGCGGAGGTCGATGCCGGGGCAGATCCGTTTGGAATTCTCCTCATGCACGAACGCGAAGGCAAATGCCACGTATCCAAGCAGCACGACACATAAGACGATTTTGAAGATTGTCTTCCACATATATCTCTAATCCTCTATCCCTTTTTTTTGTGTTTATATAACAATTTACATATCAATCATTTGCAATGATGATATGGCATATTTCGGGCAACAAGACATTAAGATCTGCCGCGCCGAGAGTCATAAGCACTTCAAAATTACTATTTTTTATCAAATTAAGCAAATTTTTTCGCTCGCAAAATTCTTTATTTTTGCATTTGACGTCATTTAGCACCATTTGAGAGTCTACTCCGGGAATCGGTTTTTCCCTTGCCGGATAGATTTCTGTCATGATCAGACGGTCGGCTGCTGAGAGTGCTTCTGCAAACTCGGGGGCGAAGTCGCGGGTGCGTGTGTAGAGGTGTGGCTGGAAAATCACAGCGATTTCCTTGCCCGGATATAATTTCCTCACAGATTCGATGGATGCTTTCACTTCTGCAGGTGAGTGTGCGTAGTCGTCGATGACGGCTGTGGTGCTCTCTGTCACCCCATCAAGCCATATCTGGAAGCGTCGTTCGGCTCCTTTGAATGTCTCCAACCCTTTTTTTATCTCTTCAGGAGTGGCACCTGCATGCCAAGAGGCAGCTGCTGCGGCCACTGAATTATCGATATTTATTTCGACAGGAACACCAAGACTGACATCATAGATATCTGTTTCAGGTCCGTGGATATCTATAGTCAGCGATCCGGTTCCCCATCTCACATTGTCCGCATACCAATCACCTCTTTTTTCTCCGCGGTGGCCGCTGTATGTTTCCAAGGTCACATTCTTCCCAATGCGGGGTATCAGTTTAAGCCCGGTGTGCATGATAAGGAAACCTCCGGGGCGGATCAACGAAGTAAAATGAGCAAAGCCCTCAAGGTATCCCTCCTCGTCGCCATAGATGTCAAGATGATCCGGATCAGTCGATGTCACTACTGCAAGCCAAGGGTGCAGCTTATGAAACGACCGGTCATACTCATCTGCCTCAATCACTGAATATCGGCTGCCCCTCGATATCATGAGATTGCTCCCGGTATTGCGTAAGATTCCTCCCAGGAATGCGTTACATCCCCCTTTGGTCAGATCCAAGATCCATGCTGTCATTGAAGACGTGGTGGTCTTTCCGTGCGATCCGGAAATGCATATGCCGTCAGTATCAGCTGTAATCAACCCAAGTACCGCTGCACGCTTCACAGGAGTGAATCCGAGCCTGCGGAATTCGCAAAGTATACGGTTGTCGTCGCCTACTGCCGGAGTATACACTACGAGTGTATCTTCAGGACTTTTCATATCCGCAGGAATAAGCTCCGGGTCATCATTGAAGACAATCTCCGCCCCTTCTTTCCGAAGTGAGTCTGTCAGCTGTGTCGATGTCCGGTCATATCCGGCTATTCGGCACCCTTTTGAAAGAAAATATCTCACGAGGTTGGCCATGCCGATCCCTCCGGCTCCTACGAAATATATATTTTTGGGTATTTTTATATTCATAATTAATTATGCATTTTTGTTTTTAGCTTGATTGCAGCTAATTATGCATTCTGGATTATCTTCACTATCTCGTCCACAATCTTTTCGTCTGATTCAGGGAGAGCAAGTTTTTTAATTTCTATACTCATTTCCGTCAGTTTGTTTTTGTCGTGGATGATGCTGATGATTTCATCGACAAGTTTCTCGCGGGCATCTGCATCCTTGACGAGTATTGCTGCACCTTTGTCAGAGAGTGCCCGTGCATTTTTAGTCTGGTGATCTTCCGCCACATTAGGGCTCGGCACGAGTATGCAGGGTTTTCCAAGCAGTTCAAGCTCGCTTATAGAGCCTGCCCCAGCCCTTGACACCACAAGGTCGGCTGCAGCGTATGCTGCAGCCATATCAGATATGAACTTGGTGACCACAACTCCTTTGAGATTCTTGACGGCTGTGATACCACGGTCGCCGAAATTCTTTCCCGTTTGCCAGATCACTTGAATTCCTTCCTCATTTAGTCGCTTAATACCTGCCTCCATGCTTTCGTTGAGGGTAAGGGCTCCAAGGCTACCCCCTACTACAAGCACTGTCGGTAGATTTGGATTAAGTCCGAATCGCTCCTTGGCTTTCTGCGGTGAAATTGTATTTGATAGAAGATCCTTGCGTACTGGATTGCCGGTCAAGACTATTTTTTCTGCAGGGAAGAACCTTTCAAGATCCGGATATGCTACGCATATCTTCTTTGCTTTCTTGGCAAGCAGTTTGTTGGTCACTCCGGCATATGAATTCTGCTCTTGTAGCAGGGTCGGCACCCCTGCCCTTTGCGCGGCTTTCAAGGTCGGTCCGGAACAATATCCCCCAACTCCAACTGCAATGTCTGGTTTGAAATCTGCCACAATCTTCCGTGCCATCGCTATAGAGCGGCGTAGCTTAAGCAGCACACCAAAATTTTTGAAGAGGTTTTTGCGGTTGAATCCCGCTACCGGGAGACCTTTTATCTCGTAGCCGGCCGCCGGCACTCTCTCCATTTCCATTCTGTTGTCGGCTCCTACGAAAAGTATTTCGGCATTAAGGCGAGTCTTGAGTGCATTGGCTATGCTGAGGGCCGGGAAGATATGCCCTCCGGTCCCTCCGCCGCTTATAAGGATTCTGTATCTATCTTTTTTCATTTTGGGTTGTGGTGTTTTGATGTGTGGAGTTGTGGTGTGCTTAATTGTCGGCGGAGGCATTGATGGCGCTGAGGTCATCCCCAAGGTGCTGGGCCTCTACATTGTCGCGGTCTGATTTTCCTTCCTTCTGGCGAGTTGCATGGCGTGATACAGATAGCATTATGCCAATGGCTGCGCTCATAACGAGTACTGATGTCCCACCTTTGGATATCAGTGGTAATGGTTGTCCCGATACAGGGAAAAGACCTGTGACGATAGCCATATGCACAAGTGCCTGGAATACTATAAGGATAGCACATCCAAGTATGAGGAATGCAGGAAGCGCTCTGCTTAGATTGTAGGCCACATAACCCGCTCGGGCGAGTAGCAGAAGATATAGCACCATAAGGAAGATTCCTCCTATCAGTCCGCTTTCCTCAATGACTATACTATAGATATAATCGGAGAAAGCAAGCGGAAGGCGTACGCTTTCGCGTGAGTTGCCGAAGCCTTTGCCTACGACTCCGCCACGTGCCTGGGCAAGCTTTGCCATTATGACTTGGCGATTCTCATCGGTCAACTCATCTTCGGGATGAACACCCTTAAGGAATCTGACCACGCGGTTTACTTGAGTCTGTGATCCAAGTCCATGTTCTCCTCCTGATGGGGAGCTCACCTGCTCCGTTTGTCCTACTTTGTCGAATTCCGACGACCTGTTGATTACTTTCGTACACACATAGAACATTCCGAACAGGACTCCATATATTCCGATTACGATGACTATCTTTCTCAACGGTATGCCGCAGATCAAAAACATAGATACACTCACTACCATTACCAGGAGCGTATTGGTCAGGCCATTTAGTGCCAACAGACCACCAAATGCAGCTACGACGATAGCAGAATATACAATTCCGGATGTCTTCACGTCGTGGCGCTTTTGGCTTTTTGCAAGGATGGCGGCAAGCCATATGATTACTGTAAGTTTCACTATCTCAGGCGGCTGCACTGTGAAGGGCCCGAGCATAAAAGCACGTTGCGCTCCGTTGATTTCCACACCCATAAAAGTTGAGTAGGCAAGCGCAAGCCACGATAAGACACCGATTACTCCTGCAAAACGCGTGATGTAGCCGTAGTGAGTGCGTTGAATTAGATATAACAGCACAAAGCCAATGCCGAGAAACATTCCATGGCGTATGAGTGGGGCATAGACATTTGTGCTCACTACTTCAGCAGCTGAGGCGCTATAAAGTTCTATGATGGAGATCACCACCAGCAATATATAGATGCCCCAGATATATGGGTCACTTTTCAGAGTGGTGACTACTGCTTCGCTCTTTTTCCGGGATACCTTTTTCCCCTTTCCTGAGACCCGTTCTGATTCTACGGGCACTCCTCCTATCGATTCGCGGATGTAGAGTCCGCTTTGGTCGTTTTGTCCCATTGAGATTTATTTATTCTCTATTCGATTACTTGGTTTTTTTGACCGTTCACTCTTATTAAAGTTCATTTACAGCATCTTTGAACTTGCGTCCCCTGTCTTCATAACTCTTGAAGAGGTCGAAGCTTGCACAGCAGGGAGATAGAAGCACGGTGTCGCCCTCTTTGGCAAGTTCTCGGCAAGCAGCCACTGCCTCAGCAAGAGAATGGCAGTCGCGTATTTCCTTCCCTTCGGCTGAGAAGAAGTCGAGGAGTTTAGTATTGTCCTTGCCCATGCAGACGATAGCCTTTACCTTTTCTCTTACAAGGGGAAGGATTTCGCTATAGTCATTGCCTTTGTCTTTGCCGCCGAGAATGAGCACCACAGGAGTCCGCATACTGTCGAGGGCATACCATGTGGAGTTTACGTTGGTGGCTTTTGAGTCGTTGATCCAGCGCACTCCGTCAAGTTCGCGCACAAATTCAAGCCTGTGTTCCACAGCCTCAAAATCTCCCAAGGCTTCCCTGATGGTATCGCTCTTGATTGAAAGCAGACTTGCTGATATGCCTGCAGCCATGGAGTTGTAGAGATTGTGACGCCCCTGTAGGGAAATCCGATCACGTGGGATGTCCCATGTCTCTCCGGGAATCTCAAAGTGTACGATTCCTTCTTCGTCTTCCCAAGCCACAGATTCCGGCTCATATGTGTCGGAAAATGGCATAAGGCTTGCTTCTGTCTGGAGTGCCTTGACCTGAGCGGTGACTATTGGATCGCCAAGCCAGTAGACGAAATAGTCGTCAGGCTCTTGGTTGCGGGCAATGCGGAATTTTGCGCGTGTATAGTTCTCCATCTTATGGTCGTAGCGGTCCATATGGTCCGGCGTGATATTGAGCATCACCGCAATATTCGCTTTGAACTCATACATATTCTCAAGCTGGAAACTCGATAGCTCGATCACATATATATCGTGTGGCTCCTCTGCCACTTGGAGCGCGAGGCTTTTGCCTACATTTCCGGCAAGCCCGACATTGAGTCCGGCCTTGCACAGTATATGGTAGGTCAGCATGGTGGTAGTGGTTTTGCCGTTGGAGCCTGTGATGCACACCATCTTGGCGTCCGTAAACCATCCTGCAAATTCTATCTCTGAGAGAATAGGAATGCCTGCTTCCTCCGCTTCTTTCACGAGAGGTGCAGTCGGTGGAATGCCAGGGCTTTTCACTATATAGTCGGCTGCAAGCACTCTCTTGCGGGAATGTCCGTTCTCTTCGAAAAGTATACCTCTGCGCAGCATTTGTGCACGGTATTTATCGGGTATAGGTCCGTTGTCGCTGACGAATACCTTCATGCCGATTGCTTCGCCGAGCACGGCTGCCCCGACGCCGCTTTCTCCCGCGCCGAGCACTATGAGTGTCTTGCCTTCGAAATCTTTCTGATTTTTCATTATGTCAGTATTAGCTCTTTTTCTTTTTAATATATTATCTTATTTCGCATAACGTCCAACGTAAAACGTCCAACGTCTATCGTATCTTGAGAGTCACAAATGTAAGTGCTGCAAGGAGTATGCCGATGATCCAGAAGCGCACTACGATTTTTGATTCTGGTATAGGTTGCTTAGGGAAGTTGATCAGGCATTGTATGTTTGGGTCGCCTGCTTTCTGGAAATGATGATGTAGCGGTGTCATCTTGAAGATTCTCCTCCCCTGCCCGTATTTGCGCTTTGTCATCTTGAAATATGCCACTTGCATCACTACTGACAGGTCTTCAATGAAGAATATAAGGCAGAGGAGTGGAATAAGAAGCTCCTTGCGGATAAGGATGGCGAATACTGCGAGTATACCGCCAAGCATCAGCGACCCGGTGTCTCCCATGAATACCTGTGCGGGGAATGCATTATACCACAAGAAACCTACCAAAGCCCCGATGAAGGCAGCTGCATACACCACAAGCTCCTCCGACCCCGGGATATACATTATGTCGAGATAGCCTGAATAGATCACATTGCCTCCAAGATAAGCCATCACGGCGAGTGCCACTCCGATTATTGCCGACGTGCCTGCGCAGAGTCCGTCAAGGCCGTCGGTGAGGTTTGCCCCGTTGCTGACGGCTGTCACTGCCACTATCACGACTATCACGAATATAATCCATCCGGCGGTGTGGGCTGCGTTTTCATTAGGAATCCAAGATGTCAGCCATTGATAGTTGAAGTTATTGTTCTTTACGAAAGGAATCGTGGTCTCTGGCGTCTTGTAGACCTTCACCGGGTGGACAGTACGTTCCTGATCAGCCGTGTCATATGAACTTGATGCCATCACCACTGTCGGTCCATCATGGGTGGAAGAGGTAATTGATGAAGCCATCGTGAGTTCTGTAAATGCTTCCTTTTCAGTGGTAAGAGGCACACTGCTCATCTTTATTTCAGGCGAAAGCCACATGGTGAGTCCTACAAGCAGGCCAAGTCCTACCTGGCCGATGATTTTGTATTTTCCCTGCAGGCCATCCTTGTTGTGATATTTGATCTTCCTGTAGTCGTCGAGAAATCCTATGGCTCCGGTCCATAGGGTAGCCACGAGCATTAGAAGCATATAGATATTGGTAAGATTGCCGACAAGAAGACACGGCAACATGATCGAGATGATGATGATGATACCGCCCATGGTTGGGGTTCCGGTCTTTTTCATCTGCCCCTCGAGCCCAAGGTTGCGCACTACTTCTCCCACCTGCATTCTCTGCAGGCGGTCGATGATGCGGCGTCCGAACACGAGTGCTATCACCAGTGAGAGCGCGAATGTGATTCCGGCACGGAAGGATATGTAGGTCATCAGATGCCGACCCGGGAAGTCAAAGGCACTGGAGCCCTGTAGGTAATCGAAAATGGCGTAAAACATTTCTTCTTGGCTAATTATGCATTATGCACTATTAATTATGAATTGAAAAAGGTCTCTACTTCCTCCCTGTCGTCAAAATGATGGCGCACTCCTTTTATTTCCTGGTAGGGCTCGTGGCCTTTTCCTGCTATCAGCACCACTCCCCCTGCCGGGCATGTGGAGAGTGCTGTGCGTATTGCCTCGCGGCGGTCTGTGATGCAGAGCGTGCGTCGAAGTTCTTCTGCACTCAGCCCGGTCTTCATCATGGCTATGATATCTTCCGGCTCCTCGTCGCGAGGATTGTCGGATGTCAATATGAGCCTGTCTGAGCGGCAGGCGGCCTCTTGCGCCATCATCGGACGCTTGCCGTGGTCGCGGTTGCCTCCGGCCCCTACTACAGTGCATATATATCCCTCGCCTCCGAGCACATCGCGGATAGTGTCAAGCACATTGACCAGCGCATCAGGTG
The DNA here is from genome assembly GCA_029061255.1 of Muribaculaceae bacterium. Classification (GTDB taxonomy): domain Bacteria; phylum Bacteroidota; class Bacteroidia; order Bacteroidales; family Muribaculaceae; genus Lepagella. Next base: position 71,973 of record JAIDSL010000099.1, read on the forward strand.
TGTGTGCATAGTCAACGATTGCTGTCACTCCTTCCGGGCTGCGGAATGTCTGGAAACGTCCTGCCACGGGCACAAGGCGGCTCATGTTGACAAGGATCTCATCCTTAGGAAGCCCTGAAAGGCAGGAAGCACCGTAGACGGCTGTAAGGTTGTAGGCATTGAAGCGTCCGGTAAACTGCACTTCCACTTCTTTTCCATTCAGCGACAGCAGTGTGCCATCGAGCCTGCTCTCAACTACACGTCCGCGGAAGTCGGCGTCGCTGCGCAGTGAATATGTGTAGGTCTTGGCCTTGGTGTTCTGTATCATATAGCGTCCGGCCTTGTCGTCGATGTTGACAAGTGCAAATGCTGAGGAAGGAAGCATGTCGAAGAATGCCTTCTTTGCATTCATATAGTTTTCCACCGATCCATGGTAGTCGAGGTGGTCGCGGGTCAGATTGGAGAATATTCCTCCGGCAAATTGCAGGCCGGCTATGCGTTTCTGTTGGGCAGCATGGCTTGACACTTCCATAAAAGCATACTCGCATCCTGCTTCCACCATCTCAGCCAGCAGACGGTTGAGTGTCAGTGGGTCTGGTGTAGTGTGGGTGGTGGGGATAGCGCGTGTGCCGACATAGTTGCATACGGTTGAGATCAATCCTGCTTCAAAACCCTCAAGGCGAGCCATTTCATATAGGAGTGTCGCAGTCGTTGTCTTGCCGTTGGTGCCGGTGACGCCCACAAGTTTCAGGCTCTGCGATGGATGTCCATACCACGCGGAAGCAAGCCGGCCGAGAGCGTCTGATGAGTCTTCCACACGAATATAGGTGATACCCGGCTCAAACTGGGCGGGCATGGTCTCACACACGATTGCTCCTACGTGGGCGGAAGCCACGACCGGGATATACTTATGTCCGTCGGTGGTGACGCCACGTACAGCCACAAACATTCCTTCTTTCTGTGCCCTGCGCGAATCGCTCTCGAGTGCCACTATGTTTTTATCTACATCTCCCACTATTTCGAGAGGCTTGATATCATTGAGCAGTGTTGATAGTTTCGTAGTCATATATAATTTTTTCTATTTTATCAGATTTAATCCCATCCCTCCAAATCCTAACCTTACTCTTTACTCCTTACTCTTAACCTAAATTGCCAGCGTGATCAGTATCTTCTGCCCTCTGACGGCCTTCGATCCTGCCGGGATAGACTGCTTCATCACCCGTCCGGATCCTTCAACTGCCACGTTAAGACCTCTGCTTTCAAGCATATTGACTGCCGAGCGTAGGTCGTAGCCGGTCACGTCCGGGACTTTCCCCGATGGATATTCCTTCTTTGGTGTCATCTTTTTTATCGGGTGGCCAAGAGAGCTGGCTATCTTTTCAGAGTCATTGCCAAAGCTTGCCGCTATTGTAGGCCTTTCGCCCGAAGCGGAAGTCTTGAGTTTGGGCGTTCCGGAAAGCATGCCTCTTGCGTGCATCTTGAGGGCAATTTGCTTCATCACCTGCCCTGACGTACGGTTGGCACTTAGTCCTGCCATTCCCTGCACGAGTACCATGCAACTGTATTTAGGCACTTCATAGGGGAAGAATCCCGCGAATGCAAAGCGTCTTTTGGCTGCGTTATACTGTCCTTTCTCCACAGGGAAGGCTGTGCCGGTCTTTCCTACTATCTTTACGCGGTCGTCACGCACAAGACGTGCGGTGCCATGCTCTCCCCACACTACTTCGTGGATGCATTGCTTCACCTTCTCTGCCGTCTCAGGCGAGCATATCTGGTCGCGTATATAGCTGATGGGAATTATCGAGTCCCCCTTTTCGGAGCGCAAAGCACGTACGAGGTGTGGTCTCACCAGCTTTCCGTGGTTGGCGATGGCGTTGTAAAATGCCAATGTATATAAAGGAGGCACCATCGTGTTGTAGCCATAGGCCTGGCGTGCCAGGTCAAGGTGGCGTGAGGTCATTGTGATAGGTTGCCCCTTGCTGTTGGTCGGTTCCAGACGGCGCACCTGTGGTTTCTGCTCGCCGGCAATTCCCGAGTTGATCCTATCAAAAAATCCTATTGATGCCAACCTGTCATAGTATTTCGCCGGATCGTTGGCGTAGCCTCTGAATATGACGCGTGCTATGCCGGTATTGCTCGACATCTCAATCACTTGCTTCATATTCTTCACTGTGGGGGCATGCGGGTCGTTGGTGCGCTGGAATGGTGAGCAGTCGATTGTTTGGTTCACACTGCTCACAAGCCCGTCTTCAAATGCTATCATCATGGAGATCGGCTTGATCACCGATCCCGGTTCATAAGGTAGCACAGCACGGTTGAGCGCTTCCCCATATGACCCGTCGTCCATTCTCTCTATGCTCGACAGGGCCTTGATTTCTCCCGTAGCCACCTCCATGAGGATTGCTGTGCCCCATTCGCAGTTGGTATCTGAGCAGATGTCCTGCAGACTTTCCTCCACTATGTCCTGAAGGTCGATGTCTATTGTTGTGAGAAGGTCATAGCCCGGTGTAGGGGGAGTGGTGATCCAGTTGCCATATCCCTTTGTCAGCGGCACCTGCTTTGCATATCCCGGCTTGCCGTAGAGAAGCGAGTCAAGGTCTTTTTCAAGTCCGGAATATCCATGTATCTCTCCCTTATGTTTTGTCTTCTCTGTCACTACTTCATGCACTCTGCCGATGCTTCGGTTTGCCATCTTTCCATAGGGATAGATACGGCGGGAATGCTCCTCTTTGTATAAAGGGCATCTGAATCCTGCCCCCTTGAAATCGCGTACGAATACGAGCTTTCGCGCAGAGTCAAATTCCTCCAGTGGTCGGTGGCGGGCTATGGTAAGTGAGCGTGTGCGCTTGTCAGGATCTTTCTCCACTTCCTCCATAAACCTTACATGCCATGATTTTGCTTTTCTTGTGGCAGCGTCGGCTTTCTCCGGATCAAAACGTGGATAGCGTCTGTCAAGGGTGTCGGCCAGTGAGTCGAGTTTGGCGATGAGCTTGTCTTTGGGCATCGCCTTGATTTTATTGTGGCGCATATCGATCTTGATGTCGCACACCTTTACATTACATGCCAATATATTGCCGTTGGCAGCAAGTATGCTGCCTCTTTCCGGAGCTATTGTGTCTATTCTTGATAGCTGCTTCTCCGCGCGTTCGTTCCATGCCGAAGCTTCCACCACTGTGGTGCGAAACATATTCCATATTATCCCAATCGCCATCAGGAGGAAGAAACTTGTGATCACTCCATAGCGGTTGAAGATGCGTCTTTTATTGCCTTTCTTTGCTGATGCCATGTCGTGAGATTTATTGGTTTGATGTAGGTTTCAGGCCTTCACATTCTATCACTACCGGAGGCTCTTCCTGATATCGCAGTCCCAGATGCTTCTCAGTTGTGAGCCTTGTTAGCTCCGTCTCCCTGATGAGGGTCATATACCAGGCTTTCTCATGAAGCTTGTCGCTTTCCGCACGTTGCAGTTCTTTATTGAGCTGCTTTATCTCAGACATCCTTGTCTTTGTGCGGTAGCGTAGTCCCATCACTCCGATGAGAACTGTTATGATTGCTATTACAAGCCATGCATTGCGCTTGAAAAACTCAAGCGATATGGCGCGTCCCGACCGCAGGGAGTCGGTGTTATGCTTGACGGTGTTGCTCACCGACGCGCCGAACCCCCTCTTTTTCTTGCTCTTGCTGTCAGTTCCCTTTTTTGATTTGCTTTTGCCCATCCTAATATGTCGTTTTGCGTTGTCCCTTTATTATATTTAGTTAAACTTTAATATTTAGTGCCGCCGCTCTGAGCTTGGCACTGCGGCTGCGAGGATTCCTCTCTATTTCCTCAGCATCTGCCGTGATAGGCGACTTTGTGATTGCCCTCCAGTCGCATATCACTTTCCCGAAGAAGTCTTTCTCTATTTTCCCTTCGGCATTGCCGGAGCGGAAGAAGTTTTTCACTATCCGGTCTTCCACGGAGTGATAGGTCAGTATCACAGCCCTTCCCCCTTCCTTCAGCATCTTCGGGGCTTCTGATAGCAGTGTGGTCAGGGCTTCCATCTCCGAGTTGACGGCAATGCGTAGCGCTTGGAACACTTGGGCCATCTCCTTCTTCTCCCCTTTCGGGTTCAATCCCGGTCTTACAGCCTCAGCAAGTTGGAATGTAGTCTGGAGTTTGCCTTGCTCGCGGGCTGCTATTATCGCCTTTGCCGCTTTTGCCGGGTCTTTGAGGTCGGCATAGGTGCGGAAGAGCGAAGTGAGGTCGCGGGTGTCATACTGCTCCAGCAGCTGGGCTGCCGTCATCGGTGCTTTTTGGTTCATTCTCATGTCGAGCGGTGCGTCGGCGCGGAAAGAAAAGCCGCGTTCTGCATCATCGAAATGATGAAACGATACCCCGAGGTCAGCAAGAATGCTGTCTACCCTTTCCACTCCATGGTAGCGTAGGAAGTTGCGCATGAAGCGGAAATTGCTTCTCACGAATGTAAACCGTGGGTCATCCGGGGCATTGGCAATTGCATCTTCGTCCTGGTCGAATCCGAATAGGTGTCCATCTGGTCCGAGCCGTTCAAGAATGGCGCGCGAATGCCCACCGCCTCCGAAGGTGGCGTCGACATAGATGCCGTCTGGCTTGAGGTCAAGGCATTCGATGGTCTGCGGTAGCAGCGCCGGTATGTGATAAGTTGGCTCTGACATAGGTGGTGTGATTGAATTATGCAATTCGGATGTAAAGTTACATAAATTATTTCAAATTTGCGAATGCAAACACCAATAATTTGCGAATTTTAATAAAAAAACTTATCTACAAGGCTTTTCCGTTCACTCAATTTTTCGCAGGAGTGAGGCAAGTTTGTCGCCTATTCCTATTGTGTAGCCTTGTGAGAGGAAGACGACACGGTTGAATGTGTCAGCAACAATCAGTATTGGAAGTTCATTGCCTGTCAGGTTGACTCCTTCCGCTATGCTCTCTAATATTTTCCCATTTTTGTCAGTGCCTGTGCTTGCCGTAGATGGTAGTGCCGGGAAGTCTTTTAGGTCTATGCCGAATCTATTGCCTTCACTCTCTTCTGTGAGAAGAAGTATCGGTCGGCCAGTTGCCTCAAGTATAGAGGCTGCTTCCGCAATGTCACGTATCACGTGGTTGGATGGCTCATGGTTTGGTTTTAGTAAAGCGAGCACATAGTAGCCACGCCCGGTGGTGGATAGTATGGAGGTCTCCGTGTTAGATTCGTCAGGTAGGTATCGGCTTTCAGAGTCGAAAGAGCCTATCACCTGCACCTTGCTGTCATCATGGCGGATGGTCATTGGCTCGCTTACGGTGTCTGCATTCAGATTGATGCTTCTCATGTGTGCAAGCACGCCGCCGTCAGCCATACGCTGGCCCGTCGTCAGAAGATAGGTGCCCTGATCGAGAGTCTCCCCGTTGGCAAAGGTTTCCGAGAGTCCTATAAAATCAGGATAATTGAGCAATACCGGTTCCCCGCCGGATATCTTCGACACCGTGAAGTGCGAATAATATTTCGGATCAGGGATATTGTCGGATGCTTCATACTCAAGCTTAAGTATTCCCTGCGCCCCTGTCTTCCGGTCAGGGATTCCGGATGAGAATGATGCGTCGTGCCATTTCCCGGTGTCATCAGCCCATTGAGTCTTTCCTGTCACAGGGTCGATTCGCGCTGGAATGCCGAAACTGCGTGCCCCTGCCACAAAGAAGACATCGCGCGAGAGCGGCGACGTCTTCCTGACGCGCCATACAGCCTCCGGGCTCATCGTGATCTGTTCGGGATACCAAGTCTCGCTTGGCTCAATGTTTTCACTGATCCAGCTGACCCATATTTCCGGATTTTTTCGGAATGCATCTATCTGCTCCTGCGCCACTGCGTTGAGGAAGAAACTGCGGAATGGTGTCAGCTCCTCGTCGGCGATGCGGGGCGACATGACGTATTCTCCGAAAAGCTTTCCATATCCTTCGTCGATTGCCACAATATGGTCGTTGAGTACATCTCTTCCTGCGTCTGTAAGGTCTTTTTCGGTAAGCGACTCAAGAAGCAGGAGTCCTTTATCGCGCGTATCTCTTGGAAGGCTTCTCAGGAATCCGGATATCACGGAATGGTTGCCTCTCGCATTTCTCATTATTGGGATCAAACGCTCGGCATCGACTTCTAAAATATCCGCTATCCTGCGCGTTTCGTCATCGGTGCAGAAGGTTGCCGTATATGAGTTGCGCAGAGAGTCTTCGCGCTGTAAAAGCAGGTCATTTCTGTGTCTTTGATCACTGCTGACGGCGGTTTCAATGTTTCTGCCCATGGGAGGGGTGATGTCAAGGTCTTCTTTGAATTCAGCATGCTCTTTGCGGTCAAGCATGACAGTGACATTGCGGTCTTTTCCTACCCTTCCCTTGCGGAATCCAAAGCGATCGCCGTCAGTCACCCAAAGCAGCAAGTCGCCGAGCCCGGCCACGAGCGATGCATCGCCGCGGCTGTCGGTGGTTTTCTCAGCTATAGGATAGAATTCCGCATAGTTGTAGAGGCGGAATGAGGCTTTGGCATTCACTGCCGGGCTGCCGTCAGGATATACGGCGTGTAAGGTTATGGTGTCTACCGGAGCATAATGGTCAGTGACATTGATGAAGGTTATGCCGTCTATTTTCTCAAGCCGTTCCTCGTCTCCGGCATAGTTGCCGAATACGCGGGCATGCATCAGCATGCCGCGCGAGGCGGGGGCGTTAAACCATCCGAGGTTCAGCACCGGTTCAGGCTCGCATGCCCCGAGGAAATGCCATTCGCCGTCTGCCCATGCCTCCACCCAGGCATGGTTGTCGTCGGTGTGTGCCCATCTTGGTGTATACACCTGCCGTGCCGGTATCCCTACCGAGCGCAACGCAGCCACTGTAAAAGTCGATTCCTCCCCGCATCTTCCGATGGCGGAGCTCACTGTCTGCAAGGGAGAATGGGTGCGCCCGTCAGATGGCTGGTAAGTAGCTTTTTCGTGACACCAATGGTTCACCTCAAGGATGGCGTCTGCCATCGATAATCCTTTCACCCTATCTTTAAGTTCCTCGTAGAACTCCGGACGATGTCGGTCCGGGGCTTCGTTGTTGACTCTTACCGGAAGCACGAAATGTCTGAACAGGGTGTCGTCTACCTTGCTTCCCCACGGCATTTCTGCTCTGGCTTTAAGTGCGGGGTCTACCACATATTCCAGATAATAGTCCACATCCCTGTCGGTCATATCCGGCAGTGGCATATAGGCATAGAGCATCTTCAGCGCATCGCGCTGCCCCTTTGACAGCGATAGATTTTCAAGCCGCAATCCCCCGGCATTTTCAATCACATTCTTTCTATCCTGAAAATCCCTCTCGATTTCAGGCGTGACAATCTCTGCATATGCATTAATCGATAATATCGAAAGTATCCCGACCGATATCCTGTATAAATTCATGATCATTTGGTAGGGACGCACGGCTCGTGCGTCCGATTATTATTTGGTCTGGCTGACGCACTGGCTGTACGCCCTTACCAGTTTTCTTACAATCTCTTCAGATGTGGTCATTCTCGAATATTCATCCACATCCGCTTTCCCCATATTCACACCATCGTTCCTGAATTCCATCGATGATCCTGTTATAGCTTTTGCGGAAGCATGCACTTCCCTCACTCTCGCTCTTTCAATGATTTCCACTACATTTTCCGGACTCACTCCTCCTGCAGCTATGAATGTAATCGATGGGAATTTTGCCTGTAGTTCCCCAATCACGGCAGCTCCCTCCATTGCAGTGGCAGCCAGTCCGGAAGTTAGTATCCGGTCGCATCCGAGTTCTAAGATGTCTTTCACAGCTTGCCGAGGATCTCTGCACATGTCGAATGCCCGGTGGAATGTCATGTGAAGTCCTTCGGCTGCCTCCGCCATACGGCGGCATGACTCAGTGTCGATATCTCCGTCAGGCTTAAGCGCTCCAAACACCACTCCGTTCACTCCAAGCCTTCGGCAGGTCTCGATGTCACGGACCATCACGCGAAGCTCCGCGTTGGAGTACGCGAAATCACCCGTGCGCGGACGTATCAGCACATTCACCTTGATTCCCCCTACTGTCAAGGCCTCCTCGATCATCCCGACCGAGGGAGTGAGTCCCCCTTCGCTCAAGGCGCAACACAGCTCCACTCTGTCAGCCCCGCCTCGCGCTGCGGCATACACACTGTCGATATCCCCCGCACAAATCTCCAAAAGTATTTTCCTCATTTTTATATCCTCTTAACCCTCAACCCTTCACTCTTTACTCTTCACCCTTCACTCTTTACTCTTTACCCTTCACTCTTTACCCTTTACTCTTTACTCTTTACCCTTCACTCTTTACTCTTCACCCTTCACTCTTAACCCTTAATTTTGTATATGCACACCGCGCCGCACACAAGGAAGGCTCCCGTGATGTCGGCCACGAGATCCCAGACATCTCCCGATCGTCCTGCATTCATCTCGTGTTGCAGTATTTCGGTGATGATGCCGAATACGGAGGCTATCTCAGGGGCATATGCATCAGCCTTCTGGATTTTTGTGGGCCAACCATGGCGTCGGTTCCAGTCGAGTATGATGCAGAGGGTGAATCCTCCGAACATTATTCCGTGCACTATTTTGTCAGCCCCTGGGAAAAGGGGGATATCATTGTCTGGTAGCGGATGCGGTGCCAGAGTCAGCCAGCATATGGCGAGGAAGCAGACGATGGTCAGCGTCCACGGCGGTAGTTTCTCAAGAATGTTTTTTATCGTTGTCGTAGTTTTCATCGTTTTCGTCGTTGTCACAGTTTTCGTCGTTGTCATCGTTTTCATCGTCGTTGGCTCGGTGACAACGTTGACAACGATGAAAACATAAAAATCCAATTCCATCGATCGATGGAATTGGATTTAAGGTTTTTGGTTGTCAGGTATCACCTGATTAGCGACGGATACCGAGTTCCTTCTTTGCAATGATAGCGCGGTAGCGGTTGATATCCTTGCGGGTCAGGTAGTCGAGAAGGCTGCGGCGCTGGCCTACGAGAGCCTTAAGTGCACGTGCTGTAGCGTGGTCCTTGTGGTTCTTCTTAAGGTGCTCAGTGAGGTGCTTGATGCGGATAGAGAAAAGTGCAATCTGGCTTTCGGGGCTGCCTGTGTCGTTCTTGCCCTGGCCATACTTCTCGAAGATAGCCTGTTTTTCTTCAGTTGAAAGATGCATTGTGTTGAGAGTTTAAAAAGTTAAAAAATAGTTGGTTGCCTTTCTTTAAAAGGTTTGCCTCGGGGTCTCTCTCCCCTTTCTTGAAGCACCCTTTCGTCAAAAGACCCTGCAAAATTACAAAAAATCCCCCACACCACCAAATATTACTCATAAGTTTTTGTGGTCTTCAATTTAAGTTTCGCTTGTTCTAATTCATTGTAGCGCAATATTCGGAATTTAAAAACTGCGTAGCTTTCTCTGCGTACTCCGGCCGATGCGTAGCAGGCCGCAATCATTGCGAGCTTGCTATAACCGCGACGCGAAGCATCCCAAAGCATTGAAACTCCGCTCCTTTGCGCCTTTGCGTGATAATAAAAGAGTATGCGAAAGTTGTGTCTTTAAGATCGAATCAATTATGAATTATGCATTATGCATTAATCGAAGATCTTTTCCAGACGGTGCCTGATATATCCTCAGCCCGAATTCGCTGACACAAGCATAGACATAATCGAAGATATCAGCCTGCAGACGCTCGAATGCAGCCCAGGAAGTGATTCTGGTGAAGAAATAGAGCTCCAAAGGCAACCCTTGCGGCGTAGGCTGAAGCTGCCGCACCATCAATATCACTGCAGGATCCGGATGCTTCTTGATTACTTCCGGATGCGACGTAAGATAGCGGATGAGGTATTTGCGGAAAAGCGATAGGTTCACCTCCTGGTTGGCATGCTTCAGTGAATGCTCTGAGATAAGGTCTTTTTCCAGCAACCTGTCTATCTCATCCTTGTGCAGGAAGCGAATGGAGTCAAAGTCAATGTATATAGAGCGAGCCACACGCCTTGCCCCTACCTGGCGCATGTTCTGGTAGTTGCGGAAGGAGTCGCTTATCAGCGTATAGGGATGTATGGTGACGATGGAATTGTCCCAGTTGCGCACCTTGACTGTGGTGAGCTTTATGCTCTGCACCTCGCCGTTGGCACCCGCCTTGTCGCAGATGATCCAGTCACCCTTCTTGAGCATGTTGTTGAGCGTCAGCTGCACTCCTGCCACGAAACCCTTGATTGTGTCCTGAAACACCAACATCAGCACTGCTGCCGAAGCACCGAACCCTGTCAGCACCATACCCGGCTTTTTATCAAACAGGATGCTGAGTCCAATTATCACCCCTACCAGTGCAAGGATTAGCTTTATTGCTCCTTCGATTACAGTCAGGTTGTGTTCTGCCGCTTTGTCGCGTTTCTCAAAACCGTCTACAGTGTTGGATATGAGCACATATATGAGGTTGACCACTGCATAGACGATGTAGACCTTCGTAAGCTTCTCAATCAGGACCACTCCCCACTCATGGTTGGAGAATGCCTGAGGCAGAAGCCAAGCAAGGATGAGGGCAGGGGCAAGCTGGGAGAAGGCCTTCATGGCTTTCTCGTTGAGGATGTCGTCGTCCCATTCTGTTTCGGTCTTGCGTGTGATGAAGTCAGTGAGCGGTGTCACTATCCTTACGCAAAGGAAATAAGACGCTAAAGATATCAGCACCACCAGTACAAGCAGTGTCGGGCTGATCAATGGCTGTGCCGTCTCCGGCGTCATCATTGAATTCAGTAAATCAGTTACCCAGTTTCTTAAAGTCATAATTCGTTTTCCGTTATCCGTTTTCCGTTTTCCGTTGAATCGTAATACTGCGACGAATGTCGCCAATACTGCGAGCTCCGCTCGCCGATACTGCGCGAAGCGCCGATACTGCGATGAATGTCGCCAATACTGCGAGCTCCGCTCGCCGATACTGCGCGAAGCGCCGATACTGCGATGAATGTCGCCAATACT
>JAIDSL010000099.1:83031-90395 GCA_029061255.1 Muribaculaceae bacterium
GCGAGCTCCGCTCGCCGATACTGCGCGAAGCGCCGATACTTTTAAGCCTGAAAGGCTTAACTATTTTCGTCCGAAGTCAGCCGGTATCTCCCCCCACAGCTCCGTCTGCCATTTCATGATCTTCACCGGCCAGGAATGTGACCGTATCCACACTAAGCCTCGTCCCAACAACTCGAAAAGCTTCGCGTTCTTATCTGTCTGCTTCAGCTGGGTCTTGACCTGCCGGTTGCGGATCCATGCCTGTGCCGTCTTTGAGTCGGAGTAAATGTTGTGCCATTCATTCCGGCGGTTCATCTCTGCCAACGCATGCACTATGGCAAGGAACTCACCTATATTATTGGTGCCATCTTGAAACGGTCCCACCTTGAAAAGCTCCTTCCCTGTGGCGAGCTCCACACCGCGATATTCCATTATCCCCGGATTCCCCATGCAGGAAGCATCCACCGCCCAGGCATCCTTGTCGATGTCAGGGTTCGACAGATAATCATACTGCGGCTTAGCAGCCGATACTGAGCCTCTGGCTCCGGTGCTGTGCGAAGCACCGTTACTCCGAACTTGGCTTGCGGCAATAAGCAGAGAGCCAAGATCCTCAGGGTTGCTCTCATCATCACTTCCCCGGAAAGCCTGTGCAGCCTCTGCCGCCGACGAAAAACTCTTATACTTCGCCCCCGGGAAATTCAGGATCTGCTCCTCGCAGTCGCTCCAGTTGTCATACACCCCCGGCTCCCGTCCATTCCACACCACATAATATTTCTGCTTTCCCATAAGTTGTATTGACACTGCGGGCAAATGCCGCCGATACTGAGCCGTAAGGCTCCGATACTTCATACTGCGGGCAGAGCCCGCCGATACTGAGCCGTAAGGCTCCGATACTTCATACTGCGGGCAAATGTCGCCGATACTGAGCCGTAAGGCTCCGATACTTCATACTGCGAGCGAAGCTCGCCGATACTTTGATTGAAGCCGAAGGCTTCAATCAAGTCCCGCTGCGCGCTTGATCAGCTGCGGTATATCGCTATTGTTGAGGCTTCCGGTGAAATACTGTGCGTTCGCACCGATGGCATACACCGGCACAAGATTACCGGCATGGTAGGTTGTGGTCCAGCCAATGCCCATATGATAATTCAATATCTCAAATGCCTTTGCTGTGAAGGCATTGAATGTATGATATAGTGTTTTTTCGTCTTCAGCCCTCTTCGTGATGAAAGTCTCCTCGAAGAGTTCCTTAAGCTCCTTTGTCTCCCTTTTGCTTACGGGCACTGTTGTCCAGAAACCAAGTTTCTCCTTCAGCGTCTGCTCCATCTCTTCCCAAGTGGGGTTTGCTGTTTCTTTACCCCAGTTGCGGGTCCAGTCGGCGAAAGTGTCTTTCGAAATCTTCTGTGCGTCAGCATACGCGATGTCATATGGGCCGCCGTTGCGCCCGAAAGCCATGCCGCCGGTGTCGTGGTCAGCTGTCACTACGATTAGGGTCTCTGACGGATGGCGCAGATAAAACTGATAAGCCACATTGATGGCATCCTGGAAGTTAAGGATCTCCTTTATTACTCCGCCACCATCGTTTGCATGGGCTGCCCAGTCAATGTTGCCACCCTCTATCATCATCAGGAACTTGTCGGGATTCACACTCTCAAGCGTATGCAGACAAGCCTCGGTGATCTGCGCGCAAGTCAGCGCTCCCGGAATGGAGTCGATGGTATAGCCCACTTGTCCCCCTGCGGGATTGTCGGAATACATCATCACCTTCTGCGGGAACTTCCCACCCTTTTTCTTAAGCTCATTGAAAGCAGCATAGCCCTCCGCTATTTCGTAGCCACCCTTCTTCATCACATTGAGGAACTCAGCGAAGGCCTCATCGCCTGCTCCGTGAAGCTTGAACTCACCCCCTGCCAAGAACGATAGTCCGCTCTCTGCAGCCTGCGGGGCAATTGTCTCCTTCATGCCTCGGTTCTCGGCATGCGCATACCATGCTGCCGGGGTTGCATCATCGGCTTGCACAGTAGTGCCTACTCCCACTGCATAACCTGCCTTCATGAAGTCAACAGCGATGCTGTTGACCGCTACCGTATCAGGATCCATGCCAATCATCGAGTTCTTTGTCTTGATTCCGCAAGATAGTGCTGTGCCGGCTGCTGCCGAGTCGGTGATAGGGGAAGATGCCGAATAAGAGCGAGCCTGTGATGCCACAGGGAAAGTCATCATCAATATAGGTTGCTCGCTCTTGAGCACATCGCGGTTATATACTTCAGTGGCGTTCACATGGCCAAGACCCATACCGTCGCCTATAAAGTAAAACACATACTTGGCATCATCTGCCATCATAGCCAGGGTGGCGGCTGCTGCCATTCCGGAAAGCAATATTCTTTTCATATAGTTTAGTTGTCAGTTATAAGTTTTCAGGTTGTCAGTTGTCAGGTTGTCAATACTTAATACTGCGCGAAGCGCCGATACTGAAGCGAAGCTTCCGATACTGCGACGAACGTCGCCAATACTGCGCGAAGCACCGATACTCCATACTTAATACTTTTCACTCCCTCCTCCGTATCTTGATAGGTATAGCCCCCTCCGGCACTTCATCCACCACAAGAAGCAGATTCCCCCCTCCTCCTGCGCCCAGCATCTTCCATGCCAAAGCCTTCGGGCGCCATTTTTCGATCTCCTCCGCTACCCCCGGCTGCATCATCGCCGGAAACATCGCCACCTGCGCATGGAATGAGTCAAGGAATGCCTTGGCGAACCCTTCAAGGTCTTTCTTCATTATGGCATCCCAGCAGCGGTCGGCTGCCTCGGTCAGGTCCTTCACCTTCTCCGGTGTTATGTCTTTCCCCTCTACCACCGAGCATCCTTTCCTTCTTGGAAACATCGGCGCAACGCAGAGGTGGCTCTCAAGCCATTTGAGTATCTCTTCATCGTGCACCGACTCTATCCTCTTCGGCCAGTAATGCCCGTCGTAGAAATGGCGGGATAGACCTGACACGCAGATTCCAATGGCATCTTGCGCCCCGGATACGTGTCCCTCGTTCTCAGGGTCATTCTCGAAGCAGAAAAGCAGTCGGGCAAGCATCTCCTCGTTGTAAGCAGGCAGTTCGTAGGGCCAGATTTTCTTGGCGGCATTGCGTGTCGAGGTCGACATCCCTCCCCGCTCCATGAATTCGTAGGTGGGCTCTATCGAGGCTGTGATTGCCCAGCCGGAGCCATGCTCAGACACGTACGGCTGGTCGATCCACGTCCCGGCTATGTCTACCCGATATGGGAGATGGCTCTTCACTTCCTTACGGAGCGATGTCGTGGAGCGGGCTTGCAGCCCGGCTTCCGGTTCACGCTCCAGCACCACGTATTCTATGCCCCGCTCCTCGCAAAACTTGCGCTTCGTGTCGCTGCCGCCGTCGGAATTCACCACGAATACATCAGGCTTGAAGCGGTCTACTGATTCTATGAAGTCCATCATCCCGCTTCCGTTATTGATGCAGGCATCCGTCACGTAGCGTATTGACTTCACCATATATAGGCGTTCCTTCTCAGAGCATACCGTCTTTCGGTTTTTCAGCTCCTCGATGGTCTTGTCGCTGCCGATTCCCACATACAGGTCGCCATACTTCGACGCCTCCTTGAAGAACGCCACATGCCCCGAATGCAGCATATCATAGCATCCCGACACAAACACCCGTTTATTATTAGTTTTCATCGTTTTCATCGTTGTCGTCGTTTTCAGCGATTCAAGCACAATGACAAAATCTACAAAAATTTATTTTTTCAAAACACCCATCAAACCCACAATCATCTTATCAATGTTCTTCATACGTTCAAAGATATCTATCAAAATTGCGTCATCAAAATATTTAAGTCGTATGCAAAGAATAAGCTGTGTTTCAAGTTCTGCCAAAGATCCTCTGGAAATAGAAAGAAAGTGGATGAATTCTTTATTAGAATTTCTTGCTTGTCCTTCAGCTATATTGGAGGGTATTGATACTGAGCATCTTCTAATTTGATCTGCTAAGCCATATCGTTCCTCTTTAGGTAAGTTATCAAGCAGTCTATATATATCTGTTACAAGATCCATAGATTGCTGCCAGACTCTAAGATCCTTGAAATCACTTGTTCTCATGAGGCAAAGTTTAAGTAAAATACTACTTAGATAACAAATTAACTCCAATATCGGACATATAAATTATTTCGATGAAAACGATGAAAACGACGACAACGATGAAAACTTTCATCTTTCCGCCCGTACCGGATTGCTCAGAAAATCCTCATACGCCAGCCTGATGCCTTCGGGGAGTTCCGTCTTATACGTCCATCCTAACCCCGCCGCCTTGCTCACGTCAAGCAGCTTCCGCGGTGTACCGTTAGGGCGTGTCGTGTCCCAAAGTATCTTCCCCTCATATCCTACTATTGATGCCACCAATTCCGTAAGCTCCTTTATTGTAAGCTCCTTCCCCGTCCCGGCATTCACTGTCTCGTTGCCGGAATAGTTGTTCATCAGGAAGACGCACAAGTTCGCCAGGTCGTCCACATACAGGAACTCCCTCAGCGGACTTCCATCGCCCCAGCACGTCACCTCTGTCAGCCCTGCCTCCTTCGCCTCGTGGAAACGGCGTATCAGTGCCGGCAACACGTGCGAATGCTCCGGATGATAATTGTCGTTCGGCCCGTAGAGATTCGTCGGCATCACGGAGATGTAATCCGTGCCATACTGCCGGTTCAGGTATTCGCAATATTTCAGTCCTGATATCTTCGCCAGCGCATACGCCTCGTTGGTCTTCTCCAGCTCCGAAGTCAGCAAGCAGGATTCAGTCATCGGCTGCGGCGCCATACGCGGATAGATGCATGAAGAGCCAAGAAACTCCAGTTTCTTGCACCCATTTTTCCACGCCGCATGAATCACATTCATCTCCAGCATCATGTTGTCGTACATAAAATCCGCCAGCGCCGACTGGTTGGCAACAATACCGCCCACCTTCGCCGCCGCAAGAAACACATACTCCGGCTTCTCCTCAGCAAAGAAAGCGTCGACAGCCCTTTGGTCGATAAGATCCAGCTCCGCATGCGTACGCGTAATAATATTGGTATACCCCTGCCTCTCCAGCTCCCTCACGATAGCGGATCCCACCATCCCCCGGTGTCCCGCTACATATATTTTATCAGTAGTTTTCATCGTTTTCGTCGTTTTTGTGGATGATACTGCGCGAAGCGCCAATACTGAGGCGAAGCCTCCGATACTGCGAAGCTCCGCTTCGCCGATACTTTTGTGGATGATACTGCGCGAAGCGCCAATACTGAGGCGAAGCCTCCGATACGGCGAAGCTCCGCTTCGCCGATACTTTTGTGGATGATACTGCGCGAAGCGCCGATACTGAGGCGAAGCCTCCGATACTGCGAAGCTCCGCTTCGCCGATACTTTGAGAAAGGCATTGTCAAGCATCACTTGACAATGCCTTTCTCGAGATATTCTTCCAGATTAAGCTTCACCTGCTCTCCTGCCCTCTCTACAGCCACTTTCGCCATGTCTGCATCCACCATCAGGTTGACGAGCTGCTCAAACGAAGTCCTCTTCGTCGGGTCCCACCCCAACTTCCGTTTTGCCTTCGACGGGTCTCCCCATAGGTTCACCACATCCGTCGGCCGGTAGAAATCTGGCGACACCTCTATCACTACCTTCCCCGTGGCCTTGTCGATACCTTTCTCATCCGCACCCTCGCCTACGAATTCCAATTCTATCCCCGCACGCCTGAAAGCATACAGGCAGAACTCGCGCACCGAGTGCTGTTCACCCGTCGCTATCACATAGTCTTCCGCCTCCGGCTGTTGCAGTATCAGCCACATGCATTCCACATAATCCTTGGCATACCCCCAGTCGCGGCGCGACGATAGGTTGCCAAGGTAAAGTTTCTCCTGTTTCCCCTGAGCTATGCGCGCAGCGGCCAGCGATATCTTGCGTGTGACAAACGTCTCCCCTCTTCGTTCCGACTCATGGTTGAAGAGAATCCCCGAGCAGGCAAACATGCCGTATGCCTCCCTATATTCCTTCACAATCCAGTATCCATATAGCTTCGCCACCGCATACGGGCTGTAGGGATGGAACGGGGTCTCCTCATTCTGTGGCACCTCCTCCACCTTTCCATATAGTTCCGACGTAGAAGCCTGATAGAAGCGGCAAGTCTTCGCCAATCCGCACTGCCGTATCCCCTCGAGCAGACGTAGCACACCTGTCGCGTCAACATTCGCAGTATACTCTGGCGAATCAAACGACACCTGCACATGGCTCTGTGCCGCTAAGTTATACACCTCATCCGGGCGCACCAGATTAAGCACCTGTATCACCGACATTGAGTCCGTAAGATCCGCATAATGCAAATGAAACTGTGGGTGACCCTCGAGATGTGCGATACGTTCGCGGAAATCCACCGACGAGCGACGGATTGTCCCGTGCACATCATAACCCTTCTCTATAAGTAGTTCGGCAAGATACGAGCCATCCTGCCCCGTAACGCCTGTAATCAAAGCCTTTTTCATATTAAAGAAAACGCCATTCCCCACCTATTTATTGTTATCCGTTGTCCGTTATCCGTTATCCGTGAAGCCCCACCGCCACCTGTAGGGACGCACGTATGGGAGGGAGACTTGCTTTAGCTTGGGCGGAGCCAATTCCCAGCCTCCCCACAATCTCCTCCCCTCGATTCAATCTAAGTAGCAAGCGCACTCCGTGCGCGTCCCCGCGCATCAAGCTATGGAAGGGAGGCTTCCCAGCCTCCCCCCGAATCAAGCTAAGTAGCAAGCGCACTCCGTGCGCGTCCCCGCGCATCAAAATATGGGATGGCGGTTTCCCAACCGCCACCCAAGCCGCCTGTCGGCAAAAGAGCAGCTCGGAGAGCTGCCATCATGCAAAAACCCCGGACTTCAGTCCGGGGCTTCTCATACTATATCCCAGTAGCCTCGGAGAGGCGCTTCATGGTAAACACTATCCCACCCCCTCTCCGACGACTAATTTGTTTAGCAAATTTGTCAATCTCTTACTAAGAGATACCTAAATCCGAATACAAAGGTACATAAAAAATTCGGAATATCCTCATTTTTAGGCAAAAAAGTTTTTCCAAATTTTTACAGCCTCCTCTCAAAAATGCCAATTTAGCCCGATTTGTTTAGCAAGTGCCAATTTTTGTTAACTCTTAACTCTTGATACTTAACACTTTACCAAAAGTTAATTATCTCTTAGTAAGAGATATGTACCATTTGCTAAACAATGAATTTCCAAAGTATTAATACTCAAGGATTTTCAAATTTCATCCTTCATCAGCATCTTCAAAAAAGAAGATAATTGACTGAGGGAAGAAAGACCATATCCATCCCTCTCCTCCCCGTTCACACCC